>JAFASC010000167.1 GCA_019244955.1 Methylobacteriaceae bacterium | reverse complement strand
CGCGTGCGGGTTGCCCATGCTCAGCGCGGCGAGATGTTCGGACGCGCCTGCGACAGGGGGGTCGAGCCGAACCTCTCCAGTATTCGGCACTGCATGCGAGAGCGGAATATCGCGCCAGCTGAAGCGCGGCGCGCCCATGTCGACGGTGAACGAGAGCTCGCCCTCACGCGTGACCGGCAGCGGCCCGGCATCGCTTTCGAGCAGCAGCTCATCCCGCTCGCCTGCACGCATGAGCAGATAGGCGACGCAGCGCGTGCCGTTGCCGCAGGCGTCCGAGAGCGAGCCGTCGTTATTGTAGATCGCGAGCCGCGCGGCGCTGCCTCGGCTGGTCGGCTCATGCAGGACCATGAGCTGATCGAAGCCGAGCCCCGGCGCGCGACTGATGGCCCGCGCCTCGGCCGCGCTCACCACATGAGTCGAGCCGCGCAGGTCGAGCACGGCAATTGCATTGCCGATGCCGTTCATCTTCACAATCGGCCGATTGGCGAGCGCAGTCATATTCGGGTCCCAGTCCCGCGCACATATAGGCGAAACCGGTGAGCGCCACTATGTCCGTCAGGGGCGGCCGGCTTCCCTCGTGGGAAGGCGAGACGATGCGGAGCGGCAAATGAGCAGGATTTCTACCTTTGTTAGCTCGCGGCTCCGGCGCGGCACGCTGGTTGGCGCCCTCTGCGCCGCCTGTTTCGCGCTCGCACCGGCGGGCGCATTCGCGCAAACGCCGCCTGCAAGTCCGGCGGCGCCCGCCCCTTCGACGCCGCCGGACGCATCTCCGCCGACAGCCGCGCAGGCTCCCGCCGCGCCTTCGACCGCCCAGCAGGCGCCGGACGAATCCGCTGTCGACGCTGCGCAGATGGTGGAAGTGCCCGCACGTCCCGTCGCCCTCATGCGCGGCAACGCGACATGGGATGAGGGTTTCAAAGCCATAACGGGCGCGCTGGCGCAGATTCAGAGCGAGATGACCAAGGCCGGGCTTACCGCCTCCGGCCATCCGTTCACCGTGTTTGTCGAAACCGACGATGCCGGCTTCCGCTACCAGGCGATGATCCCGCTCGACAAGGCGCCGGAAGGCAAGAGCGAATTGACGAAGGACATCCAGATCGGCTCATCGCCGTCGGGCAAGGCCATGAAGTTCCAGCATCGCGGCGCCTACGACGATATCGATGCGACATACGAAGCGATCACGGCGTATCTCGATGAGAAAAACATCGAGGCACAGAACATGTTCGTTGAGGAATATCTGACCGACCTGAAATCTTCGGACGATCAGAGCCTCGAAGTCGACATTTACGTGTTCATCAAGGGGTAGTGTCATTCCCGAGACGCGTGAGCGTGATCGGGAACCCAGTGCTGATCTTGCTCCTGGATTCCCGCCTTGGCGGGAATGACATGCGTGCCTGTTAGAAAAACGCCTGCAAGCCCGTCTGCGCGCGACCGAGAATCAGCGCGTGCACGTCGTGCGTGCCTTCATAAGTGTTGACCGTCTCGAGATTACAGACGTGACGCATCACGTGATACTCGGCCTGAATGCCGTTGCCGCCGTGCATGTCGCGCGCCATGCGCGCGATGTCGAGCGCCTTGCCGCAATTGTTGCGCTTGACGATCGACACCATTTCCGGCGCCATCTTGCCCTCGTCGAACAGCCGCCCGACGCGCAATGAGCCTTGCAGGCCGAGCGCGATCTCGGTCTGCATGTCGGCGAGCTTCTTCTGCACGAGCTGCGTCTGCGCGAGCGGCCGGCCGAATTGCTTGCGCTCGAGCGTGTATTGACGGGCGCGGTGCCAGCAATCCTCAGCCGCGCCCATCGCGCCCCAGGAAATGCCGTAGCGCGCGCGATTGAGGCAGCCGAACGGGCCTTTGAGGCCCGACACGTTCGGCAATAGCGCGCTCTCCGGCGCGACGACGCCGTCCATCACGACCTCCCCGGTGATGGAGGCGCGAAGCGACAGCTTGCCGCCGATCTTCGGCGCGGAGAGGCCAGCCATGCCTTTCTCCAGAACGAAGCCGCGGATCTCGTCGTTATGCGCGGACGATTTCGCCCAGACGACGAACACGTCGGCAATCGGCGCGTTCGAAATCCACATTTTCGTGCCGGTGAGACGATAGCCGTCGGACACTTTTTCAGCGCGGGTGCGCATGCTGCCGGGATCGGAGCCGGCATCGGGCTCGGTCAATCCGAAACAGCCGACCCATTCGCCGGACGCGAGCTTCGGCAGATATTTTTTGCGCTGCGTCTCGTCGCCGTAGGCGTTGATCGGATACATGACGAGCGAGGACTGCACGCTCATCATCGAGCGGTAGCCGGAATCGACGCGCTCCACTTCGCGGGCCACCAAACCGTAGGCGACATAGCTTGCCTCGGCGCCGCCGTAAGCCTCGGGAATCGTCACGCCGAGCAGGCCAAGCGCGCCCATCTCGTTGAAAATCGCGCGGTCGGTCTTCTCCTCGAGAAAGGCTTCGGTGACGCGCGGCAGCAGCTTCTCCTGCGCGTAATCGCGCGCCGTATCGCGGATCATCCGCTCGTCGTCGGTCAGCTGCTCGTCGAGGAGGAAGGGATCGTCCCATTGGAAATGGGCCCGCGCGCTCTTAGTGCCGCTTTTCGGCTGTACGACTGCGCTCATCGCGTTCCTCCCCGGCTGTTGGCCGACCTTTGCTCCGACGTGAAATGAAGCGCAATAGGCTTGGATCAAGCCGGTCGGCCGCCTCGCTTGCCACACCGGGGCCGCACCGCCATCTTGGCCCGCATGGCCCAGACGCCTGACCCATTTCGCGAGATCGCCCGTATCGAGGCAAATCGAGCCGAGCCAAATCGAGCCGAGCTCAGCGGCCTCGCCAATCTCGACGCGCGCTCGCGCGAGATTTTCCGCCGTATCGTCGAATCCTACCTCGCCAGCGGCGAGCCGGTCGGCTCGCGCCACCTCTCGCGCATCCTGCCGATGACGCTGTCGCCGGCCTCCGTCCGCAACGTCATGCAGGACCTCGAAGAGCTCGGCCTGGTCTACGCCCCGCACACCAGCGCCGGCCGCTTGCCGACCGAGATCGGCCTGCGCTTTTTCGTCGATGCGCTCCTGCAGATCGGCGACTTGAGCGAGGACGAGCGCGCCCGCATCGAGGCGCAGGTCCGCGCCGCCTCGCGCGACCGCTCGTTTGAGGGGGTGCTCGCGGAAGCGACCAGCCTCTTGTCCGGGCTGACGCGCGGCGCCAGCGTCGTCGTCGCCAACAAGGAGAATGCGCGGTTAAAGCAGATCGAGTTCGTGCGGCTCGAGCCGGAGCGCGCGCTCGCCGTCCTCGTCGGTGAAGACGGCTCGGTGGAGAACCGGATTGTCGCGACGCCGCGCGACCTGCCGCCCTCCGCATTGCAAGAGGCGGCGAATTTTCTGAACGCACGCATCCGCGGCCGCACGCTGGCCGAAGTGCGCGACGAGATCGAGGCGTCGCGCAAGGCCGCGCAGGCCGAATTGGATGAACTCACCGCGCGCCTGGTCGATGCGGGGCTGGCGAGCTGGGCGGGCTTAGGCGGAAATTCGCCGCAGCTCATCGTGCGCGGACAGAGCAATCTGCTCGAAGATTTGAGCGCCGCGCAGGATCTGGAACGCATAAGGCTTCTGTTCAACGATCTCGAGACCAAGACCGAAGTGATCGACCTCTTGTCGCGCGCCGAAAGCGGCGAGGGGGTGCGGATTTTCATCGGCAGCGAGAACAAGCTCTTCTCGCTCTCGGGCTCCTCGATGATCGCCGCGCCGTTCCATGACGAGCAGCGCCGGATTGTCGGCGTGCTCGGCGTCATCGGCCCGACGCGATTGAATTACGCGCGCATCGTGCCGATGGTGGATTATACCGCGAAAGTCGTGGCAAGGATTGTCGGGGGTGGGTGAAACGTCTCGCCGCGCTTCGTCGCCGTAATGTAATCTTGCGAAACCTTATAGGAGCGAACCGAACGCCAAGTTCCGTTTCGGACCAGCTTGACCTCCAATCCGTGGCGATCGAGGAGCTCAAGCAGCCAATCTCTCTGACAGGCGACGCCTTGTTCCGGATGTTCGCGATCGAACGTCAGGCAAGGTCCGATAGGATAACGGAAGTCGAAAATGGTCGCGCCACTCGTAACGGCAGCGTGTCCGGCTTCGTCAAAAAGGAATGCCGTAAGGAAACCGCGGCCACCCGGCTTCAATACACGCGCCAGTTCTGACACATACCTTTCGATCTCCTCCGGAAACATGTGAGTGAATACGGAAGAAACGATGAGGGAGTCGAAGGTGCAATCCGGGTAAGGAAAGGAAAACTTACTTGCTTTGATATAGCCCGCGGGATTCTGGTCCGGCGAGTAAACGTCAACGTGCATGAAACGAAAATTCGACAGGTGTGGCTGCAGATTGTTCTGACACCATGCGATCATGGGTTCGTGTACATCGAACCCGTCATAATTGCCCTGAGGACGCAGATACCGCGCGAGAGCGCGCGCGAGCCGGCCGCAACCGCAGCCGACTTCCAACACCACGGCATCCGGCTGGAGATCGCAGAGCTGTACAATTTCCGCCACCATATCGTTGCCGCTTCGCTCGAACAGCGGGGCATCCGAGAACGGACCGACGCGCACTCTTAGGTCTTCAGGAGGTAACGGGAGCTCGAGCACTACCCTCGCGTCAGCTTCGACGCCTCCTCGTTCACCTCAAAGATACGCGCATCGACATTGCTCCCGCGTCTGCGTCGCAAATCCTCGCGCCAGCGTTCGGCGGCGGCGCGATCGGCGAAGACATAAATCGCGCCTGAAATTTTCGTCTCTGCATCGCGCAGGATGAGCTTGGACAAGAACTCGCCGTGCGTGGCGAGGTCACGTGCCTGCGCGAGGCTTTGCGCGTGCACCTCTTCTTTCGGCGCGTCCCACGGAAACGTGACGATCATGACGATACGCGCTTTTTCCTGGCGCGGTTTTTTCCCATGCGGCGCCGGCCGCGTCACATCGAGCGGATCGCTTGCCGGAAAGGTCTCCTCGAGTTCGAAATCGAGCTCGCGGTCGAGTGCCTGTTTGTCGGGCGGCTGCTTCGGCATGTACGCAGGTATAACGCACTCGCCCGCCGCCGTCATCGCGCGCGAAGCGGTGCTTTCCTCAGGCGTTCCCTTTCGCCTCCCGCTGCAACAGCGCGCGCTTACGCTCGACGCCCCAGCGATAACCGGAGAGCGAACCGTCGGTGCGCACGACGCGATGACAGGGGATCGCCACCGCGATCCGGTTGGCCGCGCAGGCGCCGGCGACCGCGCGGACCGCGGCGGGCGCGCCGATCTTTTTCGCGATCTCGCTGTAAGTCGCAGTCGTTCCGGCGGGGATCTCGCGCAAGGCCTGCCAGACGCGCTGCTGGAAGGCGGTGCCGCGCACGTCGAGCGGCAACTTGAATTCGCTTGGCGCAGCTTCGACAAAGCCGACCACCGCCGCGACGATGCGCTCGAAATCCTTATCGCCGCCGACGAGTTGCGCGTTCGGGAA
Source organism: Methylobacteriaceae bacterium (assembly GCA_019244955.1). Lineage (GTDB taxonomy): Bacteria > Pseudomonadota > Alphaproteobacteria > Rhizobiales > Beijerinckiaceae > JAFASC01. The sequence continues at coordinate 19,996 of JAFASC010000167.1, read as the reverse complement.
ATCATCCTGGAAGGCGCGCACGAGCGTTTGCGGATCGTCGCCGAGCCGGATTGCGCAAACGCCTCTGTCCGTCGCCGCGACCAAGATCGCGCCGAGCGAGCATTCCCCGAGCGCGAAGCGGATCGTCGCGCCGGCGCCGCCTTTGCGGAAGTGTGTCGGCGTCATGCCGAGAAGATCGTCGGATGCGGCATAGAAGCGGCCGTTTGAATTGAACCCGGCGCTATAGATCGCCTGCGTGACGGTGTCGGCGCGTTTCAGTTCGTCGCGAACGCGCTTGCCGCGATGCGCGTCGGCATAGGCTTTCGGCGTGACCCCCGTCACCGATTTGAACACGCGGTGAAAATGCCACGGGCTCTGCCCGACCATCTTGGCAAGCGCCTCCAGCGTCGGCGGCTCTTCCGCCTCCTCGATGGCGCGGCAGGCACGCGCCACCGCCTTGGCCTGCGCATCCTCGGAACGGTCGACATTCGGCTTGCAGCGCAGGCAGGCGCGAAAGCCCGCCGCCTCCGCATCCGCGGCGCTCGCATGAAACGCGACGTTCTCGCGGCGCGCCCGACGCGCGCCGCAGGAGGGGCGGCAATAAACGCCGGTCGTACGCACCGAGACGAAAAAGCTGCCGTCCGCCACCCGGTTGCGCTCGAGGACCGCCTGCCAGCGCGCTTCGTCGGTGGCGAAGTTTGGGGTTGGAGGGCGTTCTGCGATCATGCTCGTCATGATCTGCTCCTTTTCGCATGAATTCCGATTGCCGCCACTCTACGCGCAGGGAGCGCCGGCGCACTCCGGTCCTTGCGGTCGAATTCGCCGCTAGCGCCCTGCCCGGCTGCCTCCGAGCGCCTCTGCCAGGCCTTGCCGCGCTCGTTTCGGATTCATGCTCTCGTCATATAGGGCAGGCCGGGGGCATTCGGGGCTCAGCACACATTTCGCCCAGCTTTCGATGCCGACGCGTCCGGCGGAATTGCTCTGGCGCAGCCATGAATCTTTGTCGGAGAAATTCCAGTTCGAGAGCATCGTCACCGCCGGTACTTCCAATGCCGCGGAGACGAACGAGCGCATGTAAGTCTCGACCTCTGCGTCGCGCGCAGTGACGCCACGCAGGCTACAATCGTTGACGTCGAGTTCGGTCAGATAAATCTCGACGCCGCGCGAGGCGAGATCGCGCAGGAACTGCACGAAAGGCCGCCAGTCCGGGCGCCCGGGATCGCTCATCCATTGCGGCACGAGATGGCATTCGAGTCCGACCGCGTCGACATGCCGGCCGGCTTTCTGCAGGGAATCGACGAGCTTGAGATAAGCCGGCCGCATCGCTGGGCCGAAACGATCGTTCTCGCAATTGGCTTCGTTGATGAACAGCGCGCATTCGCCGCTTCTGTGACGCTCGCCGAGCGCGAATGCCGAGTGGATGTAGCGCGGTATACCATCGGCTTCGAACCCGAATGCGTCGAGCCATGCGCCGGCGCGCCAGGACGGCTCGGCTCCGTTCATCGCCCACGGATTGAACGGCTCGTTGACCACGCCGCACCAGCGCAGCGGGTTCGGGTTCATCTCGCGGAAGTGCGCGAAGACGCCGTCGAAATGCGCTTCGAAATCGCGCCGCAGCTGATCCTGCCAGCCGCGCGGCCGCTTGCGCGCGATTTCCGTCACCCAGTTCGGCAGCCAATCGTTCCAGGCGAGGCAATCGCCGCGGATCGGCACGCCCAAGGCTTTGGCGAGCGCGACCGTGTCGTCGCATTCGCCCCACGTCGATTCGCCGTTGCTCCTGCGATAGGCCATCGAAAGCGGATGCAGGTTGCCGAATTTGAGGCCGCTGGCGATCGCCAGGAATCGCGGCGCTTCCGTGCGGAGGGCAGCCACAAGCTCCGGATCGTAAAGGCCGGGCTGCTCGATCGCGATTCCCCATTGCACGCGTTTGCTGATGTTTCCCAATGGCAATGATCGGCTGCTCGTCAGCGGCCGTCCCGCAAGTCCATCGGTGCAATAATTTTCGGCGCGTGCGCCTGCAACCTGCGCAAAAGCCAGCGCGCCCACGGCGTTCAGCAAGCCCCGTCGCGACAGGTCAATCATTGCGGTGCGATCTCATAGAACAGCTTTTCGTAGGCCTCCGCGCATGTCTCCATCGAGAATTCGTGTGCACGGGCGAGCCGCATGTCGGCATCCCCAGGATCGACGAGTGCCGCGTCAAGCGCCTCGGCAAAAGCCGCCTCGTCACCTTGCTCGACGACGCGTCCGTAGCGGCCGTGGTCCAGAATCTCGTCGGGTCCGCCGGCTGCGGTCGTGACTACCGGCAATCCCGCGGCAAGCGCCTCGACAATCACGAGGCCGAACGTTTCACGGCTCGAGGTCATGGCGAAACAGGATGCGTTTTCGTACCAAGGCGCGGCATCCGCATAACCGGGAAGAGAAACGCGCCGTTCGAGGGCGAGGCGCGTGATCTCTGCTTCAATTCTGCCGCGCTCGGCTCCTTCTCCGAGGATCACAAGGCGGGCGTTCCTGTCTTTCATGCGCGCAAAGGCGCGCACGAGGAAGGGATAGTTCTTGTCGGGCGTAAGACGCCCGCAGGCGAGGACGATGGGCTTCACTTTGTCGCGAGCCTGTGCCGGCGCGCCCGTCGCGGCACTCTTTTGCACACCATTGTAGATGCGGATCGTCCGCTCTCGCGAGGCGCGGAACCGGCATATCAGCTCTTCGCGTAACGTATCAGACACACACACCGTCCTCGCCATCAGACGCGAAGATAGGGGCGTCAGCAGATAAGAGACGCGCGATAGAAGCCGCGGCTCGCCTTCAAAGAAGCCGTGATAGGACTGCACCGCGCGCCGCAGCCGCCCCGCAAGCATGGCCGCGAACATGTGCTTGAGGTTTTGTCCGCAGAGCGCCGACAGGCTCGCATCCGGGCTCGTCTCGCGCATGAGGCGATGCAAGCTCAGGACATTCGACACATGATTGGGTCCAAGCCGAACCTGGTGGACACCGGGATCGAGAAAGCCTGCGTTTTCGAAGCTGTCGGTATCCACGGCAAGTGTGACGTTATGTCCGCGCCGCATCAGAGCTGTGGCGAGCTGCGCCAACAGGCGCTCGGCGCCGCCTCCCGCCAAGGAAGGAAGGTAAAACAGCAGCTTCAGCGGCTTTTGGCTCGGCAAACCAGTCCTTTGCGTCACGTTTTTACCGAGCTCTGCGGAATTTTAGCCGGGCCCCGACGATTCATTATAGTACCAGCCGGGGCGCCCGCCGCACGAAGCGGCCCCCGAGTACCCGAGACCGCATGCTGATCCGCCATACGTTCCTGTATTTGCCCGCACAGCTGGTCGGCCCGTTCGTGCAGTTCGTGGCGGCACTGGTCTGGACGCATTTCATGGCGCCGGACCTCTACGGCATCTTGACCTTCATTTTCGCGGCGCAGGACCTCGCCTTCGTTTTTTCATTATCCTGGTGGTCGCAATACACGCTGCGCTACTTCGCCTTGCTGCCTGGAAAGGAGCGGCAACGATATCGGGCGGCAGAATCGGCCGTCCTCGCCGCAACCTCGCTCATCCAGGCAGTCGTCGCACTTGGTGCCCTGATCCTGCTTCGCATCGAGCCGAGCATCCCTCTCGTCTTTGCCGCGATCGCTTTCACCGTGACCCGCTGCATCACCCAGCACCTCAGCGAGCGGGCCCGTTCCGAGCACCAAATCTTCGACTACACGGTCGGGCAGACGGCCGGCCCGGTGGCCGGCTTCGCCCTGGCGCTGGCGGCGGTGATCGGCATTGCTCCGACCCCCGAATGGGCACTCATCGGCTATGCCAGCGCTCAGGCGCTGGCCCTGATCTGGCTGTTGCGGCGTCTGCATGTCGCGCCCGTGAGCTGGCCGCTGCCGCGCCAGGTGATCCGCAATGCGCTCGGCTTTGGGTTGCCCATCGTTGTCGCCGGTGCAATCGGCTGGATCAGCCTCAACGGTATCCGCGTCGTCGTCGAGCACGCGGCGGGGGCCACGGCGCTCGGCCTGGTCGCCGTCGGTTGGGGACTTGGACAGCGCTTCACCGGCGTCGCCGCGACGCTGGTTTCGGCCGCCTCGTTCCCGCTGGCGGTAAAGAGTTTCGCGTCGGGGTCCCGGGCCGAGGCTTTCCGCCAGCTGGCGCAGGGCGGCGTGCTTCTGATCGCCCTCGTCGTTCCGGCGACGGCGGGTCTCTGCCTCCTCACCGGGCCCTTCGTCGAGCTCACCGTCTCGCGATCGTTCCAGGAGGCAACCATGCTGATCCTGCCGCTCGCCGCGATCGCCGGCGGCATTCGCAACATCCGCATCCACTTCGCCGATCAGGTGCTGATCCTGATGGAACGCATCGACGTCGGGATCGCGATCAACGTGGTTGAAGCGGTCTGTGTCATTGCCGGCTCCTGGATCGGTCTTCGCCTCGGCGGACTTGCCGGCGCGGTCGAGGGATGTCTCGTTGCTTCCGCCATCGGCGCAGCACTCTGCTTCGGCTATATCAGGTGGAAATTCGACTTTCCCCTGCCTTGGGCTAACACCGCGCGCGTGTTTCTCGCCGCAGCCATCATGGTTGGCGTGCTGATGCTCGTGCCCTGGAGCAATTTCCGCGTCGGCTTGGTGATGCACATCGTCCTTGAAGGCGGGCTCGGCTTTCTCGTTTACGCAATCGTCCTCGGCTGTCTCAATCCCGAATACGCTCGGATCGGATGGCGGCAATTGGTTGCGCCCGCTGCGGGGGAGTGATGACCAGAATTGATTCGACCGGGGATTACGAAGTCCAGGCGCAGAACCTCTCGCGCGAATCCGAAAATAAGATTCACGATGACGACGTCGCGCGACGCTTCGGATTCAGCGGTGGTCTTGTCCCGGGCGTCGAGGTCTATGCCTATGCCTGTCATGTTCCGGTCGACGTCTGGGGGCGCGAATGGCTCGAGCGCGGGACGATCGAATGCCGTTTCGCCAAGCCCGTTTATGACGGTTGCATCGCGCGGGTGAGCGCCGATTCAGACGGCGAGTCGCTGGTCATTCGCGTCGAGAGCGATGGCGTTTTGTGCGCGAACGCGACGGCGCGGCTCGGTCAGGAATCGACGCGCGCGATCGAGCCTCCCGCGGTAGTGCCGCTTCCCGAGGAAAGACCGCCCGCCGACGAGGTGTCGCTTGCGCCGGGAACTTTGCTCGGCACCGCCACGCGCCAGATGAGCGAAGAAGATGCCGAGTGGTATCTCAGCGGCGTGCGCGAAGCCGAGCCGCTCTATCGCCGCGAGCGCATCGTCCATCCCGGCCGCATATTGCGGCTCTGCAACAACGCGCTGATGGACAATGTCGTGCTGGGCCCGTGGATTCACGTGGGCAGCAAGGTCCGGAATTTGTCGCTCGCGCATGTCGGCGAGAGCCTTTCGGTGCGCGCCCGAGTCGCCGCCAATTACGAGAAGAAAGGCCACCGCTTCGTCGATCTCGATGCGCTGGTCATCGCAAGCGACGTGCGGCCGGTGGCGCACGTCCTGCACACGGCAATCTATCGGCTGCGCGGACCCGATTAGAATTTGTTCTTGCGCTCGCGCAATTCGGTAAACACCGCGACCGGATCGGCGCCCTCCATCCCGACCGCCTTCTGCACGTCGGGATCTTCGGCACGCAGGAAAGGATTCGTCGCGGTCTCGAGTGCGATGGTCGTCGGCAGCGTCGGTTTGCCCTGCTTGCGCATCTCTTCCACTTCCGCAGCACGCTCGGCGAGGAGATTGTTGTCAGGATCGACAGTCAGCGCAAAGCGGGCGTTCGACAGCGTATATTCGTGGCCGCAATAAACCTGCGTCTCGCCGGGAAGCGCTGCTAACTTCATCAGCGAGTGGTACATGACCGCCATCGACGTTTCGAACACGCGCCCGCAGCCGAGCGCGAACAACGTGTCGCCGGCAAAGAGCAGATCATCACTCTCGATGTAATAGGCGATATGGCCGGCGGTGTGGCCTGGAGTGTCGAACACGGAAACATCGATGCCGCCGACTTTCACGATATCTCCCTCGGCGATTTCCAGGTCGAGGCCGGGGATGGGGGCCCTTTCCTTCTTCGGCCCGACGACGCGCGCGTCAGGGAACCTGGCCTTCAGTGCCGGCACGCCCTGCACATGGTCGGCATGGTGATGCGTCAGCAGGATGTCGCTGAGCTTCCAGTGATTGGCTTCGAGCGCCGCGAGATACGGTGCCGCATCCGGCACATCGATGGCAGCCGTCGCGCCGGTTCCGGAATCGTGGACGAGCACGCCGTAATTGTCGGCAAGGCACGGCAATTGGTGGACGTGAATGGTCATTGCCAATCCCTGGCGCAATCGCTTCGGCGGAAGCTTAGCCGTAGGCCAAGCCGAAATCAATTCGGGCGAAGGTCCAGGGTGCGAGCCGGCGAGCGAATCCCAAAATGCTCTTCGAGGATGGCGAGGTTGCGAAGGTTCGCCTTAAAGGCGACATCGAAAAGGTTGCCGAGGACGGGAATGGCACCGCCGGCCGCCTCGACCGCGACATTTTTCAGCATCTTGGCAATCTTCCAGGCGGGAAGGCCGAGCTGGCGCGCTTCGTAGACGATGTAGAGGGAGATCGCGGTCAAGAGCGCGTCGCCCGCCGCCGGCGTGAGGCCGATCACCGAGTTGAGGCCAAAGCGGAAGCGCGAGCCCGGCAGCTTGAACGCGCCGTCGATCAGCCACGCAAGCCGGCGCAGCCGCGCGATCTTTGCCTCAGCGCTGAGCGTCTGGTCATAATAAGAAGTATGCGCCATCGCAAAATCCTGCCGTTGCACGTTTTAGATCGGGATTGGCAACGCGGGTTTCAATGCTGCGCACCCGGCAAGGTTCCAGGTGCGCCGCCCTGCTTACGCTTGCCTTCAAATGGCTGTGCCTTAACCTGACGCGCCGTGCGCAGTGAGTGGCTGCGCATGAGGCAAGGCAACGGCCAAGGACGATCAGTGCACTGTCCGGTTCCGGTAAAGAACGTCCGCCGCGTGCTCTGCGTGTTTCCTGCCTACACGCCGGCTTTCGCGACGTTCGAGCACGCTTATGCGCTGATGGGCGATGTGCGCGCTTTCATGCCGCCACAGGGGCTCTTGGTCATCGCCGCCTATCTGCCGCCGCGCTGGCAGGTTCGTTTCGTCGACGAGAATATCGCACCGGCAAAAGCGGCTGACTTCGCCTGGGCCGACATCGTGCTTGTCAGCGGCATGCATGTGCAGGCGCCGCAGATCAACGCTATTCACGCGCGCGCCAAAGCCGCCGGGAAGGTGACGGTGCTCGGCGGCTCCTCGGTCTCCGGCGCGCCGGACATGTATCCATCCTTCGACTACGTGCATATCGGCGAACTCGGCGACGCGACGGATGAACTGATTGCTTTACTGGATACGAACATTGACGCGCCGGCAGAGCAGGTCCGGTTCGAAACGAACGAGCGCCTGCCGCTCGCTGACTTCCCGCTCCCGGCTTACGAGAAGGTGGCGTTGAAACATTATCTCCTCGCGTCGATCCAATTCTCCAGCGGCTGCCCGTATCGCTGCGAGTTCTGCGACATTCCGGCGCTGTATGGGCGCCAGCCGCGGCTGAAATCGCCGCAGCAGATCATCCGCGAACTCGATGCGATGATCGCGCAGCCGAACCCGCCGACAGTCGTCTATTTCGTCGACGATAATTTCATCGGCAACCGCAAGGCGGCGCGCGAGATGCTGCCGCATCTCGTCGACTGGCAGAGGCGGCATGGTTTTCCCATTCAGTTCGCCTGCGAAGCGACGCTGAACATAGCCAAGCAGCCCGACATTTTGGAGCTGATGCGGCAGGCCGCCTTCATTACGATCTTCGTTGGGATCGAGACGCCCGAACTCGAGGCGCTAAAGGGCATCGTCAAGGAACAGAATGCCGCCGTGCCGATGCTCGAAGGCATCCGCACGCTGAATTCCTATGGGCTTGAGGTAACGTCGGGAATCATCTTCGGTCTCGACAGCGAGACGGCGGAGTCGGAGAAGCGGCTGATCGACTTCGTCGAGGCCTCGCAGGTTCCGATCCTGACGATGAACCTGTTGCAGGCTCTGCCGAAGACACCGCTCTGGGATCGGCTCGCCAAAGCCGGCCGGCTTGTCGACGATCCCAATCTCGAGTCGAACGTGCGCTTCTTGCGTCCGCATGACGAAGTTCTGGCGAGCTGGCGACGCACGATCGCCTATTGCTATGCGCCCGAGCACGTCTTTGCGCGCTACCGGCACCAGATCGAGGCGACTTACGCGAACCGCATCAAAACGCCGGCGCGCGCGAAGCTGACTTGGCGCAACATCAGGCGCGGTTTGATCCTCAGTTTCAATCTCACGGTTCGCATCGGTATCTTTGCCGATTATCGGCGTGTGTTCTGGGCCGCCGTGCGCCACGCGCTGACGCGCGGCCGCATCGAAGACATTTTCGGCATGACGTTCGTTGCGCACCACCTCATCCTGTTCACGCGCGATGCGTTGCGCGGCAAGGAGCGGGCGTCGTTCTACACGGCGAAGCCGGTGGAACAAGGAAAGCATCCGCCAGCCGAGTTGGCCGGCCGGAGATGGGTCGCGTAACTATTGTCAGGAGACGGCGATGCTCTCCGAGATCGATTATTGGTTCCCGGCGAAACGATACGGTTGGGGATGGGGTCTGCCGATAGCTTGGCAGGGTTGGGTGGTGTTGTTCGCCTTCGTCGCACTGCTCGCAGCCGGCACGCTCCTGTTCCCACCCCGGAAAATGCTCGTCGCTTATCTCTTATATGTCGCGGTCCTCTGCGCTCTGCTGATCGGGGTCTGTTGGCTCAAGGGTGAGCCGCCGCGGTGGCGGTGGGGAAATGATTAAGGCGCGATAATCGGCGACGCCTCGAGCTTCGGCCGACGCGGCTCGACGCCGGGAAATACGCTGCCCTCCTCGAACCAGGAGCGCGGCGCCGGCGAGCCCCACAGCGTCTGGCGCTGCGGGTCGCGCAAGCTCCATTTGATCGGCTCGAGATCGGGATCGACGGTCATGTAGTCCGAGCAATAGATTTCGATGCGGTGCCCGTCGGGATCGCGCACATAGAGAAAGAATGCGTTGGAAATGCCGTGCCGCCCCGGCCCGCGCTCGATATTGGCGAGATAGCCTGTCGTCGACATCAGATCGAGAAGATCGATGATGTTCAAGGGCGTCGGCACCCAGAAGGCAACGTGATGCAGGCGCGGGCCATAGCCGCTGGTAAACGCGATGTCGTGGATGCCGCCCTTGCGATGCATCCACACCGCCCAGAGCTGACCTGAGTCTTCGGCCTCGGTATATTCGGTGATGCGGAAGCCGAGCGAGTTGTAGAAGGCAACGGACGTTTCGACGTCGTCAGAATAGCAATTGAAATGATCGATGCGCAACGGCTTCACGCCGCGATAAAGCTTGTATTGCTGATGAATGGGGCGGAGCTTGTGCATCCGGAAATAGAACTCGATCGGCATGCCCAAAGGATCGATAGCGCGCAATGTCCGCCCCTGATAGGGGCGCTCGACCCAATCGCACTCGATCCCCTGTGAAGCGAAATAGTCGCGGGCTTTGTCGAGATCGCTCTCGCTGAACACTTTAAAGCTGAGGCTTTTCGCCAAGGCGTGGTCGCCGCGCTCCAGTACGACGCAATGATGGCCCCGTTCCTCCATGGCACGCAAATAGATTGCCTCACTCGTCTCGTCGGTGACCTGCAGGCCCAACGTGTCGACATAGAAGGCGCGAGATGTCGCGAGATCGGTGACGGTGAGCACGATGTGGCTCAGCCGCACGATGTTGAAAGGCGGATACAGAACCGGCGCCGGTATCGGCATCACTCTCCCCGCATTTTAGACGCCGATGCGCGCGATCGAATGGCTGTCGAAAGCGACGGCGACGTTCTTCGTCTCCATGTAGAAGTCGAAGGAATAGTCGCCGCCGTCGCGCCCGAGACCGGAATATTTCATGCCGCCGAACGGCGTCGGCAAATGCCGCACATTTTCCGAATTCACCCAGATCATGCCGGCTTCGAGATCGCGGGCGACGCGATGCGCGCGGCCAAGATCGCGCGTCCAGACGTAACCGGCGAGCCCGTAGCGCACGTCGTTGCCGATGCGGATCGCCTCGGCTTCATCCTCGAAAGGAATAACCGTCAGAACAGGCCCAAAGATTTCCTCCTGGGCGATGCGCATCCCGGTGGTCGCGTCGAGATAAAGCGTCGGCTCGACGTAATTACCGGCGCCGTCCATGGCGCGGGCGCCGCCGCAGGCGATCTTGGCGCCCTCCTCGCGCGCATAACGCGGGAAGGACAGCACCTTTTCGGCATGGCGCGGATGGATGAGGGGTCCGATCTCGGTATCGGGATCGAGCGGATGGCCGACCCTGATCCGCTTCACGCGCTCCGCGATACGCGCAGTGAATGAATCGTAGATCGAGCGCTGCACCAGCGCGCGTGAGGAGGAGGTGCAGCGCTCGCCATTCAGCGAGTAGATCATGAACAGCACCGCATCGAGCGCGCGGTCGAGATCGGCATCGTCGAAGACGATCACGGGATTCTTGCCCCCGAGCTCGAAATGCACGCGCTTCAGCGTATCAGCGCCCTGCCGCATGATGTGCGAGCCGGTCGTGGTCTCGCCGACAAAGGCGATCGCCTTGATGAGCTTGTGTTCGGTCAGCGCCTTGCCGGCGGTCTCGCCAAATCCATGCACGAGATTGATGATTCCGGCGGGCAGCCCGTGCGCGCGGATCGTCTCGTCGACGATCTCGGCGAGGAGCACGGCGCTGAGCGGGCTCCACTCCGCCGGCTTGTGCACCACGGTGCACCCCGCCGCGAGCGCCGGCGCGATCTTCCACGTCGACAGCATGAACGGCGTGTTCCACGGCGTGATGATGCCGACGGGCCCGATTGGCTGGCGCAGCGTGTAATTGAGATGATGCTCGTCCGGCAGCGACAGGCCATCGCGCGCCTCGGGCGCGCGGTCGGCGAAGAAGCGAAAATTCTCGGCGCCGCGCAAAGCCGCTTTCGACATGTACCGGATCGGCTGTCCGGTATCGCTGCTCTCGATCAGCGCGATCTCCTCGGCCCGGGCGACGATGTTATCGGCGATTGCGTGCAGGATAGTGCGGCGCTGAGAGCCGGGGATGCGGCTCCAAACCTCGAAGGCCGCCGCCGCGGCAATGGCGGCGCGATCGATGTCCTCGGCATTACCGGCACCGACGCGGCAGAGAACCTCGTTGCTGGTCGGATCGAGCGAGTCGAATGTTTCGCCCGAACGCGAGGGCACGGCTTGCCCGCCGATCAGATGCAGGGCGGGCGCCGATTCGAATCGCGCCAAATGTTTGCGCGCGCGCGACAGGTTGGCGGCAATTTTCGGCGCGGCGGGCTTGTTCATTCGGCGCTCTTCCCCAGTGCGGCCTTTTGTTCCATGCAGGCGTGCAGGTTGTTTTTGCGAAGCGCTCCGTCTTCGTCAATCTCCGCGACATAGACCGACAGCGCCAGACCGCGCGATGCGGCAAGCGTTGCCGTTTCCTGATCGAGCACAGCCATGATCGCCTCGGCCAGGCCGCGGCGTTTCTCGGGCGGGCGACCGCGTCCGATCCTGGCGATGACGTTGATGAAGGCGTTCTGCGGATCGCCGTCGGCGATCACGAAAATGTCGCGCCGCTCGGCGCGTGTACGCACCGCGCCGGGCTTGAATGTGCCGGTCGCCAGGACGGCGCGATGCACGTCTCGCGTCAACGCTTCGATCGACATCGCCGCGTCGAGATTGGCCGAATATTCGACGACGATATGCGGCACGATCCGCCTCTTCGGTTGGGGCGGCAGCTTACGACGGGCCGTAGACGAAATCACCATTCTGCGTGCGGCTGCGGCATAGCTGACAAGACGAAGCTCGGTTTGTCAGCATAGCGGCGACGGGCTAGAGAGCGCCATGACCAGCCATACGGCCGATTTGCGCGACACCGCGTCGGGCGACGAGCGCACCGAATATGCGGTCGCCGCGAAGGTGAGTGCGGCGCATTTCACCAGCCATGTCTACATGCTGGTGCTGCCGCCGCTGTTTCCGCTGCTGAAGGATCAGCTTCACGTCGGCTACATCGAGCTCGGTGTCGCGGTTACGCTTTTCAATGTCTTCACCGTTCTCTTGCAGACCCCGATGGGCTTTGCAGTCGACCGGTTCGATGCGCGCTCCATCCTGGTCGCCGGCTTGGGTCTTGGCGGGTTCGCCTATTTCCTGTTTGCGGCGTTCCCGACCTATTCCTGCCTGTTGATCGCCGCTTCGCTCGTTGGCATTGCCAACGCCGTTTATCACCCCTGCGACTACTCGATTCTGACAGCCGCGATCTCGCCCTCGCGCATCGGGCGGGTGTTCTCGTTCCACCTCTTCGCCGGCTATTTCGGCTCGGCGATCGCCCCGGTCTTGGTGCTGTTTCTCACCGCACTCGTGGGGTTGCGCTTCGCGCTGACGGTGACCGGCTGCATCGCCTTCCTCGTCGCGACGCCGCTCATCGTCGACATCGTGCGGCGCTCGGCCGATGCGCGTAAGGCGCCGGCGACACCGGCGAAGCCGGCCGAATCGATCTTCAATGTCCGGGTACTGACGCCGGCCGTGCTATCGCTGACCGGCTTCTTCGCGCTGATCTCGCTGTCGACAACCGGCATCAACACGTTCGCCGGGGCGGGCCTGCAGGGCAGCCAGGGCATGTCGCTCGCCGCCGCCAATGCGGCGCTGAGCGGCTTCCTGTTTGCGAGCGCGCTCGGCGTGCTCGCCGGCGGCATGATCGCCGACCGGACGGCGCATCACAACGGCGTGGCGGCGATCGGCTTTGTCGCGACTGCGATCCTGGTCCTGTTGGTCGCGGTGTTTTCCCTGCCCGGCGCCGTGATCATCGCGCTCCTTTCGGTCGCCGGCTTCTGCTCGGGCCTGATCCAGCCTTCGCGCGACATGATGGTGCGCGAGGCGGTCCCGGAGGGCGCCGCCGGCCGCGTGTTCGGCATCGTCACGACCGGCTTCAATATCGGCGCGGCGATCGGTCCGGTGATTTTCGGCTACGTCCTCGATCACGGCCGGCCGGCGTGGATTTTCGGGATCACCGCCGGCTTCATGGCGATCACCGCGTTCACCGCCTCATGGTCGCAATGGCGGCGGCAGCGGGCGCGAAGCGTCGCCGCGCCCGAGCTCGGCGAGGCGGCCTGAGGTCAGATGCGGCGTCGATAGGCGGGATCGTCCGGCATGCCGCGCCACATCGCGTCGAGGCTCCACGGCCCCGGGCCGGCGAAGAAGATGTAGAAGAAGATGAAGCAATAAAGGATTGCCGCATCGCCGCGATTGGTGATCGGAAAAAAGTTTTGCGGCGCGTGGGCCATGAAATAGGCAACCGCCATGTCGCCCGACAGTATGAAAGCGACAGGCCGCGTAAACAGTCCGATCGCCAGCAACAACCCGCCGACGAGCTCGATGATGCCCTGGAACCAGGGCAGTGTGAACAACGCCGGATGAGTCCCGCCCGCGGGAAAACCAAGTAGTTTTTGCGTGCCATGCTCAAGGAACAGCAGCGCCACCATGATGCGCACAATACTGAGCACGCGCGGCGCCCACACCACCAGCGAATCCATACGAACCATGTTTGCGTCTCCGTCTCGATTTCGTCCGCGCGTCCGGCTCTATGTGGGCGGCGGCTTTTTCGGTTCTTCGCTCACTTTGCTCTGCTGATAAACGGATTCGGCGATGTTCAGCAATTGCGTGCGATCGACCTGCGCGGCGATGGCGTAGCCGAACCCATCCTCGCTCCAGGTAAAGGCGGAGGCGTTCTGGCCCTGGACGAAGCGGAAGGCGGTACCGGCCTCTCCGTCGGCGCGCAGATAGAGCGTGAGGCGGGCGCCGCCGTCGTCCTGGTACATAAGTTGTGCGGCCGCCCCCGACCCCGCCGGCAACAGCCGCCCGCCCATGAGATGGAAGCCCTGCGCCGACAGATCCGGTGCCTTCAGCGGGTGATTGAGCCGGCGCGACAGCCATTGCACGAGGTGGGCTTCCTGCGCCGCGGCGACTTCGACCGGATGCACAGTCTCGGCGGTAAACACCCGGTGCGCACTCAGCGCCTCGGCCGCGACGCGCGTCTCCCGCTGCGCCACCGAGGTCGCGGCAAACCGCGCATGGGCAAACCAGCCGCCGAGCCCACCGAGCGCAAACAAGAGCGCCGCCGCTGCGACCCGCAGCCAGTGCGGCCGCGAGGCGTGGCGCTCCACGGCGAGATTGGCGATACGCAGACGCGCCGGAATAGGCTCGGCCGCCTTGAATTGCAGGCTATCGCGCAATGTGTTGCGCACGGCGATGTCGGCTGCGACGCGCTCGCCGAGTTGCGGGTTCTCGCTCAGAAACCGGCTGACCAGGGCGTGACGCTCGGGGCCAAGCCGTCCGTCGACGAACGCGTTGAGGTCGTCCTCGCCGATGGGCTGGTCGACACTCATTTGACTCTCCGCAATTGCGGCGCCGATCCGGTTTCCATGGCTTGACGAAACCGTTCGCGCGCGCGGCTCAAACGCGACATGACAGTACCAATGGGAATATCGAGAGCTTTGGCCATATCTGCATAAGAAAGGTCTTCGACACCGACGAGCAGCAGAATCGATTTCTGTTCCTCGGAAAGGCAGTCGAGCGCCGCCAGGCACTCGCGGAAGATGAGCCGGCGTTCCGGATCTGCATCCTGAAAGGCCTCGGCCGAATCGGCCTCTTCGACATCGGCGCGCGTGCCGCGGCGGGAGCGGCGGCGCAGCTCGGAAATGTGGAGATTGCGCAAAATCGTGAAGAGCCACGCCTTCGGGTTGCCGTCGCGCCGGCGCATATGCCAGCCGGCAAGCGCGTGTTCGAGGCAATCCTGGACAAGATCGTCGGCGGCTTCGCGATCGCGCAACAAGGCCCAGGCATAACGGCGCAGTCCCGGTATGTGCGGCTCCAGAATCGCGGCGATCTCGTCCATGCGCTACCGCCGAGCCGGCCGCAGTTTAGAAGTCATGCAAGGAGAACGCCGGCTGCTGGCAATTATTCCACGAAGCAAGCCGCCTGCTCAGGCGCCTGCCCGCACGGCATGGCGCCACGCAGCTTCCGCCAGCGGCACGGCGCGCGAGGCCTGCTCCATCGCCCGCGCACTCGCCGCGGTGCCGTCGCGGACGCGACCGGCAATGCCCTGCACGATACCGCAGAGCCGGAACAGGTTGTAGGCAAAATACCAGTCGAGATCGGGGATGCCCCCCCGGCCGGTTTCCTTGCAGTAGATCGCCACGACCTCTTCCTGGGTGGGGATGCCGAGGCTCGCGACGTCGACGCCGCCGAGCGAGCTTCGGCCTTCATGCGGCATCGACCAGTTCATCAAAACATAGGTGAAATCGGCGAGCGGGTCGCCGAGCGTCGACAATTCCCAATCGAGCACGGCGGCGACCTGCGGCGCGTCGGGGTGAAAAATCATGTTATCGATGCGATAGTCGCCGTGCACGACCGATACGCGGTCCTGCGTCGGCACGGTTTTTGGCAGCCACTCGATCAGCCGGTTCATCGGCTCGATCGTCTGCGTTTCCGAAGCGCGGTATTGTTTGGTCCAGCGGTCGATCTGGCGCGCGAAATAGTTGCCCGATTTGCCGTAATCGGAAAGCCCGATCTTTTCCGGATCGTATTGGTGCAGCCGCGCGAGCGTCCTTATCTCGGACTCGTAGATGGCGCGGCGCTCGCCGGGCTCGATCCCCGGCAGCGTGCCGTCCCAGAAAATGCGGCCCTCGACCATCGACATGATATAGAATGCCGCGCCGATGACGCTGTCGTCCGTGCAGAGGCCATAGCTGCGCGCAACGGGAAAACCGGTGCGCCCCAGCGCCGTGATGACGCGATATTCGCGATCGACTGCATGTGCCGAGGGCAGCAATTTGCCGAACGGTTTTCGCCGCAACACGTAGGCGCGATCAGGCGTATCCAGCCGGTACGTCGGGTTCGACTGCCCGCCCTTGAACTGCGACACGGTCAGCGGACCGCGATAGTCCTCGACGTTGGCGCGCATCCATTCATCGAGACGCGCCTCGTCCAAACGATGGCGCTCCTCGACCGGCTTTGTCCCGGAGAAGAAATCCGCGGCTGTCGCGCCGCCGGCCTCGCTCATTGCAGCGCGGGACCCGCATTGGTGTAGCGCTTCATCTCCAGTCGGGCGATGGCACGATTGTGCACTTCGTCCGGACCGTCGGCGAGCCGCAGCGTGCGGATGCCGGCATACGATTTCGCCAAGCCGAAATCGGTGGTGACGCCGCCGCCGCCATGCGCCTGGATCGCCTGGTCGATGATCTTCAGCGCAATGTTCGGCGCCGCGACCTTGATCATCGCGATTTCGAGCTGCGCCGACTTGTTGCCGGTCTTATCCATCATATCCGCGGCTTTGAGACAAAGCAGCCGCGTCATCTCGATGTTGGTGCGGGCCTCCCCGATGCGCTGCTCCCATACCGATTGTTCGGATATGCGTTTGCCGAAGGCGACGCGCGATTGCAGGCGCTTCACCATCTTTTCGAGCGCCGCTTCGGCAACCCCGACCGTACGCATGCAATGGTGGATGCGCCCCGGGCCGAGACGCCCTTGCGCGATCTCGAAACCGCGGCCCTCGCCGAGGAGGAGGTTGTCGGCCGGCACGCGCACATTGTCGAGGATGACTTCGGCATGACCGTGCGGCGCATCATCGAAGCCAAAAACCGGCAGCATGCGCACGACCTTCACGCCTTTGGCATCGAGCGGCACCAGGATCTGCGATTGCTGGCGATGGCGCTCGGCATTTTTGTCGGTCTTGCCCATGACGATTGCTATCTTGCAGCGCGGATCGCCGACGCCGGACGACCACCATTTGCGGCCGTTGATGACATAGTGATCGCCGTCGCGGTTGATCTGCGTCTCGATGTTGGTCGCATCGGAAGACGCGACATCGGGTTCCGTCATAAGAAAGGCCGAACGGATTTCGCCGTTCATCAGCGGCTTGAGCCATTTCTCCTTCTGGGCTTTCGTGCCGTAGCGATGCAGCACTTCCATATTGCCGGTATCGGGCGCCGAGCAATTGAACACCTCGGAGCCGAATTGCACCTTGCCCATCTCTTCGGCGCAGAGTGCATATTCGAGATTGGTGAGGCCGGCGCCCTTGAATTCGCCGTCATCGTGCTCGCGTGACGGCGGCAAGAACAGATTCCAGATGCCTTCGGCCTTGGCTTTCTTCTTGAGTTCCTCGAGCACCGGCACGACGATCCAGCGATTGCCGTCCGCCGGCTTCATCTGCTCGTTGTAAGTGTCGACGGCGGGGTAGACATGTTTCTGCATGAAATCGGCGACGCGATCGCGCCAATAACGCTGGCGTTCCGAAAGGGAAAAATCCATGGGGGCTCCTCGCGCTGCTCGGCCCGCCTCAACGCGGGACACTCGTTGATCCGCGCCTCACGGCGCGCGACAAGTCCCTCCGCTTGTATCAGCACGATCCGGCCGGGCAAGCCGCTTGTGCGGGGCTGCTCCTCTGCGACAGCGCTTGACTTGCGCGCGCGGCGGCGGCGATGAACGCGTCGCCGTTGACACGGACGCGCTTTCAAGGACGCTCCCAGCCGCATGGACGATCCGCACCTGCAGGCGCCGCTTGCGCGATTTCGCGGCGTCGTTCCGCCCGCGCCGCAATGGTTCGCCGATGCCATGGGCAAGCGGCCTGAAATCAGCACGATCGCTGTCGAGGGCGCCAATATCGAGATGCTCACCTGGGGCGAGCGGGGGCGTCCGGGCCTTCTGCTCCTGCACGGCAGCGGCGCCCATGCGGGCTGGTGGCGTTTCATCGCCCCTTATCTCGCCGAGCAATACCGCGTCTGCGCGATTTCCTGGAGCGGCATGGGCGCCTCGGATTGGCGTACCACATACACGACCGAAGCGTTCATTGCCGAAGCGCTGGCCGGCGCCGAAGCCGCGGGTCTTTTTGAAAGCTCGATGAAGCCGGTCTTTATCGGCCATTCCTTCGGCGGGCACATCGCGATCTTCATCGCCGCGCAGCACGGCGAGCGGCTGGGCGCAAGCGTCATCGTCGATCCGCCGATCTTCACGCCGGAACGCATCGCCGAACGCAAGGCCCGTGCGCGCAAGGAACCGGTCTACAGACCCCATCGCATATACCCGTCGCTCGAGCAGGCGCTGGCGCGCTTCCGCTTTGCGCCGACACAAAGATGCGAGAACCTTTTCATCGCCGACGCAATTGCACGCGAGTCGCTAAAACAGGTCGCCGCCGAATCCGATGAAGGCTGGACGTGGCGGTTCGATCCGTTTTTGTGGAAGAACATGCAGCGTTCGAGCTCGACGCCGGTACTCCCGGAGGCGCGCTGCCCGATCGGGCTCGTTCGCGGCGAGCGGTCGCGGCTCATCCGCGCCGAGGATGCCGCCTACATGATGAGTTTCTTGCCTCAGGGTGCCCCGCACGTGACGATCCCCGATGCCGATCATCACGTCATGGTCGATCAGCCACTTGCGCTCGTGGCGGCGCTGCGCGGATTGCTCGCGGGGTGGCCGTAGACTACTTCCAGCCGGCTTCTTTGTCGCAGGCCTTGCGTTCGGTTTCGTGCGATTTCTCCCACTGTGTCACCGATCGCGTTTCGGATTCGGGCATCTTGTCGACCATGCATTCGCAATAGGCACGCACGACCGAGGCCTTCGCGCCCTCATCCTTGTTGTCGGAAACGCACTGCGCGATCCATTTCTTGTCGTCGGCCGAGGCGGCGTATGCCGCGCTCGAGAATAGCGCCGCGCCCAATGCCGCAAGAACGATAGTCGTCTTCATGCCCGCCCTCCAGTGATAGCGAAATCAGTGTGGCCTTCGCCTGGGCCGGTGGCAAGCAGAAGAAAAGGGCGTGGTTATTCCAGCGCCATTCCCTTGCGCTCGGGAATGAGGAAATACGTCGCGGCTATATCGATGAGATAGATGAGCGCCAACAGCGCGATCGCGGCCGAGAAGGAATAAGCGCCGGCAAGGCTGGCGATGACAACCGGACCGAAACCGCCCACGCCACGGCCGAGATTGAACAGGACGTTCTGCGCCGTGGCGCGCGCATTCGTCGGATAAAGCTCGGACATGAGCGCGCCATAGCCGCCGAGCATGCCGTTGACGAACAGCCCCATGATCGCGCCGCCGACGAGCAGCGCCGTCGGGTTCGTCAGTTGCGAGTAGACGAGCACCATGACGAACGCGCCGACCTGATAGAAGATGAAGACCGGCCGCCGCCCGATGCGATCGGCGAGTTCGCCGAAGAGCCAAATGCCGAAGGCCATGCCGAGGATGGTGACGGCCGTCCACAGAGCCGATTGTGTGAGCGAGAAGCCGAACTGCTTGCTAAGGTAGTTCGGCATCCAGATCATCAAGCCGTAATAACCAAAGTTCTGCACCGAGCAGAGAATGAACATCCCGAGCGAAATCTTTGCGGTCGCCGCGTCCTTGGCGAGGAGCTTTATCGGGAATCCGGTGGGCTTCTTGCGCACAAAAAGCTCGGGCTCGCCGACGGAGCGGCGAATGAAGAACGACGCGAGCGCCGGCACGAGACCGACCAAAAACATGCCGCGCCAGCCGATCAGCGGCAGCAGGACCGGCGTGATCAACGCGGCGGCGAGCACGCCGGCCTGCCAGCCGAGCCCCACGTAAGAGGAAGCGCGCGCCCGCTGCGAGGCGGGCCATGCCTCTGCAACGAGCGCCATGCCGATGCCGAACTCGCCGCCGAGTCCAAGTCCCGCGATCGTGCGATACGCCACGAGATCCCAATAGCCCTGCGCAAAAGCCGAGAGCCCGGTGAAGAGCGCGAAGATGAGAATCGTCAGGCTCAGGACGCGCACGCGCCCGTAAGCGTCGGCCAGCAGGCCGAAGACGAAGCCGCCGATCACCGCTCCGATGAGGGTGAAGGTCGCCAGCGATGCGCCGGCTGTCGCGCCGAGACCGAGATCCCTCGCGATGGCGCTCATCATGAAGCCCAGGATCAGGAAATCGAACCCATCCATCGCGTAACCGACGGCGGAGGCGGC
>JAFASC010000017.1 GCA_019244955.1 Methylobacteriaceae bacterium | reverse complement strand
CGTCGTGATCGGTCCGGCGATGGACCGGCTCGGCCCCTACCGCTCGCTCGCCGTGCTTTACTTCTGTGGCGTGTTTTTCGTCGCGCTCATGGGCGTTGCGTTGTCGCAACCGGAATGGGTTCTGATGATCGCGACATTCTTCGCGGGGTGCTGCGTCAGCGGCGGCCAGAAGAGCGTGATCGCGCTCTCCGCGGTATTTTACCCGGCGCCCATTCGATCGACCGGGGTCGGCTGGGCGTTAGGCATCGGGCGCGTCGGCGGCATCGGCGGGCCATTGCTGATCGGGCTGCTCCTCAGCTGGCATCTAACCCCCGCGAGCCTCTTCTACGCGGCTTCGATCCCGATGCTGGTTGCCGGCCTTCTCGTCGCGCTGCTCGGATGGCGCTACGGCGAGCCGAGGCTCTCGCCGAAGCCGGCGCTAGCTACTTCCGACGTGCGCTAGCGGCGCCCAGCCGCCTTAAGCGTTCAGCCGCGCTCCGCCGGCTGATCAGGCGGCGCTGCTTTGCGGCGCGTACAGCGCCTCGATCTCGGCGGCAAACTTGGTGTAGATGTTGGCGCGCCGAACCTTCATCGTCGCGGTCACCTCGCCGTCGTCGTGATCGAGCTCCTTGGTGAGCAGATGGAAGCGCTTCACCTGCTCGACCGGCGCAAGGCCGTCGTTCGCAGTCTCGACCTCCTGCGAGATCAAACGGAACACCGCCGGATGCTCGGCAAGCGAGCGGAAGGTGGTGAAGGCGAGCCCCCTCTGCTCGGCCCATTTGCCGACATTGTCGAAATCCATCTGGATGAGCGCGGTCACAAATCGGCGCGCATCGCCGATGACGATGCATTCCTTGACAAACGGGCTCGCCTTCATCGCGTTCTCGATCAGCGAGGGGCTGAGATTCTTGCCGCCCGAGGTGATGATCACATCCTTCTTGCGGTCGACGATTTTCAGATGTCCGTCGCACCATTCGGCGATGTCGCCGGTATGAAGCCAGCCGTCGACCACGGTTTTGTCCGTCAGGTCGGAATCCTTGTAATAGCCCGCAAAGACCATGCTGCCGCGCACCAGGACCTCGCCGTCCTCGGCGATACGGATCTCGGCGCCATCGACGGCAGGACCGACGGTGCCGAGCTTCACGTCATCGGCGAGCTGTCCGGTGACTCCCCCGGAGGATTCGGTCTGGCCGTAGACTTCGATCAGCGGCAGACCCATGGTGCGGAAGAACGTGAAGATTTTCGGCGGAATCGGTGCAGCACCGGTGACGCAAATCCGCGTGCGGCGCAGCCCGATGAAGTTCTGCAGCGGCCGGAAGACGAGCGCGTACCAAAACGCAAAGACGAGCTTTTCGCGCGCAGTCCGCGGGCCGGTGAGCGCAAACGGCTCGCAGGCGGCGAAGGCGCGCCGGACCAGCATCCGATTCAATCTGCCGCTCTCCAGCGTCTTGATGTGGATCGCCGAATGCATTTTCTCCCAGATGCGCGGCACGCCCAAGAACAGGCTCGGCGCCACCTCGCGCAGGTCTTCCTGCACGGTGCGCAGCGACTCGCCGAAATTCACCATCATGCCGTATTGCAGCGGCGCGAACGTCGTCAGCGCCTGTTCCGCGACATGACAGAGCGGCAGGTAGGACAGCGTCGTCGAGCTCGCATCGAGCTTGAGCCGCTCGGCATAGCCGGGCACCGCCGCGGCGATATTGGCATACGAGATCATCGCGCCTTTCGGCTTGCCGGTCGAGCCCGAGGTGTAGATGATGATCGCGATATCTTGCGGCCGCTGTGCGTCGACGAGCTTGTCCACGTAATCCCGTTCGTCCGCGTCGCCTTTTGCGCCAAGCGTTTCGAGTGTGTCGAACGATAGGACTTTGCTTGCGTCGTAACCACGAAAGCCTTTGGTCTCCATCACGACGATGCGTGTGAGCTTCGGCAATTCATGCCAGGTCTCCAGCACCTTGTCCGCCTGCTCCTGGTCCTCGCAAATGACGATCTCGCAATCGCCGTGTTGCAGCACGTAGGCAACTTCGGGCGCGGGGCTCGTCGCGTACACGCCGACGGTGACTGCGCCGATCGCGCCGGCACCAAGCTGGGTCAGCACCCATTCGATGCGGTTCTCCGAAATGATGCCGACATGGGTGCCCTGCTTCACGCCGAGCGCGCGCAGACCCATGCCGATCGCGCGGGCACGCTGCCAGTACTGCGCCCAATTCGTCGGGTGCCAAATGCCGAAGCGCTTCTGGCGAATGGCGACCGCTTGCGGCCGTACGCGCGCATGATGCCGCAACCATTGCGGCAACGTTTGCGGGTTCATCGCGTCATCGCCAGGCATGACATGCCCTTTTAACTGAGCCAGCGCTTGCGTCTTTTATAATGCTTCACATCCCGGAAGCTTTTGAGGCCGCCGGCGCCGACGCCCGCGCCCAGATAAAACTCACGCACGTCGCGATCGCCGGCGAGCTTCTCGACCGTGCCGTCGATGACGATCTTGCCCTGTTCCATGATGTACCCGTAATTGGCGACGGAAAGCGCCATCGCGGCGTTCTGCTCGACGAGCAGGATAGACACGCCGCGCTCCTCGTTGATGCGGCGGATGATGCGGAAGATTTCTTCCACCAGAACCGGTGACAGGCCGAGCGAAGGCTCGTCCATGAGAATCAGCTTCGGCCGGGCGATCAGTGCGCGGCCGAGCGCCAGCATCTGTTGCTCCCCGCCGGAGAGATAACCGGCAATGCCGGTGCGGCGTTCGCGCAATCGCGGGAAATAGTCGAACACGGCCTCGAAATCGGCATCCGCCTTGTCTCTGCCCGCAAGCGCGTAAGTCGCGGCGATCAAGTTTTCGTCGACGCTTAGGTCGGGAAAGATGCGGCGCCCTTCCATCACGTGGAAGAGGCCGCCGCGCACCAGCGCGTGCGGCGCGGTGGTCCTGATGTCGTTACCCTCGAAGCGAATCGAACCCGCCGTGATCGCGCCACGTTCGAGTCCGAGCATATTCGACACTGCTTTCAGAGTCGTCGTCTTGCCGGCGCCGTTGGAGCCGAGAAGCGCGACGATCTGCCCGGCTTCGACCGAGAGCGAAAGGCCGCGCAGCACCTGGATCGTGTGGTTATAGACGACCTCGATATTGTTGATTTCGAGAATCGTCTCGCCGGATGCGACGGACACCTGCCTCTTACGCCTCGGCCCTGATCCAATCCGACACCGGGTCCATCTTCCCCGCCTTGAGATTGGCGCGGAAGATGCGGCCGACCCCGAGCGAATTGCCAGGAATGCTGATTGGCACGCCGATGACGCCGCCCATGTCATAATCTTTGATCGTGTTGAGCGCCGCCTTGAGGTTGGCGCCGGTCATCTCCTTGCCGCTCTCCAAGCAGCGGCGCATCGCCTCGGTGCCGAGCGTGAGATTCGTCCACGGCTGCAGATAAGAATTCGTGCGGTACTTCCCGCCATTGGCTTTCTTGATGAAATCCATCGCCGGACCGCTCACGCCTTCTTGATTTACGTAATTGTAGGCGTTCACGCCGAGATAGCCGTCGGCAACATCACCCATCTTCTGCAGAATGCCGAGATCGGAACTATAGAAAGTACCCATGAACTGCGTTTCGACTCGCGCTTCCTTCATCTGCTTCATGAATTCGGGAACCGGCGCCATCACATAACCGTGGAAGATCGTAAATTCCGGCCGCGCGCGCCGGAGCTTCAGGACCTCAGAGGAGACATCGAAACTGCCCGGCGGGGTGACGATCTTTTCGACCTGCTCTAGGCCAAGCGTCTTTGCATATGCTTCGCTCTTGGCGATCGGATCGCGACCAAACTCGGTGTCGGAGTGAACGAAGGCGATGCGCGCGCCCTTCTTTGTCGCGGCAATGTGCTTCAACAGCATGCCGACCTGCGCGGAATAGCTTGGACCTGGCATGTACTGCAGCGGATATTTTTTCGGGTCGTCGATCTCCGAGGCGAAGGAGGCGCCGGCGAGAAGCAGGCCGCGGCGGTTGACTTCCTCGTTTATCGTCTTCTGGAAGCCGGTCGAGTCGCCCAAAAACAGCGGCACTTTGTATTCGGCCACGAGCCGGTTGAATACCGCAACCGCTTGCGGAACCTGATAGCCGGTATCCTCGACAATCAGCCGCAGCTTGCGTCCGGCAATGCCACCGCGCTCGTTGAAATATTGGGCGAAGTGGTTGGCGCCGTCGGTTCCTTCGATGCCGGCGAACGCGAATACGCCCGTCATCGGCGAGGCGATCGCCACCGGAATTTCGCTGGCCTCCTGCGCGCGCAGGTCGCGCACCCACGGCGCCGGAAATGTCGAGGCCAGCGCGCCTGCGCCGATGCCGCCCAAAATCTTGCGTCGATCCGATCGCATCCATTCCTCCCTTAAATGCCTGTTGTACGCATTAGGCCACGAATTCTCAGGTTCGGAAAGGCCACAGCGCAAAGCGTTGCCGAATCCGTAGCCAGATTTCGTTCAGCCCCAAGGGCTCGAACATGAGAAACCCGACGATCAGCGCGCCGAAGACGATGGTGCGCACCGGCGACAGCAGTTTCACCGCGTCCGGCCAGTAAGGCGCGAGATCGGAGGCGCCGATCTTTAGGAGTTCCGGCACGAGCGTCATGAACACGGCGCCGAAGATTGCGCCGCGCACCGAGCCCAGGCCGCCGACGATGATCGCGGCGACAAAAAAGATCGACTCGATGAGCCGGAAGCTTTCCGGCGTGATCACACGAAAGAGATACACCCAGACCGCGCCGGCCATGCCGGCGTAGAACGATGCGAGCGCGAAGCTCATCAGCTTGTAGCGCAACAGGTCTATGCCGAGCAGCTCCGCCGAGACATCGCGATCGCGGATGGCGATGAAGGCGCGCCCGACCCGCGTGCGCAGAAGATTGCGTGCCCACCACACGCTGAGCGCCGCGATCGGCATCGCGATCCAATAGATTGCGCCGGGCGTAACCAGCAAATGTCCGAACATGCTCGCCGGCTCGATGGTCAGTCCGCGCGCTCCGCCGGTCACCGCCGTCCAGTTGAAGAAGATCGATTGCAGGATGAATGAAGCGGCGATCGTGGTGAGCGCGAGGTAAAGTCCTTTTACCCGCAGGCTCGGGATGCCGAAGACCGCGCCGACCGCGGCGGCGGCAAAGCCGCCCGCCGGGATCGACAGCCAGAACGGCAGCGCCAGATGATTGGAGAGATAGGCGGCGGTGTAGGCGCCGACCCCCATGAACGCCGCATGCCCGAGACTGACGAGGCCAGTAAAGCCGGTGAGGATCATCACGCCGGTTGCGGCAATCACGTTCACCGCAATCAAGCACGCGAGAAGCTGCCAATAATCGGAGGAGACGAACGGAAACAGAATAAGGGCGAGCGCAAGCAGCCCGAACCACAGACGCTGCACATCGGTTTTGAAGATCGCCTCGTCGGCCGCGTAGGTCTGTTTTGCCGAGCCGATCCGCATCTTGTCAGAGTCGCTCGATGTCGTGCGTGCCGAACAGGCCGTAGGGTTTTACGACCAGCACCAGGAGCAGGATGACGAAGGTCGCGACCTGCTTGTATTCGCCGCCGATATAGAGGCTCGCCATGGATTCAAGCCAGCCGATCATGAGGCCGCCGACAAGCGCGCCGGCGAGGCTGTCGAGGCCGCCGACGATCACGACGACGATCAACGACAAGCCGATCGCGCCCATGGCGGAGGAGATGCCCGAAATCGAGCCGACGAGAATACCGGCCGCGGCGGCGGTGATCGCGCCGAGAATCCACGCGAAGGAAAACACGCCGGGGACGTTGATTCCAACGCTGTAGGCCGCCTGCTGGTCGGCGGCGGTCGCGCGCAAGGCAATTCCGCCGCGCCAGAAGCGAAACACCGTGATGAACGCCGCCATGATCGCCGCGACGATGATGAAGCTCCAGCCGTTCTTGGAGGCAAGAAAGGCTTCCGCGCTGCCGAGCGGTACGAAGAATGGTCGATCGGGCAGAAATGTCGGCAGCGAGCGCGGGTCCGCCGTCCAGGCGATCTCGACCAGGCCGACCATGATGCTCGCAAGGCCGATCGTGACCATGAATACGGAAATGGCGCTTTCGCCAATCAAGCGCCGGAAGATGAAGCGCTCGAGAAAACCGCCGACTGTTCCTGCCGCAATCAAGGCCAGGATGATCGCCGCCCAATTCGGCAATGACGCTTGCGCCGCAAGGCCGAAGAAAAAGTACGCACCGATCATCATGAATTCGCCGATGGCGAAATTGATGATCCGCGTTGCCTTGTAGACCACGACAAAGCCGATGCCTGTCAGCGCATACAGCGCCCCAACGCAAAGCCCCGCGAGGCTGAATTCGACGAAATCGAGAAGTGCCGGGCTCACGAGGCGGCCATCTCAGTCACGGATTGCCGTACTTGGCTGCCTATCTCGCCGCTGCCCAGATAGGCTTTTGCCACCTCCTCGTTCTTCTGCACTTCGGCGGGAACACCGCGGGCGATCACTTCGCCAAAATTGAGCACGATCACATGATCAGAAATATCCATGACAAGGCGCATATCATGCTCGACGATGAGAATCGTGACGCCCCACTCGTCGCGTACGTCGAGGATAAAACGCGCCATGTCTTCCGTCTCTTCGCGGTTCATGCCAGCGACCGGCTCGTCGAGCATGAGGAGCCGCGGTTTCATCGCGAGCGCGCGGGCCAACTCGACACGCTTCTGCAATCCGTAGGGCAGGGCGCCGACCGGAGCGTGCCGGATGTGATCGATCTCAAGAAAGTCGATGATGCGCTGTTCTATCTCGGCGCGCAGCTCAATTTCTTCACGCTGCGGGCGGCCGTAATAAAACAGCGCTTCGACCAGCGATGTGCGCAGGTGCGCGTGGCGACCGAGCTTTATGTTGTCGAGCACAGTGAGCCCACGAAACAACGCAATATTTTGGAACGTGCGTGCAAGTCCGATCTTTGCGCGCGGCGGCGCGGACAGTCGGGTTATGTCGCGTCCTTCAAAAAACACTCGTCCGCTTTGTGGACGATAAAATCCCGATATCGCATTGAAGAGCGACGTTTTCCCGGCGCCGTTCGGGCCGACAAGCGCGGTGATGCAGCCGGGCACGACATCGAGCGACACATTGCGCAATGCATTGAGGCCGCCGAAGGCAAGTGAGATGGCTTCGACCTGAAGGATAGGCGCGTCTACGCGCGCGTCGGCTTCCTCGATCAATCGCCCCGCTCCGCTTTTACGATTTTCGCGCTCGCGTTAGTTCAGCCGATCATACCGGCTTCGAGCCGCGAGGCGACTCGCGACTTTGCAGCGGTTTCAGTATCGCCCCGCCGCCGAGGGATCCTGATAGGGACCCGGCGCGCGGAAGTAGGGGGCGATCGTCCCGGGGGCCGGCAGAGGCTGTGGCCGCATGAAGGGATTGTCGGTTCCCGCGGGCGCGACCGGCGCGCTATCGGCGCGGCGGCGCGCGGCCTCCGCGTCCGCTGCGGCCGCCCGTCGTTGTGCGGCTTCGGCGGCCGCGCGCCGCCTTGCGGCCTCCGCCTCGGCGGCTGCTCGGCGCTCACGTTCGACCCGCTCCTGCTCGGCGCGGCGCTCCTGTTCCGCGCGGGCCTGTTCCGCCGCTTCGCGGTCGCGCTCGTCCTGGCGGGCCCGGTCCCATTTCAGGCGGCGATTGAAGAAAGCGCGCTCCTTGATGTCGAACTCCAGCGCCTGAATATGCTCGGCCTCGCGCTGGACCGCGCGTGCCGCAAGAGCGGCCACAAAGGCGCTTGAATCGATGCGCCGCGCCGGCTGCGACAGAAGCTTCGTCCAGGTGACGGATATCTGCGGGGCGGGGCCTGTCCAGGCACGCGGCAGCGCGGTCAGCGAGATATCCGCCTGCACGTTCATGCCGAAATTTCGGATGTCGAAGGCCGGCTGCAGGTTCGTAAGCGTCGCGCCGATGCGATAAGGCGAGCGCGGCGAGAACCGCAAAACGCCACTGGCTATCGCGAGGTCGTAAGGCATCTCGCTGTCGCTCTGGAACGCGGCGCGGTCGAGTTCGCGTGATAACGCGGCGTCTATTTCCTTCGATCCGACACTGATCTTCTCATCTTCCGCAGACGCCACGACGCGCTGCACTGCCGTTGAATCGAGAGCGTTGACGCGCAGATTGGCGAGCCGAGCCTCGCCCGTCCCGGCGAGACCTGCCGCAAGTGCTGCCTCGCTAGTGCCGCTCGATGCAAATTCGAGGCTGCCGGTCATGGCAGCGCCGAAAGCCGGCTTCTCGACGGTGACGCGATCGAACGAGAGGCGTCCCGACAGCGCCACATTGCCCTCCTCACGCCGCAGGGCGAGATTGCCGTCGACGAGTCCATTGGCGAGACGCATCGAAAGGCGGTCGATACCAAGCCCATTCGGCGCGAGAGCAAGATGCAGCGACGCGTCACTGCCGGAGAGTGCATCGCTCATGTCGAGCCGAGCGCTCTTCAGATCGAGCTCCAGCCGGGGAGGGTCACCGACCGGTTGGCCGAATGCAGTGTTGGACCAAGTCGCCCCGGCCCGCAGCGGCTGTTCGGGACCGAGAATCGTGCGGGCAAGCGTCGGAAGCGGCAGCCGGTCCAGCACGAGGGCCCCCTGGATCGCGGTCGCATCGGCCGAGCGCGAGAGCTCACCGGAAATCGCGCCGCCGTTTACGGTTCCGATGAGCTGGTCCAGGCGCCATGCCGCCGCGCTCCAATCCAGGCGCCCAGCAACATCGACAGGGATGCGCGCGGTCATGTCGGGCGGGGTCAGCGCCAGAAGCTGCAGGAGCGGCACCGCATCCGCGGTTGTGATCTTCAGGTTGCCGGAGACAACCGGGTGATCTGCATCGCCCGCCAATATTCCATCGAGGCCAAACCTGCCGTCGAGATTTGCGGTCGTGCCAGCGAATGATGCACTCAAGAGCCCGGTCCATTGCACCCCGGGCCGTCCTCGCACGGCACCCGCCACACGTCCTTTGCCGAGCCCGCGCAACGGCAGGACGGTCGCTCCGAGCTGACGCGCCAAAGAAGCGGCTTCCGGAGCTTCGAGGAGGATCGTCGCCTCCGATGTCGGCGGATCGTCCGGCGCTTGGGCGAGGCGGATCGTCGCGCGCGTTGCGCCCAAACTGCCGTCGAGAGTGAGCACGTTGAAGCCGATCGGGCCGGGACGTGTAGGGTGGCTTTCGCCATGGACCGCGAGATGCGCCGGCGACAACGCGGCCGCGCGCGATTGCAGCAACGTGGCCACAGGGCCCGGTGCAAGCCGGGCGACAAGGGTGGAGAGATCGCGAAGCTGCGCCGCGTCCAGCTTGCCTTCGAGTTCCGCCGCACCCTCGCGCCAACGTCCGTTCGCCTCGATGTTGGCACCGCCAAGATCGGCGATCGAAAGCCGCTCGAGGCGTGTCTCCGCGGCATCGCGGACGAACTTCGCCCGAATGCGGCCGGCATCGATCGGCGTTGCGGCGACGCCGCCGAGCTTCACCGCCTTCGCATCGAGCGAGATGGAAAGGTCGAGGCTTGCGGCCTTTGTCGCCGCGCCGGTTATGTCAGGTAGCTTTTCGATATCGAGAGCCGCCGACGTGAGATCGGCGAAGAGTCGCGCCCGCTCGCTGCCGAGGGCCCGGGTATACGAGATCGTACCTGCGAAGGCGGAGCGATCGAGTTTGGCTCGGAGGTCGCGAATGAAAAACCCCGCCGCAGACAGCCCCGCCTGCCCGCCAATGTCGATGGTCTTGAACGGGAGTGCCTCCAGGTTTTCAGCGACGTCCGGCAGCATGGGCGAGAGCCAGCCGGCAAAGCGCTCGGGGTCGCGCGTTGCGAACTCGATCTTGCCGTTAAAGCCCGGTGCGGCGCCGCGCTCGAAGCTGCCGTTCGCCGCAAGGCGGGTTCGTGCCGGTAATATCGCCGCGGCGGCGAGCGTCAGCGCGTTGGCTGGGTCGAGCCGCAAACCTGCGAAGACTTCGCTCGCCGTATCGCCGCCGAGCGTGATCGTATCGGCATGCCAGTCGAGCGAAATGGGAAGCGGCGGCAGCACATTCGCATTGTTCGCGCTGCGCAGAAGCGCAGCAAGATCGAACTTGGCGCGAAACCGGTCGAGATCGAGCTGGCGTGACGCAAGATCGATGTGCGCGTCGCCGCCATTGCCGAAACGGGCGTCGGCTTCCCCGTTCGCAGTCAGGGCGGTGTCGTCGTCGCCGAGCCGGACATCCAAGGTCGACGCGTGCAGGCCCTGTGTATCGGCGCTGCCGGCCGCATTGGCGCGCCAGGACAGGCCGGCATCGCCGATCCGACCGCTCAGGGCCGCCGCTCCCTCAAACGCAATGCGCCAGCGCGCATCGGCAGGCTTGGCCACCAGCATGCCATCGAGGTCGACACGGCTGACCTCGCCCGGCATGTCCAGGACGAGCTTCAGCCGCAGCCGCTCGGCTTGGACCGTGCCGGTGGAAAGCCGATACGCGATGAGCCGCCCGTCGCGCTTGAACTCGCCTTGTCCTTTCAGCGGTCCGGAAAGACTGTCGGCGCTGCCGGTGAAGGAAAGCTCCGACAAAAGGCTTGTCGGCTGCTCAGTCGCGTCGTTCAGGACGAGCGTACCGTTGCGGATGTTGAGCCGGTCCAGCTGAACATTCCCGGTTTTGGCCGACATGGCCGGCAGCGTGATCGCGCCGTCGGCGTCTACGCCGGCCGACACTCGCGGGCGGTCCAGATCGGCCTCCAGAATCTGAAAGTCGCCGCGAAACAGCGGCACCAGGGCGAGCTCGAAGCGCGCAATATCGCCGCTGAGGCCGAGCTCGTTGCCGCCTACCGCAAAGCCCTGAATGCGCAGGGTAGGTGTCGGCAGGAGCTTGATGTCGATCGGCCCGGCGATCTCGATCGGGATGCCGAGGGCATGCGTGAGCCTTGACTCGATCTCGCCCCGGTAATCGGACCAATTAACGAAATAGGGCACCCCGAGCGCCAGCGTGAGCAGCACGATGACGATGCAGGCGAGGATGGTCAGGATATCGCGCACGCGGGAATCGTTTGAATTCGAGGCGGGCAGGCTAGGTCTAGTCTATGTCTTTTCGATGCGCGGAAGGGGCAGGGCTCAACGCCAGCCGCTGCAGCCTCGCGTGCCCGAAGGTCAGGACTCGCCGGTTGCGCGCCCTATGTCCTCGCCAGTGACATTTGTATCGGACAACGGACATGAAGCCTTCGCGCACTCCCGCTTTGAAGCTCCTCGTCGCCGCTGCCCTCTGGTCGACGCCGGCAGCGGCCGCCTGGGCCCAATCGGACTCCGAACTGCCCGGCTTCAGCTATCCCTACCCAATCGCCGAATACGCCTTCACCTCGCAGGGGCAGCCGCTGAAGATGGCCTACATGGACGTAAGGCCGGACACGCCGAACGGCCATACCGTCGTGCTCTTGCACGGCAAGAACTTCTGTGCGGCCACCTGGGAAGGCACGATCCAGGCGCTCTCGCGCAACGGCTATCGCGTCGTCGCGCCGGATCAGATCGGCTTCTGCAAATCGACCAAGCCCGAGCGCTATCAATACAGCTTCCAGCAGCTTGCGGCGAATACGCACGCATTGCTGGCGTCGCTCGGGATCGATCGCGTCATCATTCTTGGCCATTCGACCGGCGGGATGCTCGGCACGCGCTATGCGCTCATGTATCCCGACGCCGTCGAGCGCCTCGCCATGGTCAATCCGATCGGTCTTGAGGATTGGAAAGCACTCGGCGTACCCGCGGCGAGCGTCGATCAGCAATATGAGCGCGAATTGAAGACGACGGCGGAGCGAGTCCGCGCCTATGAGCAATCAACATACTATGCCGGTGAATGGCGCCCCGAATTCGACAAGTGGGTGAACATGTATGCCGGACAATTTGTCGGAGCCGGACGCGAGATCGTCGCCCGCAATACCGCGCTCATCGATGATATGATATATACGCAGCCGGTCGTCTATGAATTCCCGTTGCTGAAAGTGCCTGTGCTGCTTCTGATTGGCCAGAAGGATACGACCGCAATCGGCAAGGAGATTGCGCCGGCCGATGTGCGGGCGAAGCTCGGACACTATCCCGAACTCGGTAAGGCAACGGCCGCAGCGATAAAGAACGCGCGGCTTATAGAATTTCCATCGCTTGGGCATGCACCGCAGATTCAGGATCCGGACGCATTTCACAAAGCGCTGTTGGATGGCATCGGCGAACACGCGTCACGATAGTACGGGCGCGCCTTAAGCTTCTGTCTTCGAAGCCGGCTTTATTTCAAACGTCAGCCCTGCACGCTGGAGGAGGCGCTTCACCAGCGCACCCATCCGCGCGCCGGGCGTCCAGAAGCCGTCCTGCCGCGGCGCCTCGCCGCCAGCAACACGGTCTCTGAGTATTCCCTGTCCACCTGTGGCGGAAACGGCCATCATGGGCAGCTTTGCCGAGGGGATTGGCCACGGCGCGTGTGCGGCCCTATCATCAAGAGCAATGCAACAAAAAAGGTGGGAAGCGATGCCGAAGGGTTCCGATCTCCTGGTCCGGGCGCTGGAGAATGAGGGTGTCGAGCGCATCTTCGGTATTCCGGGCGAAGAAAATCTCGACGTCGTGGAGTCGCTGCGGACCTCGAAGATTGAGCTTGTCCTGACCCGCCATGAACAAGCGGCGGCGTTCATGGCGGCAACGCATGGCCGGTTGACTGGCCGACCGGGCGTTTGCATCGCCACGCTCGGGCCTGGCGCGCTGAACTTCTCGACGGGGGCGGCCTACGCGCATCTCGGCGCCATGCCCATGATCATCATTACCGGCCAAAAGGGTATCCTCACGTCGCGGCAGGCGCGATTTCAGATCGTCGACGTCATCGGCTCGATGCGCCCCCTGACCAAGATGGCGCGCCAGATCGTGTCCGCTTCCTCGATTCCGACGATTGTGCGCGATGCGTTCAGGGTTGCCACTGAGGAGCGCCCGGGACCCGTCCTGCTCGAGCTTCCCGAGGACATCGCATCGGAAGAGGCCGAGGCGGAAATCGTCTCGTCCCATCCGATCGAGATACCTATCGCGCAAGGCCAGGCGATCGAGCGCGCCGCCGAGATGATTCTCAAAGCCAAGCGTCCGTTGATCATGTTGGGCGCCGCGGCGAGCCGGCCGCGCTCGACCAGCGATCTCGGCGGCTTTGTGCTGCGCACGCGAATTCCGTTCTTCACGACGCAGATGGGGAAGGGCACCGTCGCCGGTGGTTCGAATCTCTACATGGGCACGGCGGCGCTTTCGGAACGCGACTACGTTCATGAGGCGATCGACCAAGCCGATCTCATCATCGCCATCGGTCACGACACGGTCGAGAAACCTCCGTTCCTCATGGGGCGCGGCGGGCCGAAGGTGATCCATGTCAGCTATACGCCGGCCAACGTCGAGCAGGTCTATTTTCCCGATTGCGAAGTTGTCGGCGATGTCGGGCCCAGCCTGAAGCTGCTCGGGGACCGGATCGAGGGCAAGCTGCCGAATGCCGGTGCGCTTCTACCGCTTCGCGAAGGCATTCTCGAGCACCTCGTCGATCGGGCGGACGAGGACCGCTTCCCGGTGACCCCGCAGCGTTTGGTGAGGGACGTTCGGCGGGTCATTCCGGAGGATGGAATCGTTTGCCTCGACAACGGCATGTACAAAATCTGGTTTGCCCGCAATTACCGCACATACGTTGCCAACACGCTGCTCCTCGACAACGCGCTTGCGACGATGGGTGCCGGCTTACCGTCTGCGATCATGGCCGCGCTGCTTTATCCCAAACGCCGCGTCTTGGCGGTCTGCGGCGACGGCGGCTTCATGATGAACAGTCAGGAACTCGAGACGGCCGTTCGGCTGAAGCTCAACCTCGTCGTGCTGATCCTCGAGGATCGCGCCTACGGAATGATCCGTTGGAAGCAAGCCGTGGATGACTTCCCAGACTATGGAATGACCTTCAACAATCCCGATTTCGTGCGTTACGCCGAGGCTTATGGAGCCAAAGGGCACCGCGTCGACGCCGTCGACAATCTCGTGCCGACGCTCGACCGGGCGTTTAGCGCCGGCGGGGTTCATCTCGTCGCCGTGCCGATCGATTATTCCGAGAACACGCGCGTCTTGGTCCAGGAGCTACGGGCCAAAGTCAAGAATTTGGAACTCCAACCCGCCGAATAGAGTCCTCAAAAGTGAGGTACGCGATGAATCCCTTTACCTTCCAGACCACACAGAACGTGCTGTTCGAGACCGGCGCCGCGGCGAAGATTGCCGAGATCGTCGCCTCCTACGCTGCCAAGCGCGTGATGCTGGTTACCGACAAAGGTGTCCGCAACGCCGGCCTGACGCGCGGTGCCGAAGATGCGTTGGCTAAAGCCGGCGTGTCGCTGTCGATTTTCGACGACGTTGTTGCCGATCCGCCCTCGCAGGTGATCGAAGCGGCCGCGGCGCGGGCGCGCTCGGAAAAAGTCGATCTGGTTTTGTCGATGGGCGGCGGCTCGGCGCTCGATACGGCGAAACTCGTCGCCTATCTCGCCAAGACCGACGAGCCGCTCGATGCGATCTATGGCGTCGGGCTTGCCAAGGGCCAACGCCTGCCGCTGATCCTTGCGCCAACGACAGCGGGCACCGGATCTGAGGTGACGCCGATCTCTATCGTGACCACGCCGACGACAGAGAAGAAGGGTGTGGTGTCGCCGAAACTCCTGCCGGATTGGGCGGTGCTCGATGCCGAATTGACGCTCGGCCTTCCGCCCGCGGTGACGGCGGCGACCGGCATCGATGCGATGGTTCATGCGATCGAGGCGTATACGAGCCGCCACAAAAAGAATCCGATGTCCGATCAGCTAGCGCGGCAAGCACTCACGCTTCTGTCGGCAAACGTGCGGACTGCCTGCCGCGACGGGAAGAATATCGAAGCGCGCTCGAACATGCTGCTCGGCTCGATGCTGGCCGGAATGGCCTTTGCGAATGCGCCGGTCGCCGCGGTGCATGCCTTGGCGTATCCGATTGGTGCGCATTTTCATGTGCCGCACGGACTGTCAAATGCGCTAGTCCTGATGGGCGTGATGCGGTTCAATCTGGATCACGCGCAGCAATTCTATGCCGAACTGGCGCCGCTCGTCGATGCGAAGGCGGCGAACCTTCCGCCAAAGCAAGCGGCGGCTCGGTTCGTCGAGGCGCTCGCGGAAATTTGCCGCGACTGCGGCGTGCCCGACTCGCTTGCCGCTGTCGGGGTCGAGGAGAAGGACCTCGAGCTTCTTGCCACCGATGCGATGAAGCAGACGCGGCTCCTCGTCAATAATCCGCGTGACGTAACCTATGCCGACGCCTTCGCAATCTATTCGGAGGCGCTCGATGGAAAAATCCGCCGTGCCGCCTGAAACGCGGCCGGACTCTTCGGCTACCCTGAGCGCGTTTGGCGCAATGCAAGCCTTTGGCGACATGTGGGCGCGCAGCAGTCAGGCCTTCTTCGAAGGCCAGCAGAAATGGTTCGGCGATCTCGGCAAGACAGCGCTCGGACAAAAGCCCGCTTTCGAGCCCGACACGAGCGGCTTCAAGGCCGCGCACGAGGCCTATTCAACGGCATTGGCGAACGCCATGAATGTCTCTTCCGCATTGATGAAGAGCTTCGGAGCGTCGAACGGCGCAAGCAGCGAAGCCGAGGCGTCGTTCCTGCCGAAGATTTTCGATCCGCAGGCATGGTGGGCGTCTACGCCCGATTTCGACGCTTCGATCGCACGGTTTCAGGAAGCTCCGCAATTGGCGGACGTCGGTCACATCGAGCGGAAATTCGCGGCGGTTTATTCCAGCATGATGGCGTTGCGCCAGCGCAGTCTCGAGCATCAAATGCTTATGACGAACGCTTGGACGCGTGCGGCAAATACGTTCATGACGCGAGTGGGCAGCGACGCGAAGGCATTTACCGGCTCGTGGCGCGATCTGATGTCGAGATGGATTCAAATCGCCAACGACGAGCTGATCGCGACGCAGCGCAGCGAGGAATACCTCGGCTCGCAGCGCAATCTCCTGAAAGCTTCGACCGATCTGCGCCTCGCTCAGCAGGAACTGGCAGGATTGTATAGCGACATGTTCGGTATGCCGGCGCGCGCCGAGATCGACGACGTGCACAAGACAGTCACCAACCTGCGGCGCGAAGTGCGTGCGCTCAAGCGTGCTTTGAAACCGGTTCGGGAGCAGGGTCATGGCTGAGGCCGGTTCGCTTCCCATCGATCCGGTCCGGGCCTTCGCCGAGGCGAAGGGTTTTGGCGAGCGCCTCGCCCAAGGCACGAAACTCTTCGGCGAGATCAAGGACGAGGACGTCCAGATTGCGACCGCGCCAAAAGACGAAATTTGGCGGCAGGACAAGGTGACGCTCTACCATTACCGGCCGCTCGCCGAGCGCAAGCTGCGTATCCCCGTCCTGATCGCCTACGGACTGGTCGGACGCTATACGATGGTCGATCTTCAGGACGACCGCTCGCTCGTGCGCAATCTTCTGAACCTCGGGATCGACCTATACGTAGTCGACTGGGGCAATCCGAACCGGGCGGACCGCTATCTTAGTCTCGAAGATTACGATTCCTACCTCGACGAATGCGTCGATGTCATCGCTGGGCGCGATGAGGTCGAGGCCATAAACCTGCTCGGCATTTGCGAGGGTGGCGTGTTCACCACGTGCTACGCGGCGCTGCATCCGGAAAAAGTGCGTAACATGGTTTTGACGATCACCCCGATCGATTTCCATGCCGACAAGCTTTCGGATCGGCCGGGGCACGGGTTCATAAATGTCTGGACGCGCTCGCTCGAGGCCGAAGACGTCGACAGGCTGATCGAAGCCTACGGGGTTCTCCCCGGCGAGTTCATGGGCTCGGTATTTTCAATGATGACGCCGATGCGTTCCATGACGAAATACAATCTCGATCTGCTCGACGTCGTCGACGATCGCAAGAAGTTTCTCAACTTTCTGCGCATGGAGAAATGGATCGCCGACCGCCCGCACCATCCCGGTGAGGCGGCAAAGCAATGGCTGAAAGACTTGTATCAGGAGAACAAGCTCGTCGACAATCGCTTTAAGCTCGGCGGCCGCGTTGTCGACCTGCGAAATATCACATGCCCCGTTCTCAACGTTTACGCCAAAGACGACCATATCATTCCGCCGGCGACGTCTCGCGCCCTCGGGAGCAAGATCGGTTCGAACGATTATTCCGAACTCGGGCTGCCCGGCGGCCATGTCGGCGTGTTCGTCGGCGGAAAAGCGCAAGCGCTACTCGGGTCGGGCATCGCCTGCTGGCTCGCGGCGCGCGATTGAGGTCCGCGTGGGTTTGAAGAACAAGATAGTCTCGGCTGATGAGGCGCTTGCCCTTGTCCGCGACGGCGACACGATCGCATTCTCCGGCTTTGTCGGCATCGGTACGCCGGACGAGCTGATACTCGCGCTGGTTCGCCGCTTCGAAGAGACCGGCGCGCCGAAAGACCTCACGCTTGTCTTTGCGGCGGCCCCTGGCGACGGCAAGGAGCGCGGACTAAATAAGCTCGCGCGCGAAGGTCTGATCAAGCGCGTCGTCGGCGGCCATTGGTCGCTGGTGCCGAAACTCTGCGAGCTCGCACTCGATGAGAAGATCGAGGCCTACAATCTGCCGCTTGGGGTCATCTCGCATTTATTTCGCGACATTGCGGCGCGCGGCCCCGGATTTCTCTCGAAGGTCGGCATGCGCACCTTCGTCGATCCGCGTCTGAGTGGCGGCAAGCTCAATTCGCGGACTCACGACGACCTGGTGGAACTGATCGAGATCGGCGGCGAAGCGTGGCTGCGGTATAAATCCTTTCCTATCCAGATCGCGCTGATCCGCGGCACGACGGCGGACCCTGCCGGCAACATCACGATGGAGCGTGAAGCACTGACGCTCGACAATCTGGCGATCGCAATGGC
>JAFASC010000013.1 GCA_019244955.1 Methylobacteriaceae bacterium | reverse complement strand
CGGACTTGCATGGTGCGGCGGCTTGCTCATCGGCGCACGCGGTCGACTGCCCGCGCTTGCACTCGGATTCCTGTCAGGCGTGATGTTCGGGCAGTTTCAGCCGGGCCGCATCGACCATCACGCGCCACAGATCATGCTTCTTGTATTCGTTGTCGGCGCAAGTCTCGCGGCTCTCGATCGCTCGCGCGCGCATCTTGCCGCCCTCGCCGGCCTACTCACCGCTATGTCGGTTGCGATCAGCATCGAGAATCTGCCGTTCTTCGCCGTTCTGTATGGGATAATCGCA
Source organism: Methylobacteriaceae bacterium (assembly GCA_019244955.1). Classification (GTDB taxonomy): domain Bacteria; phylum Pseudomonadota; class Alphaproteobacteria; order Rhizobiales; family Beijerinckiaceae; genus JAFASC01. The sequence continues at coordinate 8,509 of JAFASC010000013.1, read as the reverse complement.
CTTGCGTTTATCCCATATGGCGACGCGCTTCGCTCGATGCTGCTCTGGCTCGCGGCGGGGCTCGCAACAGGACTCATCGTCTTCTTCGCCGGTAGTGTGCCGCCCTCGCGCTACTTTGTCGGTGCGTGCGATGCGTTCTCAGCCGCGCATATGGTCGGCGGACTGACCGGCGCGGCTGCATTCGTTGTTCTCGCGCTCGGTCTGCCGCGCTGGCGCACTTTAAACGCGCGGGCAATCGCCGTGACTGCCGTCGGTCTCGGCGTGGTCGTGGCACTTGCGCTGACTTATCCCGCCTGCTTCGGTGATCCCTTGGCGCAAGTCGATCCGTTCGTCAAAGACGTCTGGCTTTCGAAAGTCTGGGAAGCAATGCCGTTGCCGAAAATGGCCGAACTGCGTCCAGAAACGCTCCCCGTTATTGTGCTGCCGATCGTACTCGGTTTTGTCGCGGCGCTTTGTGCGGCGTGGCGGGAGCGCGGACTGCAAGCGACCCGCTGGATGGTCGTGGCGGCCCTGATTGGGGTGGGCCTCCTTACGGCGTTTTGGCAGATCCGCGTTTTTTCGTCCGCCTCGCCGCTCGCGGCTGTGGCGGCTGCTTACGCCGTCCTCGCGCTTACGGATCGGCTTGTCGGCTCGACGGGTCCGCGTGCATTGACGATCGCCGTTCTGTGCCTCCCATTTTCTTCCATGGCGTACGCGATTGTGGTGCCGTCGAGCAAAATGGCGACGAATGATGGAAGCGCCGCTTGCCTGACGCCGAAAGCGCTGGCGCCGCTCGCTGCACTTGCGCCCGGGCTTGTCGTGGCGCCGATCGATTCCGGTTCGCATCTGCTTGCCGACACGCCGCACAGTGTCATTGCGGCTCCTTACCATCGCAACAGTGCCGGCAATCGTCGCGTCATCGAGATGCTTCTTGCCGTGCCGGATGCGGCCGAACGAAGCGTACGTGCAAGTGGCGCCGATTATGTGATGCTCTGTCCCACGATGCATGCCGTTGAGGGGCTCAAAGCACGTGCGCCGGACGGGCTTGCGGCAATGCTCGCCAATGGCAAGCATCCCGCTTGGCTCAAGCCGCTGACGCTCAGCGATACGCCGTATCGCGTGTTTACTTTACGTCCGCCATCGCCAGCTCGAGAAAAAGAATGACCAAAGCTTAATTTGAAAAACCGCGGCCTTAGGCGCTTGGTTGAGCTGACACGGCTTCAGTCAGTGGAGTAGCTCCGATGAAATCGCCGCTTTTGATTGTTGTGTTGCTGACCGGTGGACTGGGCATGGGCGCGCTTGCCGCAAGCGCGATCGCCCAAACACCGTCCGCGCCGCCTGCTCCGTCCAATCCGCCCACCCCGTCACAGGCGCAAGCTCCCGAGCACGCCTCGCCGGCGTTCGATATGCCGGGAGAGCGCATGTTCGAGCGGATGTCGCGGTTTTCGCCCGAAGATCGCGCGGCCTTTTTCGATGCACGTTTGGCGGCGATCCATGCGGGGCTCCGCTTGACGCCGGAGCAGGAGAAGCTCTGGCCGGCTGTCGAGGGCGCTGCGCGCGACGCGATGAAAAGCATGATGGACGAGCGGCAGAAATTGCGCGCCGCCGGTCCGGCGACGAATCCCATCGACCGCATGCAGCGCCGCGCGGAACGGCTGACGCTGCGCGGCCAGTCCATGCAGAAAATCGCCGATGCGGCGCGTCCGTTTTATGCAAGCCTGAGCGACGAGCAGAAGCACCGGCTATCCGTTCTCATGCATGCCGGCCACGGCTGGCGCGAGCGGATGGGTATGCGGATGCACGAACAGGGTTGGGGCCGCGGCGGCGAGCACGGCGACCGCGGCTGGCGGCAGGGCCGCATGCGGCCGGACGAGGATCGCGACTTCGACCGCGGCGGCGGGAACGGTGATCGCGGCTGGCGGCAGGGCCGCATGCCACCGGACGAGGATCGCGATTTCGACTATGGCGGCGATCGTGGCGGCCCCGGCTGGCGACAAGACCGGATGGGGGGGCGCGACGACGAGCCGGATTTCGGCCGAGGCGGTCGCGGTTGGGATCGTTATTGAGCTGAGCTTGCAAAGCTTGGCTCATCGAGCACCCGTTGCCTTCCCAGCATCTCGGTCGACATAGTCGGCCATGCCCGACCTAAGCGACATCGACCTCGGCAGCCATGCCCGGCGTTTGCGGGTCGACACCCTCGTGCGGCTGCGCTGGCTCGCGGTGGCCGGCCAATCCGCTGCGGTTCTCGGCACATATTTCGGTTTGCGCTTCCCGTTGCCGATCGCAGCCTGCCTGCTCGCGATCGCTGTATCCGCGGCGCTCAACCTTACTCTGCGGCTGCGCCTGTCGCGCACGCACCGGCTCGCGGATGGACCGGCCGCGGCGCTGCTCGGCTTCGACATCCTGCAGCTCTCGGCGCTTTTGTATCTCACCGGCGGCATCGAGAATCCGTTCGTGATGCTGTTCCTCGCACCGGTGATGATATCGGCCGTGTCGCTTCCCGGCCGGCTGACGCTTGCATTGGCTGCATTGATGATCGCCTGCGCGACGGCGCTTACCGTCGAGCACATGCCGCTTCCGTGGTTCGCGGACGAGCATCTGGCTTTGCCCCTGCTCTATCGTATGAGCATCTGGGTAGCGCTTGTGCTCGGCGCCGCCTTCATCGGCATCTACGCTGCGCGTGTGGCGGAGGAGGCACGGCGGCTTGGCGATGCGCTGACCGCGACCGAACTCGTGCTTGCACGCGAGCAGCATCTGACCCAGCTCGACGGGCTCGCCGCCGCGGCAGCGCACGAACTCGGCACGCCGCTCGCAACAATCGCCCTCGTGACGGCGGAACTGCGCAAGCAAAGGCCGCAGACGGTCAGCATGAAAGATGACTTGGCGCTGCTGACGCAGGAGATCGCCCGCTGCCGCACTATTCTCGGCAAGCTCACGTCGCTTTCCGAGGAATCCGACGGCGTCTTCGATCGCATGAAACTCGGCCAGCTGATCGAAGAGGTCGTCGACCCGCAGCGCCATTTCGGCGTCGAGGTCCGCGTCTCGCAAAGTGGCGAAGGGCCGGAACCGGTCTGCTTGCGCAATCCCGGGCTCATGTACGGGTTGGGCAACCTCGTCGAAAACGCCATCGATTTTGCCCGTTCCGAGCTTTGCATCCGCGCGACTTGGTCGACCCAAGCCGTAACGGTGATGATCGAAGATGACGGGCCAGGGTTCTCGCCGGATGTGCTCGCGCACTTGGGCGAGCCCTATTTCACCACGCGCGCCGACCGCAGGTCGAAGACGGAAGATGGCTCCGGTCTCGGCCTCGGGCTGTTCATTGCGAAGACTCTGCTTGAGCGATCCGGCGCGACCGTGAAGATGGCGAACGCCGACCCGCCGAATACCGGGGCGCGGATTACCGTGCGCTGGTCGCGCGAGGTCTTCGAGCGGAGCCGCCTCGCCACCCCGTTGCGTCCGCCGCGCCGCGACGAGGTCACTGGGCAGGCGGCGTGATCGTTACTATGTAGCAGGCAATCCCCTTTTCTCGCCAAGACGCTCATTCATTTCGGAGCTGGCCATTGAACAACCATTCGACCCCCGCCGACACCCTGGATCGGCCGACGGAGAAGCAGACGGTAGCTTCCGGCGATCGCACGCTGCTCCTCGTCGACGACGACAAGCCGTTCCTCGATCGGCTGGCGCGCGCCATGGAAGCGCGGGGCTTCACGGTTGCGGCGTGCTCGTCGGTCGCCGAGGGACTGGACGCCATAGCCGGCGCGCCGCCGGCTTTCGCGGTGGTCGATATGCGGCTCGGCGAGGGCAATGGGCTCGACGTCATCTCCGAGTTGAAGGCGCGGCGGCCTGACGCGCGCGGCATCATCCTCACCGGCTATGGCAACATCACCACCGCCGTCACCGCCGTAAAGCTCGGCGCGTTCGACTACTTGGCGAAGCCTGCCGATGCCGACGAGATTTTCCACGCCCTGATGGCCACCCAGCACGACCGTGCCGCGGTGCCGGAAAACCCGATGTCGGCCGATCGCGTGCGCTGGGAGCACATCCAGCGGATCTACGAGCTCTGCGGCCGCAATGTCTCGGAGACCGCCCGCCGGCTCGGCATGCACCGCCGCACCTTGCAACGCATCCTGGCCAAACGCGCCCCTCGTTAAGTCAGGGGCTATCGAGAGAAGCTTGGCCGCCCCATTGCGGCCCTTAAGGCGTGGTTAACCCTCGGTACAACAACTCAAACGCAACGGATCGGCGAAAGCCCCGATCAAGGTTGATCAAACCTTCGCTTAACCAGTCGGAGCCTACGACAGGGTCCGTTCTTGTTGGCAGGGAGTACCGGGATGCAATTTGCGACAAAAGCGCGGGCGCTGAGGCTCGCGGGAGCACTGGTCGCTGTCCTCGCCATTGCCGCTTGCGCCAAGAATCCGGCCGACGATGCCAGCCTTGCGGGCGCCGGCGGCGCCGGCTACGCCGCGCCGGGAAGCCAGCAGGATTTCGTTGTGAATGTCGGCGACCGCGTCTTCTTCGAGACGGATTCGGTCGAGCTCACCCCGACCGCACAGGCGACCCTAGACAAACAAGCGCGCTGGCTGCAGCAATACAATCGCTATTCCTTCACGATCGAAGGCCATGCCGACGAGCGCGGCACGCGCGAATACAATTTCGCGCTCGGTGCGCAGCGCGCCGAGGCAACCAAGAACTATCTGGTGGCGCGCGGCATCTCGCCTGCCCGTATGCATACGGTCAGCTACGGCAAGGAGCGCCCTGTCGCGGTCTGCAACGACATTTCCTGCTGGTCGCAGAACCGCCGCGCCGTCACCGTGCTCGGCGGTGGGCAATCCTGAGCGGCCGCTAACCTTAAGCTTGCTAAAAGCCGCGGATTTCCGCGGCTTTTTCTTTAGCGGCAAGAAAATTCAAATTTTGGCCGAACTGCACGCGCACAGCATGCAGCAACCATCCTTGTGGGACTGATTCATGCTGCCTCGGTTTGCCAGCCGCTCTTTGATGATTTCGGGCGCACTTTTGCTCTCTGCATTTGCGGCGAACGCCGAACCCGCATCCGCTCCGCGCCTGCAGCTCGCGCAGTTCTTCGGGCAGCGTCCGCCGGCTGACGTGGACGATTATGGCGGGCCGGGCGGACGCCAGGATGAAGCCGGCCTGTCCGTCCGCGTCGATCACCTCGAAAGCCAGTTGCGTTCGCTGACCGGCCAGCTCGAACAGGCGCAGTTTCAGGTGCGCAAGCTGCAGGAGCAACTGACCAAATTCCAGCAGGACGTGGAATTCCGCTTTCAGGAAGGCCCGCATGGCGGTCGGCCGGCGCCGCAGCGGCGCTCCGAGCTGGAGCCGCCGCCGATCTCGCCCGGAACAGTCTCCGTTTCCGGCGGCGTAACGCCCGGCAATCCGGGCTCGCTCGCGACTGCGGGCATGCGCCGTGGCGATGCCTTCGATCCAGCCGCCGATCCGAACGCCCCGGGGGTGCCGCGCCAGCTCGGCAGCATCTCTTCCGGCGCGACGGCGACGACGCCCTTGATCGCGCGCGAGGCCCGCGCTGAAGTGCCGATGGATCAGGGCTTCGATGACAGTCGCGATCCGGCCCAGCCGATGGACCTGATGCGGCGGGGCAGAGCCAATTCGGCGAGCGCCGCGGCCCCGCCTTCGGGACCCCTCGTCCCGATCACCGAATCTCCCCCGCCCCCGGCTACGCGTCCGGTCGCGCCGCCCGTCGCCGCGGCGCAGGCCGGTCCCGCGGCGCCGGCGGGTCAGCCGCGTGTGATTCCGTTGACGCCGCAGGCGCCTGCATCGTCCAGCACCCAGGCGATCCAGGCGCCGTCCCCCCAAGTCGCCGCTCTCCCACAGGCAAGTGCCCCGAAAGCAGAATATGAGGAGGCCATCGGGATGCTGAAGCAGAGGCAATACGATGCGGCGGAGAGGGGCTTTTCCGACTTTCTTGCTAAAAACCCCAAAAGCCCGCTCGCCGCGAGTGCGGTCTATAATCTCGGCGAGACATATTATCTGCGTGCGCGCCATCGCGAAGCGGCGGAGCAGTTCCTGAAGATTTCGACGGCCTACCCGAGTTCGCCCCGCGCGCCCGAGGCGATGCTACGGCTCGGCCAATCCCTCAATGCCATCGGCGGCGCCAAGGAGCAGGCCTGCGCCGCCTTCGGCGAGGTCGGGCGCAAATACCCCAACGCGTCCGCCAATATCCGCGCCGCGGCAGAGCGCGAGGCGAAGAAGCATCAGTGCTGATCGAGCCGCACGCGGCCGGGAAGCCATCCCTCCGCTGATGGACGGGACGGCTGATCCGCTCGCCAGCGAGTTGGACCCCGAGCGCATCCTCGCTCCGCTCTCGCATGCCAAGCGCCTGCTCCTCGCCGTCTCCGGAGGACCCGATTCGGTCGCCCTGATGCTACTCGCCGCCCGCTGGTCGGGGCGGCGCACGATTCCCGTCGAGGTAGCCAGCATCGACCATGGATTGCGGAGCGATTCTCGAACCGAAGCAGAGACCGTTGCGCGCTGGGCCGGGTCTCTCGGCTTCGCGCACCATCTGTTGAGCTGGGAACACGAAAATCCCAAGACTCGCCTGCAGGAGCGTGCTCGCCAAGCGCGCTACCGGTTGCTGGCAGAGTGCGCGCTCGGCATTGGCGCCGACCACATCGTCACCGCCCATCACGGCGATGATCAGGCCGAGACCGTGCTCCTGCGGCTGACCCGCGGCAGCGGACCCGCCGGATTGGCCGGCATGGCACCACTCATCCCCTGTCGCGCCATCACGATCGCGCGGCCGCTGCTCGATGTCCCCAAGGCCGATCTCGTCGGCCTGTGCGCGGCCGCGGGGCACCCTTTCTTCCACGATGCCTCGAACGAGAATCCCGCTTTCGCGCGCACGCGCCTGCGCGCCTTGCGTGGGCTTTTGGAGGCGGAAGGGCTTGATCGCTCAGCGCTTCTGCGCTTGGCCCGGCGCGCGGCGCGGGCCGAAGCGGCACTTTCCGAGATGACCGCGGCGACTCGCTCCAACCTCCCCATGAAGCGAACCGCAGATGACGTGGAAATCGCCGGCGGGGCACTCGCGAAACTGCCCGATGAAATTTTCCTTCGCATCATTGAGGCCGAAGTTCTCGTCCTGTCGAGAGGACGAGATCACCTTCGTCTCGATCGCCTGGAGCGTGCCGCGGCTGAGGCGGCCTCGGCGCTCAACGAGAATCGCGCTTTTGCGACCACGCTTGCGGACGCGCGGATCGCCGTTACACGGGAGGGATATCTGCGGATATCGCGTGCTTCGGCGCGTCGGTCGGTTCCACGTTCTACCTAAAGAAACCACGATCTGCGATTTCACTGCCCGTAGAGCGACGAGCGGTTAGGTTCATCACGGCGCGTCACTTGCTTGTTGAGGCGGCAGGTGCACCTTGCCTGCCGTTCACTTGGCAATCAGGGGCCCGACACCTAGATTGTGCTTAACGCGGCGCGGCCGTTCGACCTTACTTGAGCGCGGCAATCGCCGGCTCGCAGGACCGACATGAATCCGAACTTTCGGAATTTTGCCCTCTGGGTCATCATCTTCCTGCTCGTCGTGGCGCTGGTCATGCTGTTCCAGGGCGGCGCGGGACAGCGCCAGCAGACGCAGGACATTTCGTTCAGCCAGCTTCTCAACGATGTCGACCAGGGCAAGGTCCGCGAGGTCACGATCTCCGGCAACGAGATCACCGGGCATTTCAACGATAACAGAGCCTTCTCGACATATGCGCCGAACGACCCGACGCTGGTGCAGACGCTCTACAAGAAGAACGTGCTCATCTCGGCGCGGCCGCCGTCGGACGGCAATTCCTGGCTGGTGACGCTGCTCGTCAATGGCCTGCCGCTGATCGCATTTCTCGGTGTGTGGATTTTCCTGTCGCGGCAAATGCAAGGCGCCGGCGGCAAGGCCATGGGTTTCGGCAAGTCAAAGGCAAAACTTCTCACCGAAGCGCATGGGCGCGTGACGTTCGAGGACGTCGCTGGCGTCGACGAAGCCAAGGAAGATCTGCAGGAGATCGTCGAATTCCTGCGCGATCCGCAGAAATTCCAGCGCCTCGGCGGCCGCATCCCGCGCGGCGTGTTGCTTGTCGGCCCCCCGGGCACCGGCAAGACGCTGCTCGCGCGCGCCATTGCCGGCGAAGCCAACGTGCCGTTCTTCACGATCTCAGGCTCCGATTTCGTCGAGATGTTTGTCGGCGTCGGCGCCTCGCGCGTGCGCGACATGTTCGAGCAGGCGAAAAAGAATGCGCCCTGCATCATCTTCATCGACGAAATCGATGCCGTGGGCCGCCATCGCGGCGCGGGGCTCGGCGGCGGCAACGACGAGCGCGAGCAGACGCTGAACCAGCTCCTCGTCGAGATGGACGGCTTCGAGGCGAACGAGGGCGTGATCATCATCGCGGCCACGAACCGCCCCGACGTGCTCGATCCGGCGCTGCTGCGTCCCGGCCGTTTCGACCGCCAGATCGTCGTGCCCAACCCCGACGTGATGGGCCGCGAGAAAATCCTCAAAGTGCACGTCCGCAAA
>JAFASC010000278.1 GCA_019244955.1 Methylobacteriaceae bacterium | reverse complement strand
ACGCGCTGGTCTGGCAGGATACGCGCACCGATGCGCTCGTCGCGGAATTTGCAAAGGATGACGGCAAGGATCGTCTGCGCGATCAAACGGGCCTGCCGCTCACGACGTATTTCTCCAGCCTGAAACTGAAATGGCTGCTCGACAATGTGCCGGGCGCACGCGCCGCCGCTAAGGCCGGCGACGCACTGTTCGGCACGATCGATTCCTGGCTTGTGTGGAATCTGACCGGCGGCGAAAACGGCGGCCGTCACATTACCGACGTGACCAATGCCTCGCGCACACAGCTCATGGATTTGCGTTCGCTTGATTGGGACGCGGGCATCCTCAATCTCTTTGGTATTCCGCGAGCATGTTTGCCGGAAATCGTTGCCTCATCGGAAAAGTTCGCGGTCGCGCACGAACCCTTAGCCGGCGTGCCGATTTGCGGCATTCTCGGCGATCAACAGGCGGCGCTCTTCGGCCAGGCGTGCCTCAAGCCGGGCGAGGCGAAGAACACCTACGGCACCGGCTGCTTCCTCCTGATGAATACGGGCGAGACGCCTTACCCGTCGACGCACGGGCTCTTGACGACACTTGCCTACAAGCTCGGCGGAGCAGCGCCGACATACGCGCTCGAAGGCTCGATCGCGATCGCCGGCGCACTCGTGCAATGGCTGCGCGACAATCTGCAGCTCATCTCGAGCTCGGCGGAAATCGAAACGCTGGCGCGCAGCGTCGATGACAACGGCGACGTCTATATCGTGCCGGCATTTTCCGGGCTTTATGCCCCACACTGGCGCGACGATGCCCGCGGCGTGATCTGTGGGCTCACACGCTTCGCCAATCGCGGTCACATCGCCCGCGCTGCCCTGGAGGCGACGGCGTTTCAGACACGCGAGATCATCACCGCCATGAGCGCCGATTCCGGCGTGCCAATCCGCGAGCTCCGCGTCGACGGCGGCATGGTCGTCAACGACGTGCTGATGCAATTCCAGGCCGACCTTCTCGATGTCGCAGTGGTGCGCCCGCAGATCATCGAGACGACCGCGCTCGGCGCCGCCTATGCCGCGGGTCTTGCGGCCGGCTACTGGGCCTCGCCGCGGGATATTTCCGACAATTGGGCAGTCGGCCACCGCTGGCATCCGCAAACGGGCGAAGGCCGCCGGGCGCTGCTGAACGCGGCCTGGGACAAGGCGGTCGCCCGCTCGCTCGGGTGGGTAGGCAAGTAAAACGTCGCCCGATCGCATAATGCTTGAGCTTGGCAATCGGCCTGGATTGTTCCACTCTCCCGGACTATCTCGATCGGGGTGAAACCCGACAATCGTGGCGGGGTGGGGGAGTGACCGTCGACCTTTCGGACGCGAGGCCGATGCTTCCCGAGCGCGTGCGCAACGCGCCCGCCCCGAGATCCGATCTTTCACCGCTGCGGGCCGAGCATGGCCATACTTATGCGGCACTCGATCTCGGCACGAACAATTGCCGCCTGCTCGTCGCGCGGCCGCATCATGACCGCACCCGGAACGGCGCCGATGGGCTGCGCATCGTTGACGCGTTCTCGCGCATCGTGCGGCTCGGCGAGGGGCTGCTCCAGTCGGGCGAGCTCGGCGAGGCGGCGATCGATCGCACCCTGGACGCGCTCGCCGTGTGCCGCACGAAGATGGAGCAGCGCGGCGTCACACGCGCGCGCCTGATCGCGACGGAAGCTTGCCGCATGGCCGCCAATGGCGAGGCCTTCCTCGATAGGGTGCACGATGCGCTTGGCCTCGAGCTCGAAGTCATCGATCGGGAGACCGAAGCACGACTCGCGGCGCTCGGCTGCGCGGCACTCGCCGATCCGCAGGCCGAGGGCGTCCTCATCTTCGACATCGGCGGCGGGTCCTCGGAGCTGATCTGGTTTAATCCGACGCGAACGCCCGTGGCAGCGGCGGAGCAAGTCGACATCCGTCTGTGGACATCACTGCAGCTCGGCGTCGTCTCTCTCGCCGAGCAGTTCGGTGGCGTGGATGTCTCATCGGCGACTTACGATGCGATGGTGTCGCATGTTGCGCGATCGCTCGAAGGATTCTTGAGCCGGGCCATAAGCGAACGCCATTGTTCGCGTTTTCATCTTCTCGGCACGTCGGGGACGGTGACGACCGTCGCCGGCGTGCATCTGAACCTCGCACGCTATGATCGCCGCCGCGTCGATGGATTATGGATGTCGGCGGGCGAGGTCAGCGCGACCATCGCGCGCCTCAGGGCCATGTCCTATGCCGAACGCGCCGCGCATGGCTGCATCGGCCCGGCACGCGCCGATCTCGTGCTTGCCGGTTGCGCGATCCTGGAGGCGATCCGCCGCGCCTTCCCCGCACCGCGCTTGCGGATTGCCGATCGCGGCTTGCGTGAAGGCATTTTGATCGAGCTCATGCGCGCCGACGGCGTTTGGCACAACCCCTCCGAGACGGTGGCGTGACGCCGAAGAGCGGCGGCACGAGGTCGGGACGCGAAGGCGGGCGATCGCTGAAGGCGCGCGTCAAGACGGCGCGCAAGCGCTCGCTGTCCTCAACGCTGTGGCTCGAGCGCCAGCTGAATGACCCTTATGTCTCGCGCGCCCGGCTCGAAGGTTTTCGTTCCCGCGCAGCCTTCAAGCTCACGGAGATCGATGACAAGTACCATTTACTGAAATCCGGGCAGCGTATCGTCGATCTTGGCGCCGCGCCCGGCGGCTGGTCGCAAGTCGCGGCGAAGCGTGTCGGCGCGGCCGAAGGCAAGGGCCGCGTCGTCGGCATCGATCTTTTGGACATCGATCCGATCCCGGGGGTGGATTTCGCGATTATGGACTTCAACGCGCCGGATGCCCCGGAGCGATTGAAGCAAATCCTCGGCGGACCGGCGGACGGCGTTCTCTCCGACATGGCCGCCAATGCGACCGGCCATCGCAAGACCGATCATTTGCGCATTGTCGCGCTCGCCGAACTCGCTGCAGAATTTGCCGGCGACGTTTTGTCGCCGGGCGGTTTTTTTCTTGCAAAAGTGCTGCAAGGCGGAACTGAAGGCGATCTGCTGGCGAGCCTGAAGCGCGATTTCGCCAAAGTGCATCACGTGAAGCCCACCGCTAGCCGTGCGGATTCAGCCGAGCTTTATGTGCTGGCGACCGGATTTCGTCGGGCGCGGGACTGAAAGCTCACGTCACCTCGAACCAACCGCACAAGCCGCTGATCTGGTGCTCGATGACATCGCAATTGATCGCCCACTTGCCTGGGTTGTCGGCGACGAAAGCGACCCGTTTGGTCCGCCCCTCTGCGACAATGACGGCATTGCGCCAGTAAGGCTCCCACCCGTCGTCAAGATCGTGCAACAGACGCACGACATGCCCATGAACGCGCATATTCTGGGTGACCAGCGTTTTGTTGATGAAGCCGAGTGACACGGGTGTGCCCCGTTTGACGGAAAACAGCGGCTTGCCATCGAAGCCGCCTGGCACTCCGTTCAGCGTCCACAAGGTCTTCGCGCCGGGAGAAACGCGCGCGCTGCCGCCTTCCACGACAATGTCGACCTTCTTGGCCGGGGCGAGCGGGATTTCGGCGGGCAGTAGCGGGTTGAGCGGCAACGAAGCGATCGCCGGGCGGCCCGGCCGCTTCGTACCTTGCGTCTTGAACACGCAGACATCGCGATCGGATTCGTTCATTCCGCGCAGGATGATCTTGGCCGTCTCGTTCTGGCTGTCAGGCAAATCGAACATCAAATCGAAGCGCGCTCCCGGTCCAACGGGAATTGTCCGCCGCACCGGCTCGAATGGATCGCAGGGCTGGCCATCGATAGCCATGATCAGCGGTTTGAATCCTTCGAAGCTGATGAACATGAACCGTGCATTGGCGACATTGACGAGCCGCAGGCGAATGCGCGAGCCCGACGCAAAAGTTTCCGCAATCGGCGCCGTTTGTGAATTGGCCGTGATCTCCGGCCCGATCCGTCCGGCGCCGCCGACATCGGCGGGATTGCCGAAATCCTTGATCAGCATGCCCTGTTCGTCGAGGCGCCAGTCGTCAATGAGAAGCGCGAAATCGCGATCGACTTGCGGCGGCGAGGGTTCGTCCACAATCAGTATGCCGTAAAGCCCGCGCGCCACCTGCTCGCTCGTGAATGGCGCTACATATGGTCGATAAAGATAAAGTCCGCTGTCCGGCACCTTGAAGCGGTAGTCGAAGCTCGCACCCGGCATGACAGGCTTTTGCGTCAGGCCGACTACTCCCTCCATCGCGTTGTCGATGCGCACCCCATGCCAATGCAGGCTTGTCGGTTGATCGAGTTTGTTGACCAGGCGCACCGCAATCTCTTCACCGGCTTTGACGCGCAGCACCGGGCCGGGAACCTGGCCGCCGTAACCCCAAACGTCGGTCTCGCCTGCGGGACTCGGTAGAATGCGCTGGCTGCCTTTGCGCGCCTCGAGGATGCGCATCCCTTCGGGCGTGACGGGCTCCACCGGCTTCGCTGGGGCTTGCGCATGCGCGGCGATCGGCAATAGCGTCGCGGCAACGCCTTGGAGCAGCGTGCGGCGGGTGAAGTCGGACATGTCCAAAGCCGGCCGCTAGGCTTCGATCGGCTCGCCGGCGGCGGCCCATTCAAGCATGCCGCCGCCGAAATGCGCACGTACGTCTTCGCGCCCGTTCGCTCGCGCGATCGCGAGCGCTTTGGCGGAACGGTTGCCGGAGCGACATTGCAGGACGACGCGCTTACCGTTTTCGCGCGGCAGCTCGGCGGGATCGAACATCGACATCGGATGCAATGTCGCGCCTGGGATGTGACCCGCGTTCCACTCATTCGGCTCGCGCACGTCGACGAGCAGGATCGAACCGTCGGCAAGCCCTCGCTTTAATTCGTCGAGCGAGATGTCTTCGATGGTCGGCAAACCGCTATTCATTTTTCATTCCTGATGGTCGGCGACAAGTCTATACACTCCAAGCACATTTAGAAAGCGAGAGTTGGTCCGGCCTTAGCCCTGGCGCTTGACAAAGGCAGTTATGCTAACCTTTTCCCATATTCCCGCCGCGTAGAACGGATCGGCGCGATGGAAGGCTTCCATTGCGGCGCGGTCCGCCGCCTCGACAATCATCAGACTACCGATCATCGTCTTGCCGTCATCGGAAACAAGCGGCCCCGACATGACCATGGACACGCGGTGGGCCGACGTATCGGCGAGGAAGGCCTTGTGGGCCTCGTAATTTGCCTGACGCGTGTCAAGCGCGCCCGCCTTATCGAATGCGTGCAGGACGAAAAACATCTTCTCTCCAGCAAGCCTCACTCACCGCATTGTGATCTTCAGGTTTGTAGAGAGCCGCGCTATATCAGCAACGCACACAAAGTGCACCTTTGGGAGGAACAAATGCGAAATACTGGTATCAGCATCTTGGCCGCGGCCGCTCAACTTGCATTGTTCGCGCTGCCCTGCGCAGCCGACACGGTGACGTTCAAAGCCCCTTTAAGTGCGAGCGAGGAAGTACCGCCGACCCAAAGCAAAGGTACGGGCGATATCGAAGCCACATACGATACCACCTCGAAGAAGCTTTCCTGGAAGGGCTCCTATTCCGGCCTGACGGGTCCCGTTACGGCGGCGCATTTCCATGGGCCCGCCGAAAAGGGTAAGAACGCCGGGGTCGTAGTGCCCGTCGATGCAGCCAAGAGCCCCTTCGAAGGCTCGGCGACGCTCACCGATCCGCAGGCCGCCGATCTGCAGAAGGGCGACTGGTACTTCAATGTCCACACGGCGGAAAACAAGGGCGGCGAGATACGCGGCCAACTCGTGAAGGCCAAATAGCCCGCTCCAACGAGTATGGCTAAGCCGTGGTGAGCCATGGCGGATTGCCATCGGGTCTGCTTACATCAGATAACGACCAAAAAAGCAGGTCCGACAAAGCAGGTCCGACAAAGCAGGTCCGACATGGCAAACGACATCACACCAGACCTCGAGTCGAGCGCCCTCGCCTACCATCGCGATCCCAAGCCGGGAAAGCTTGAAATCCAGGCAACGAAGCCGCTTGCCACGCAGCGCGATCTTGCGCTCGCCTATTCGCCGGGTGTCGCCGCCGCATGCATGGCGATCGCGAGGGATGCGCACGAAGCGGCATCGCTGACGATCCGGCAGAATTTGGTCGCGGTGCTCTCCAACGGCACGGCGGTTCTCGGCCTCGGCAATATTGGGCCGCTTGCCTCGAAGCCGGTGATGGAGGGCAAGGCGGTTCTGTTCAAGAAATTTGCCGGCATCGACGTCTTCGACATCGAAGTCGCCGAGACCGAGGTCGACCGCCTCGTCGACGTCGTCGCGGCGCTCGAGCCGACATTCGGCGGCATCAATCTCGAGGACATCAAGTCGCCGGAATGTTTTGAGGTCGAGCGCAAGCTGCGCGAGCGCATGAACATCCCCGTATTCCACGACGATCAGCATGGAACTGCGATCATTGTGGGCGCGGCGGTGCTCAACGGGCTCGAATTTGCCGGCAAAAAAATCGAGAATGCGAAAATCGTGACGTCCGGTGCCGGAGCGGCGGCGATTGCGTGTCTGAACCTGCTCATCGAGCTCGGCGCCAGGCGAGAGAATATCACCGTCACAGATATCGAGGGGGTCGTCTATGAAGGGCGCACCGCGCTCATGGATCAGTGGAAGGGTGCGTTTGCGCAGGAGACGAGCGCACGCAAGCTCGCCGACGTGATCGGCGGCGCCGATATCTTCCTCGGCCTCTCAGCGGGCGGCGTCCTGAAGCAGGATATGGTCGCGCGCATGGCCGAGCGGCCGCTCATCATGGCGCTCGCCAATCCGAATCCGGAAATAGATCCGGCCGAGGCTTTGGCGGTGAAGCCGGATGCGATGATCTGCACCGGGCGGTCGGATTATCCGAACCAGGTGAACAACGTTCTCTGCTTTCCCTATATTTTCCGTGGCGCGCTCGATGTCGGCGCAAGCACGATCAACGAGCCGATGAAACTCGCGGCCGTTCGCGCCATCGCGCAGCTCGCGCATGAGGCGCCCTCCGACGTCGTCGCCCGGGCCTATGGCGGCGTATCGCGGCTTTATGGCAAGGACAACCTCATCCCCTCGCCCTTCGATCCGCGCCTCATCCTTCGCATCGCGCCAGCGGTCGCCAAGGCCGCAATGGATTCGGGCGTCGCGAAGTTGCCGATTTCGGATTTCGCTGCTTACGACGAGCGGCTGCAGCGCTTCGTGTTCCGCTCCGGCTTCATCATGAAGCCGCTCCTGCAGGCCGCCCGCGACAATCCGATGCGCGTCGTCTACGCTGAGGGTGAAGACGAGCGTGTGCTCCGAGCCGTACAAACCGTCGTCGAGGAGTCGATCGCCAAGCCGATTCTGATCGGCCGCCCCGACGTCGTTGAGTCGCGGCTGACGCGTTTCGGGCTTTCGATCCGGCCCGGCAAAGATTTTCACCTCGTCGATCCGAACAACGACTCGCGCTATCGCGAGTATGTTTCGACTTATCTCGACGTTGCCGGGCGGCATGGAATTACACCGAGTCTGGCGCGCACATTGGTGCGCACCAGCGCCACCGTCATCTCGGCTCTGATGGTCCGGCGCGGCGACGCCGACGCCATGCTGTGCGGGCTAGAAGGCCGCTTCAATCTGCACCGGCGGCACATCGAGCACATTATCGGCATGCTGCCCGGCGCGACCTCGCTCTACGCGGTCAGTCTGCTCATCACCAGCAAGGGCGCGTTCTTCCTCACCGACACCCATGTTCACGAAAATCCATCGGCGGAGCAGATCGCCGAAATGGCGATCATGTCGGCGGGTCACGTGCGCCGCTTCGGCATCGAGCCGAAGATTGCACTGATCGCGCATTCGGATTTCGGCTCGCATGACGATCGTTCGTCGCGCAAGATGCGGGAGGCGCTCGCGCTGGTGCGCGAACGCGCGCCTGCGCTTGCGATCGACGGCGAGATGCAGGCCGATACGGCGCTCTCGCAAGCGACGCGCGATCTCGTCCTGCCCGGGTCCACGCTGAAAGGCGAGGCGAACGTTCTCGTCATGCCCAATCTTGATTCGGCGAACATCACTTTTCAGATGGCAAAAGCGGTAGCCGATGCGCTGCCGGTCGGGCCGATCCTGATCGGCGTCGCACAGCCGGCGCATATCCTGACGCCCTCCGTCACCGCACGCGGCATCGTCAACATGACCGCGATCGCGGCCGCCGAGGCGCAGGCGGAAGACGAGCAGGTGCATCGCCTCGCGGCGCAGTGACAGCGCTAAGCCGGCACTCGCGTGCGTTCCACCGCCGCTTCGCCGCGCTGCTCGGTGGCGCGCGCTGCCTTGCGCACGATCATGTGCACGAAATGCAGCTTACCCATCACTGCCGGCGTCAGCACGAAGGGATAGATATCCGACACGCCCATCGAGCGGTTGATTTCGTTCACCGCCTCGGTCAGCGGCACCCAGGCTTTCAGGAGCGCATCGAAATCGTCCTCGCGATATGGGTCTTTCAGCGCGCGTCCGCTGAGCTTGCCTAAGCCCAGCGGCAAATCGGCGGCCGTATCGAGCGTCGCGACGATGTGGATGAAATGGGCGAAACATTCGGCCCAATCTTCCCATGGATGGGAGGTCGCATAGGCGCTAATGTAATTCTGTCGCCAGCCTTGCGGCGGCCCGTTCTCGTAATGGCGCTTCAGCGCCTGCGCATAATCCTCCTGCTCGTCGCCGAAGAGCGCGCGAAACGCCGGCAGATCGGGCGAGCCGCGCAACAGGATATCCCAGTAATGGTGACCGATCTCGTGACGGAAGTGGCCGACCAGCGTGCGGTAGGGCTCATGCATCTCTGCGCGCCTTGCTTCACGCTCGGCGTCGTCAGCCTCGGCTATGTTAAGAGTGATCTCGCCTTCATCGTGCCCGGTCATCACTTTGGCGCCGGGATGTTCTGACAGGAAATCGAAAACGATGCCGTGCGATGGATCCTCAGCCCGGCTCTTCACCGGAAGGCCAAGACGCAACAAATCGTAGATCATGCGATGTTTTGCGCTCTCGATCTTCTGCCACAGAACGAGATTGCCGGGCTCGCTTAGATTGGGCACCGTGCGATTGAGCTTGCAAGCCAAGCAGAAATCGCCGCCGCCTTCATCGGCCGCCCAATTGCAGGCAAGGTGCTCGCGATTGGCGCAATCGCGTGTGCCGGCTTGCGCAACCATCGTCATCTGATGGGCGTCGAAGGAGAGCGGCGTCGTGCAGCGCTCGCAGTAATAATTTTCGAAATAAACGCGTTGCCCGCAGTTTGGGCACCTGAATTGACGCATGAGGGAATCCGGCGGAAGCGTAGCTGGCTGTTTGTCGAACGCCGCCAGTTTGTGATCGTTCCGGAAATCCGCGATCATCCGGGCGGCGCATTGCCGCTCCGGGGCGGGCTTAGTTACGTAAATAGGCGTCGCGCTTGAATTCGATCATGCCTTCGGAGGTGACCACCACCCACTTGCCTGCCTGACGCTCGATCGAGGTGACCTTGCCGGCGCCTGGGACGCCGCGGCCGGGCCATACCTCGCGCAAGCCGTCAGGGCCTTCGATCAGCGCCACGCCATCAGCGACCTCGCGCAACACGTAATTCGGGATGATTTTCGGCCTGACTTCGGTCCTCTGCGCGGCGGCGATATCGGCGGGGGCCGGCAATGCGTGCGGGTCGGGCAGGATAGCCGGCTTCACCGGCTCCGCCTTTGCGACGGCGGCGGTCGGCGTCGGGTCCGCCAGCTGCCGCTCCAGCCGCTCCACCCGTTCGGCGATCTTCTCGACCTTCTGCTGATCGCGGTCGCCGGACCTCGAGGATTGCGAAGCCGAGACTTGCGCGATGGCATTTGCCGTATCCGTACGCGTGGCGCTCAGCCCCTCTTTCAAGCTCTCAAGGCTCGCACGCAGCGAACGAACTTCTTGCGCCTGGCGCGCTTGCTCCGGATTGGCTTTCAGCCCGTCGAGCTGCGTCTTGAGGCCACGAAGATCTTCCTTCAGCCGCGCGATTTCGCGGGCTTGGGTCGAGGCCATCGCCACGTCGCGCTTCCATGGCAGGGCGGCGGCAACATTGATGCTTGCTTCTTCGGCAGCCGCGCTGTCCCCGGAGCGCTCGATTCCGATTTGCGTCCCGGCATAAGCGCCGAAGCCGAGCGCCAGGGCGATGCCGGCAGCGAGTGCGCCGTGGCGCTTCAAAAAGCTTGGCGCGGGCGCGGGAGCTTTCCGCTGGCCCGGCGGCGGCAGAACCGAAACGCGCGGGGCTACGGCTTGCCCTGGAGCCTTCGACAGCGGGACGCCCCCCGGTGAAACGGCCGCGACAGGCGGCGCATTCTGCGGCCTCACCTCCGGCTGGCGCTCCGATTGCGGGACGGGCGCCGGCGATGTCTCGGCCGCATCTGCGCCAGCCGGCGCCGCGGGCGCCTTAGCCTTACGACGGCGACGCGGACGCGCAGCCGCTTCGGCCGCAGCCTCGTCCGTGTCGTTCTTCGGAGAGGCCGCTAGTGCGGCTTGTTCGAGGTCCATCCCCGGCTCCTGATGAGCAAATTACAACAGGAGCGAAAATTGGCTCGATTCAGTTAACTCTGCGTTAAGCTGCGGAACTCACGCAAGGATTAATGGACGGTTTCCGCCGGCACGCGACCGAGCATCTGCAAAATGGCGTCCGCGAGGTCCGCGTGTCCGAACGGCTTCTGCAGAACCCGCTCACCTTCGAGTTCGCTCATCTCGGCATGACCGGTGATGAAAAGGATCGGCAGATCGGCACGCTCCCGCCGCAAGCGCGAAGCGAGCTTCGGTCCATCGGCGCCCGGCATCACGACGTCCGTGATCACAAGATCGAGCGCCTCGGGCGCATGCGCCAGCGCGAACGCGATTTCCGCAGTCGGCGCTTCGATGACCGTGTATCCGAGATCGCGCAGGAACGAGGCGGTCAGCGGCCGCACCTGTTCGTCGTCGTCGACGAGCAGAATGACGGCGCGCCCATGCAGGTTCGGATCGATTTGGCTCACCGGCTCGTCCTCGAGGAAGGGCGCGCGCGGTAGCACGATCGAAACTTTGGTGCCGATTCCGGATCGGCTTTCGATGACAAGCGTGCCGCCGGATTGTTCCGCAAATCCGTGCGCGGTCGCCAGGCCAAGCCCGGTGCCGCTGCCTCGCGGTTTGGTCGTGAAAAACGGCTCCGTCGCGCGCGCGGCTATTTCGGGGGCCATGCCGGTGCCTGAATCTTCAATCGAGAAGACGACGTGAGGCCCGAGACGCAAACGCTCGTTGCGAAACTCGTTCTCTTCATTGCGAACGCAAAGCCGCACGCTGCCTTGGCGTCCCTTCATCGCGTCGCGTGCATTGACGACCAGATTGAGCAGCGACACTTCAAGCCGCTGCCGGTCAACAATGATCGGCCAGCATGCCGCATCGATGTCGATCTCGCAGGTAATGTCGGTGCCGACCGCGTGACGAACGAGCGGCGCGACATCCTTCATAAGCTCGACAGGTTCGGCACGTGCCGGCCGCAATTCCTCGCGTCGGGCAAATCCCATGAGCTGGCGCACGAGGCCGGCGGCGCGCTCCGCAGCACTCTCGCCGTGGCGGACGAATTCCAGCACCTGCTCATCAGCCGTTCGGCGCTTGATCATGCGGTATGTGCCAAGGACGGCGGCCAGCACATTGTTGAAATCATGCGCAATACCGCCGGTGAACTGGCCAAGCGCTTCGATCTTCTGCGCCTGCACAAGTGCGGCTTGCGCCTCCTCGCGCCGGCGCATTTCGCCGGCAAGCTCGCGCGCCGCGTCGGCCAAGGCTTGCGTGCGGCGTGCGACCTTGTCTTCGAGTTCATCGTTGAGACGCTCCAACATCTCCGCCTGACGGCGCTCTTCGGTAGTGTCGCGAGAGATCGCCAGAATGCGCTCCGGCTTGCCTGTGCGCGCATCGACCACCGGCGTGATCTGGATGTCCCACCACCGCTCGCTGCCTTTGAACGTCGGCAGGAGAGCGGTGAGACGCGAACTCTGGCCCTTCCGCGCATTGTCGACAGCGCGCCGGAACTCCGGCTGCTCGTCGCGCGGCAGGAAATCCGTCCATGGCTTGCCGAGAAAGGGCTCGAGAGCGTCGATCTCCATAGCGCGCAACCCCGGACCGTTCATGAAGATGAGCCGGCCGGAGAGATCGAGCACCTTGATGCAATCTGCGCTGCTTTCGAGAATACCGCGCAGAAAAGCTTCGCTTTCGCTGAGTTCCATCTCGGCGCGACGCTGTTCGGTGATGTCTTGCGCAACACCGATCATGCGCGCCGCCGCAGCGCCATCGCGATCGAAGACGCGCGCGCGCGAGGCAATCCAACGCCATTCCCCGGTCTCCGACTTCAATCTGAAGACGGCATCATAGTCGGCCTTGTGCTCGCGAACCGCACGCAACTTGTCCTCGATGATGCGGCGATCGTCCGGATGCACCAGGGATAGGAGCGCGTCGCGGTCGTGCACTTCCCGAAGCGTGGGCGACAATCCCTGCACGATGCCGCCATGCCACCGGCCGAGGCCCGAGGCGACTTCGCGCTGCCAGGTGGTCAGCCGCGCCCCTTCGAGCGCTAGCCGCAAGTGCTCTTCCTTGTGGCGCAACTCGGTTTGGGCCCGCTGCAGGTCGTCGATGTCGAGCGCGGTCCCGATCCAGTCGACGATGGCGCCGCCGGATTTTCGCGGCACGAGCGTGAAGCGGTGGTGGCGCCATTCGCCATCGGCGCGCGCGAGGCGCGCCTCGAACGTGAACGGCTGCTCGTGTTTGAGACCGCGAGAGAACGCATCGCGGGAGATTGGCCGATCATCGGGATGAACATGGCGAAAGCCGTCTTCATCGAGCGCGCGCAAGCCCCCGAGATAGCCGGCGAGCGTCGCATTCATGTAGCTGACCGTGCCATCCGGCGCCATCGTCCAGACGAGCTGCGGAAGCGAATCGGCGAGGAGGCGGTAGCGCGCCTCGCTCTCGCTGACCACCTGCTGCGAACGCTTGTTTTCCGAAGACGGCCGCCCAGCCAAGACAAATCGCGGCAAGAGCCGCCAGACACGTTCCAAAAACTGCAAATGAAAAGCAGGAGGGGAGAGACTCATCACAAACCCGCCGCCGTGCGCTCCATCCTGGGGCTTGCGCGCACCCGCGCAAGAGAAGGCGAGCTTGCCGCGATGGTTATGCCGCGCGTCCGGTCAAATGATGCCACAGCCTCTCGATGACGAGCAAGCGGCGGTCCCGGAAGGAAAGCAGCGGTGATTCAGCTTCGCGCGAGTGCCGCGTCAATCATCCGCAAGGTCGGGCTGTCGTCCGTCCAATTCACCTCGCGCTTGACGATGCGCAAAATCCATAAAAGTGAATCGCGTTCTGCGCGCAGCTGCACGGATTCCTCAAGCCCCGAATCATCTCGCGCCTGCGCGCGCTGGACCACCTGTAACTCAGGGCCGCGACGCGTCTTGGCATCTCTCACACTCGGGTCGGGCAAGTTCTTCCGCATCGGTCCCCTCGCAAACAGGACAGTAATGGCTCGGTTCAAGCTCGTTTTTACTGTCGCGAATCGGGTACACCCGCATCTGGGCGGAATCTATGGTGGCAAGCTGAGCAATAAGTGGATTTGGGCTTGGTGTGGCTTTAAGAGCGCACTACCGCGTGCTGCGGAGGCAAATGCCGTGACACCGCCTCGGCAATGTCGTCGATCATGAACGGCTTCTGCAGGTAGGCGGCGAAGCCGTCGGCACGTGCACGCACCGAGGCTTCCGGCAAGGACGTCATGATAATCACCGGGATCGCCTTGAGGCTCGCCTGCTCCTGCATCCAGGCGATAAGCTCCGGCGCATCCATGATCGGCATCATGAAGTCGACGACGACAAGATCGACGCTCTCGGACCTGAGCAGCGTTTCGGCTTCGCGGCCATTGCCGGCCACCAGCGTGCGATAACCTTCATCGCGCAAAATCGCGCTCAGCACCTCGGCCAAGGCCCATTCATCGTCGACGATGAGGATCGTGCGCGAGCTTCTAATTTCCTGGTCGGCAGAATGCTGCATGAAGAACGTCGCTTTAGGTCCCTGAGCACATTATTGCAGTTCGCTGCGCCCTCAAACACTTCGCCCAAAGGAGAAGCCGGCTTGCCTTGACTTCCAATATGAAGCCCCGTGTTGTTTCGGCAGCGACATGGCAAGCCAAAAGCTCCGGTATATGGGAGGGGAGAAATGAAACGCGTTCCGATACTTGCGACGATGGCTTTGGCGCTGCTCACAAACATCGCCGGGGTCTGCGGCGCGTCTGCAGAGACGAAGACCGTGCGGATCGCCAAGCAGTTCGGGATTTCCTATCTGCCGATCACCATCATCGAGAGCGAAAAGCTCTTGGAGAAACACGCAAAGGCGGCGGGATTGGATGTGCAGCCGCAATGGATCCAGTTCACCAGCGGCACGCCGATGAACGACGCGATCCTCTCCGGCAATCTCGACCTTGCATCCGGCGGCGTCGGTCCGATGATCACGATCTGGGGCAAGACGCGTACCACGATCGGCGTCAAAGGAGTGGCCGCATTGAACGCGATGCCGCTCTATCTCGTCAGCGTCAATCCGAAGGTGAAGTCCATCAAGGATCTTACCGAGGCGGACAGGATCGCGCTGCCGGCGGTCAAAACCTCAATTCAGGCACTGACCTTGCAAATGGCGGCGGAAAAAGCCTTTGGTCCAGGCCAGCAATATCGCCTCGACGCATTGACCGTTTCGATGGGACATCCCGATGCGCAAGCAGCGATGCTAGGGGAAAAATCCGGGATCAACGCGCATTTTGGTTCGGCGCCGTTCATGTATCAGGAGCTTGCGGATCCCCGCGCGCATAAAATCCTCGACTCCTACGAAGTCTTGGGAGGCCCGCACACATTCAATGTCGTCTGGGCAACGACGAAGTTTCACGATGCAAATCGAAAGCTCATCCACGCGTTCATCGACGCACTCGGGGAAGCGGAGAGGATATTGAAAGAGGAGCCCGCGCGGGCCGCCGCGATCTATGTCAAAGTCGATAACGCGAAGATGGACGTCAAAGAAGTCGAGCGGATGATTCGGTTGCCCGAGAACGAATGGACGATCGTGCCGAAGAACATCATGGCTTACGCCGATTTCATGCACCGCGTCGGCGCGTTGTCGGTGCAGCCCGCAAGCTGGAAGGACATGTTCTTTCCCGAAATGGCCGATTTGCCCGGAAGCTAAAGCCGTTTGTCGGCCGCGGCTTGGCTGCTTTGTAAGCCGCGATGGTTGCAGGTTTCGCGCCTGAAACTCTGCTCGTGGTCTGGCTCGGCGCGTTCCTTGGCGCATTCGCCGCCGGCGGAGCAGGGTTCGCTTTCGCACTCGCCGCCTCCTCCGTCTGGCTGCATGTGCTCGATCCGCTCCATACCACGGCGATGGTCGTTGCGTCCGGGACGCTGCTCCACGGCATTCTGATCTGGCCGATCCGCCGCTCGATCGAGATCGCGCGCCTCTGGCCCTTTGTGGCCGGGGCGGCCTTCGGCATACCCGCCGGCGTAGCCCTGCTGTCGCATACCCGCGGCGACATTATTCGCGCCGCCATCGGGCTGTTCCTGGTGGCGTACGGGTTGTACGCGCTCATCGCCCCCCAACTCCCCTATTTCGGCCGCGGCGGGCGTGCCGCCGACGCGATGATCGGCTTCGCCGGCGGCGTGCTCGGCGGGCTGGGCGGCTATTCCGGCGTGCTGCCGACGATCTGGACCCAAGTGCGGGGCTGGCCGAAGGAGGTCGCGCGCGGCGTCTATCAGCCCTTCATCGTGTTCGCGCAGATCGTGACGCTCGCGATCATCGGCACGATCACGGTCGATCGGGCGGGCCTCATCCTGTTCGCCACGACGGTGCCCCCGCTGGCGCTCGGCGCGTCGTTGGGCTTGCGGGTTTACGGACGTCTCAACGACAGGCGCTTCCGGCAAGTGCTCGCTGCGATGCTTCTGTTGTCCGGACTGACGCTTTTCGCTTAAGGTCGAGCGAAACGGGCCGAGTGCGTGACATGCAGACAGCCGGAGCCGCCCAACAGGACCTGGCCAAACCGGATCTGGCCAAGCAGACGAACGGTAAACAGGCGACCGCCGGGCCGGTCGTCGAACTGGTCGACGTGAATAAGTGGTACGGCAGTTTTCACGTCCTGCGCAACATCACGCTCTCGGTGCGTCGCGGCGAGCGTATCGTCATCTGCGGGCCCTCAGGCTCGGGCAAATCCACCATGATCCGCTGCATCAATCGCATCGAGGAGCACCAGAGCGGACGCATCACCGTCGACGGCATCGAACTCAACAACGACGTGACCCGCATCGAGGAAGTGCGCCGGGACGTCGGCATGGTTTTCCAGCAATTCAACCTCTTCCCGCATCTGACGATCCTCGAAAATTGCACCCTGGCGCCGATCTGGGTGCGCAAAATGCCGAAGAAGGAGGCCGAGGATTTGGCGATGCACTACCTGACCCGGGTGAAAATCCCGGAACAGGCCAACAAATATCCAGGCCAGATGTCCGGCGGCCAGCAGCAGCGCGTCGCGATCGCGCGGGCGCTGTGCATGAACCCCAAAATCATGCTGTTCGACGAGCCGACCTCCGCACTCGACCCCGAAATGGTCAAAGAAGTGCTCGACACAATGGTGTCGCTCGCCGAGGACGGTATGACCATGCTCTGCGTCACGCACGAAATGGGCTTTGCGCGCCAGGTCGCCAACCGCGTGATTTTTATGGATGGCGGCGAGATCATCGAGATCAATTCACCGAAAGAGTTCTTTGCCAATCCGCAACACGAGCGGACAAAATTGTTCCTGAGCCAGATTTTGCATTAATTTGCTGTCACCCAGCTTAGCCGGTCCGAATCCCGCCACAAATGACGGTTTGAATTCAAACGTTCGTTTGAAAGGATCGGCGATGACGCTGCCGCGTAGAAGTTTCGGGCTGTTTTCGACCGCGCGCCGATTCGCCGGACAGGTGGTCGTGTCTGTGGCCGCAACGCTCTGCGCGACAGCGCTTTACGGGCATCTGGTGTCGCACCCGAGCCTCCAGACACAACAGCAGTCATTGCGGCTGGATGGCGGGGTCATCGAATCCCGTAACGTCGCCTATTATCCCGAGCATCTGGCGGCATTGGACAGCCTCAGCCGGTTCCATGCGCTTTCGGTGCAGCGCACGGCTGAACTTGCCGGCGAATTGCGCGGCTCGCAGGTCGCCTCGCTAGCGGATGCGGCCCGACGGCACCCTGAGCCCGGCATGGAAGGGCCGTCCTCGGCTCGCCGGGCGGTGCTGGGCCAGGTCACCGTGCTTCCGCCGCGTCGCCCGGCCATCGTGGCGGCCGTGGCGGCGGCGTCTGCGGCGCCGGCCGCGCTCAGTGCGGCCCCGCCGGAGCCCGCCCCGCAGGCGACCAAAATCTGGGGCGTGGAGCTGCCGCGTTTCGTCCCCACCGGCGCGGCGGTGATGGACAAGCTCGCCAGCGTGAAGGACAGGATCGGCGGCCTGATCCATGTCTCTAGTCGTTGAAGGCACAAGGGATAGCCTGATCAAAGCAGCTATCGGCGTCTTCTCGGCCAAAGGCTTTGAGGGCGGCTCGGTGCGCGAAATCACCCAGGCGGCAAACGCCAATCAGGCGGCGATCAACTACCATTTCGGCGGAAAGGACGGGCTGTATCGCGAGGTGCTGAAAGCCTCCATCCAGGCTTTCGCGGAACTCAGCCCACTGGACATGGACCGGCTCGCCGCGGTCGATGGCCCGCAGGCCGTCGAAACCTTCATCCGAACGCAACTGAAAGCGCTGAACCGCCGCGATCAGCTCGGCCGCTTCATGCGCATTTTCACTTGGGAGACTTTATCGCGGAGCCAGGTGTTCACGGACTTCCTCGCCGAGGAGAAGCTGCCGGTTTTCGCCGTCGCCGAAATCGTCGTGCGAAAATTTCTGCCCGCCGAGACGGAGCGTGCCGACCTCTGGATCGCGATCTTCTGGCTGTTGTCGCAGGTCGAGACCTTCATCCGGCCGGAGAGGCTGGAACGTCCTCCCTACAATCTCAAAATCGATCAGGCACTGATCGACCGCTTGGGCGAGCGGTTGTCGGAGATGACAGTCGCGGCACTGTCAGCCTGGGGAAGCCATGGGAACGCAGATCAGCGCCGCAGCTTTTCGCCGGCGAGCCAGGCGGCGCCGTCGCCGTAGAGCTGCTCGACCGCCGGCCCGGCGAGCCCCGGCATATCCGGCTTCACCTTGTAGCCGATCTTGGATTGGAGGTAGGCGAGATGGCGATATCCCTCAGGAAATTGCGCCAGCAGCTGTTGGTCGAGCTTGAGCCGCGCGCCCGGCTCGACCACATCGAGCCGGTCCTTCTCGTAGATCGGCTGGCGTAGAACCATTCCCCAGCGGCCCGCTCGTTTCTCCAGGAAATCATAGAAGCGGCCGGTACAGACGACATCGCAGGTGACCCCCTCGACCGGCGCGCGCTGCGAGATCGTCATCTTCGTCTGCGCGATCGCGCGGGGTCCCGCGACATCGATCGACATGCCGCCGAGGAAATGGAGTATGCGCACGCCGCGTTCATACCCGTCGCGGCTGACCCGGATGAACTCGTCGGCGGTGCCCTGAAACCAGGTCGCCATCATCCGCCCGTCATCATGCCAGACGGTGCGGAAGCGCTCCCACATCAAGGCGTCACGCCAGATTGCCCAGTTTTCGATCAGCTCGCGGAGGATCAGGCGGTCGGGGTCGACCGCCGCGACCGTCTCAGGCATGTCCTGCGGCGGCGGAGAGATGCCCTGGATCGATGCCGATGCGGCGCAGCGCCCGCTCGTATTTGAGCTCGATCGGCGTGTCGAAGACGAGCGCCGGATCGGCAGGGCAATTCAGCCAGCCATTGTGCTGGATTTCGGCCTCGAGCTGGCCCGCTTGCCAGCCGGCATAACCGAGGGCAAGGATAGCGCGATCCGGCCCGGCACCCTTGGCAATGGCACGCAGGATGTCGACGGTTGCCGTCAGCGAGACGCCATCGTCGATCGGCAGGGTCGAATTGTCGATGAAGTAATCGGCGGAGTGGAGGACGAAGCCCCGTCCGGTTTCGACCGGTCCGCCTTTCAGGACACGGACGGCCTCGGCGCGCTTCGGCAGCCGGATCGATTCCTCCGGCGCGATGACCTCAAGCTGCACCAGAAGCTCGGGGAAGCTGACCTTTGAGGCAGGCTGGTTGACAATGATCCCCATCGCGCCGTCCTCGGAATGGGCGCAAAGGTAGATCACCGCACGCGCGAAGCGGTTGTCGGACATGCCAGGCATCGCCACAAGCATCTGTCCGTCGAGGAAACTCGACATGCGCCGCGCTGGATCGAAGGGCTTCATGGAACCCATCGTAGGTCTCACCCTAAAGCTTCACAAGGCGGCTAACGCGATCGTGAGACGAGACAATCACGCAAGACGCTGGTCGAGCAACCCGTGACAGAATACGAATGTTCCATGCCGATGTGGTTGACGCGCATGCAGGTTCCGTTCCTTGCGATAATGGTTACGGCCGGCGCACTCGCGTCGGCGGAGGCGCAAGAGGCCGCTTCAGCCTGGGCGAAGGCGCCGAAATCGGCCGCGCGGCTCATTGCCGCGCCGGCCGCGGACGGCGTCTACCCGGCCGGCATCGAGATCAAGCTCGCGCCGCAGACGATCACCTATTGGCGTTCGCCGGGCGAATCCGGAGTGCCTCCGGTTTTCGATTTCTCGCATTCCTCGAATTTGCGAGGCGCCGAGGTGAGCTTCCCGGCGCCGAAACGCATCGACGAAGGCGGCAGCGACGTGTTCGGCTACGAGGGCGGAATCGTGTTGCCGGTTCGCGTCACCCCGCATGAGCCGGGCAAGCCTGTCGATCTGGTCCTTGACCTCGACTACGCGGCTTGTGAAAAAATCTGCCTGCCAGTCCATGCAAGCCTGCAGCTCGCTCTGCCTGCAAAAGACATAAGTGAAGCGCCCGCGCTCGCCGCAGCTCAGTCGATGGTGCCGCGGCGGCTCTCCGCGCAGGAGGCTGCCAGCGATGTTGCGGTCACTCCAGTGGCCGGCGCGCAGAAGCCGACCTGGCGGCTTGCTTGGCACGGAGCCGCTCCGGCGCAAGACCTCTTTGCCGAGCCGCCGGAACTCTTCTTCGTCGAGACCAAGCGCGAGGGTGATGATTTTCTCGTCACGATGGCCGAACACCCGAAAGGTGCAGCGCTCTTCGACGTGCCTGTCCGCTTCACGCTGACGGGACTGCAGCCGGTCGAATTTACGCTGCATCTCGACGCCGGCGCTGCGACGCCATAGGTTCGCGCGCGAAGCGCAAGCCAAGCGCGCGTGGAGAGACAAATGACGATCAAGGTGGGCGACCGCATTCCGGATGCGACATTCACGGTCATGACTTCGGATGGTCCGCAGACGCGAACGACGGAAGAGTTTTTCAGGGGCCGGCGCGTCGTGCTCATCGGCGTTCCCGGCGCATTCACGCCGACCTGCCATCGCAACCACCTGCCCGGCTTCGTCAGCAAAGCAGACGAGATTCTCGGCAAAGGCATTGACGAGATCGCCGTCACGGGGGTGAACGATGTCTTCGTTATGGACGCGTGGGCCAAACAGAGCGGCGCCGAGGGCAAGGTCACTTTCCTTGCCGATGGGAGCGCCAACTTTGCCAAGGCGATCGGCCTGTCGCTCGATCTGAGCGAGCGCGGGCTCGGTACGCGCTCACAACGCTATTCGATGCTCGTCGATGACGGCATCGTGCGCAAACTCAGCATCGAGGAGACGCCGGGGAAAGCCGAGCTGTCCGGCGCTGACGCGTTGTTAAAGGCGCTGTAAGAGAGCTATCTCACGTCCTGCAGCGGCCTGCGCTTTCGTGCTTTCAGAAAAGGGCGCATGCCGGTCCGCGCGAGCTCGTCGGCGCGCTCGTTGTGTACGTCGCCGGCGTGTCCGCGCACCCATTTCCAATGGATGTCATGCTTCTCGGCCGCGGCTTCGAGCCGCTGCCACAGGTCGACATTCTTGACAGGCGTCTTCGCCGCGGTGATCCAGTTGCGTTTCTTCCAACCGGCGAGCCATTTCGAGATACCTTCGCGCAAATATTGCGAATCCGTGTGCAGATTGACGCTGCAGGGCCGCTTCAGCGCTTCGAGAGCGGTAATTGCGGCGGTCAGTTCCATGCGATTGTTCGTCGTGAGCGCCTCGCCGCCTGACAATTGCTTCTCACGATCGCCGAAAACCAGGATCGCGCCCCAGCCGCCCGGACCGGGATTGCCGGAACACGCGCCGTCGGTCCAAATCTCGACGCGCTCGGTCATGCTGCGAGCCCGAATTCGCGCGCGCTCGCGACCTTCTGGTGGAAGCGCAGCTTGCGCATATATTCCATCGGGTCCTTCGGCTTGACGAGCGCGCCCGCCGGCACGTTCAGCCAATCAACGAGCCGCGTCAGCAGAAACCGTAGCGCAGATCCGCGCGCGAGAATCGGCAGCGCGTCGCGCTCGCGCGGGTCAAGCCGCCGCACGCGCTCATAACCGGCGAGCAAGGCCATGCCTTTTGTCATATTGAACGAAGCATCGGGCTCAAAGCACCACGCGTTGAGGCAAATCGCGAGCTCATAAGCGAATGCATCATTGCAGGCGAAATAAAAATCGATGATCCCGGAGCAGACGCCATCAAGAAAGAACACATTGTCGGGAAAAAGGTCGGCATGAATCACTCCGCCCGGTAAATCGGTCGGAAAGTGCTTTTCCTGAAATTTAAGCTCGTGTTCGAGCACGGAACGCAAGCCAGGCACGACATCGTCGGCGCGGGGTGCGGACGCTTCATAGAGGGGTCGCCATCCGGCGAGCGAAAGCGCGTTCTTTCGGTGCAACGAAAAACCCTTGCCGGCGCGGTGAAGACGCGCCGCCATCTCGCCGACCTGCGCGCATTGCGTCGCGTCCGGGCGGCGCGGCGACATGCCTTCTAGAAACGTGACGATCGCCGCGGGACGGCCGGCAAGGCGGCCGAGCACTTCGCCGGCGCGATTTTTCACAGGTTGCGGACAGGTGATGCCGCGTTCCGACAGATGAAACATCAAGCCAAGAAAGAACGGCAAGTCCTCTTCGCGAACGCGCTTCTCGTAGAGCGTCAGAAAATAATATCCGCTCTGCGTGTGCAGCATGAAGTTAGAATTCTCGACACCCTCGGCAATGCCTTTAAACGACAGGACCGGCCCAAGATCATAGGCTTGCAGAAAGGCAAAGAGTTCTTCGTCCGAAACCTCGGTGTAAACGGCCATTGTTGAACTTAAGTGAGACGGGAGCTCCCCTCGTAGCGAGGCGCTTGCATCTCGTCAACGCGGGTTGACGAGCGGCTCTGGATCGCGCACCTCCCCGTGCGCGAACGCGTCGCTGCTCCAACAACCGCGCGCCAGGTTGGTACGCGGTCCGACATAGATGATGATCCCGTCCTGGCTTTGGGCCGCTTTCACGATCACTGCCGCGGGCGCGCAGACGCTGCGCAACGCGATGCAGCGCGACCTCATTGCTAGCCTCGGAACCGGTGGGGCGACCTATGTGCGCTTTGTCTTCGGTTTGCCATTCGCCGTGCTGTTTCTCGTGCTGGTCGCGATTGGCACCGGCGAAGGGCCGCGGCTCCCGGGCGCACGCGCACTTGCGTTTACGCTCGTTGCCGCGGTGTCGCAGATTTTTGCTACGGCGCTGATGCTCGCTGCCATGCGCGAGCGCGCCTTCGTCGTCGCCATTGCTTATACCAAGACGGAACCGGTCCTCGTTGCGCTATTTGGGCTTGGCGTCGTCGGCGACAGGCTAAGTCCCGCGAGTGCGCTAGCCATTCTCGTTGCAACATCAGGCGTGATGCTCATGTCGTGGCCGAGCGCGAGCGCCCGGGAAAGCGCGTATTCCTGGCGTCCAGCTGCTTACGGCCTCCTGTCTGCGGCTGCGTTCGCTCTCTCGGCGGTCGGGTACCGGGCTGCCATTCTCGCGCTCGATCTCAAAAACTTCATCGTCGCAGCCTCGACCATTCTAGCCTGCGGCCTTGCCATTCAGACAGCGCTCATCCTCGTCTATCTCACGGTGTTCGACCGCCTGCTTCTCGCCGCAATCCTGCGGCTCTGGCGCGCGTCAATGACCGCCGGCTTTATGGGCGCGCTCGCGTCGCAATTCTGGTATCTGGCTTTTGCAATCGACACTGCGGCGCGCGTGCGCACACTGGCCCTCGTCGAAATGATTTTCGCGCAGATCGCGACGCGCCGCTTGTTCCGCCAAGAGACGAGCCGACGCGAACTCGCCGGCATGGCGATGATCATCGCCGGCGTTGTTCTTTTGCTCTGGGGCTAGGGCAGCGCCAGCGCCTCTAAGCCGGCTGCGGCGCGCGTTCGCGCAATTCCTTCGGCAACGGGAAGAAGACATTCTCGTCCGCCGTCGACACGGTCTCCACCGAAATCGCGTAGCGCTCGGCAAACGCGTCGAGCACTTCCTCGACCAGAATCTCCGGCGCCGAGGCGCCGGCGGTTACCCCGAGCGATTTGATCTTGCCGAAAATTCCCCAATCGATATCCGCCGCCCGGGGCACCAGCTGCGAGCGCGCGCCGTTGCGTTCCGCCACTTCCTTCAGCCGCTGCGAATTCGACGATTTCGGCGACCCGACAACGAGGACCGCATCGACTTCAGGCGCGATTTTCTTCACCGCCTCCTGGCGGTTGGTCGTCGCGTAGCAGATATCTTCTTTGTGCGGACCGGAAATGCCGGGGAATTTGGCATGAAGCGCATCGACGATCTCCTTCGTGTCGTCGATCGACAAGGTCGTCTGCGTCACGAATGCGAGATTGGCAGCGTCACGCTGGGGCAGCCGTTCGACGTCCTCGACCGACTCGACGAGAACGACCGCGCCCGGCGGCAATTGTCCGATCGTGCCGACGACTTCGGGATGGCCGGCATGGCCGACGAGAATGATATCGCGGCCGCGCTTGCGGTGGATTTCCGCTTCGCGGTGCACTTTCGTCACCAGCGGGCATGTCGCGTCGATTGCCAGGAGATTGCGCTCTTTCGCCTCGGCCGGCACTGATTTGGCGACGCCGTGGGCCGAGAAAATCACCGGACTCGTCGTGTCCGGCACCTCGGAAAGTTCTTCGACGAAGATCGCTCCCTTGGCCTTCAGCGAGTCGACGACGTATCGGTTGTGCACGATCTCGTGGCGCACATAGACGGGCGCGCCGAACCGGTCGAGCGCCTTTTCGACGACCTCTATGGCGCGTACGACGCCGGCGCAGAACCCCCGCGGTGAACAGAGTAGGATACGGAGCGGCGGTTTTTCGGTCATTGATTTCGTCACGTCGGGCTTGTTGCGCGCACCCCTGGCAGTGTCAAGCGTTGCGCCGCACAAGAGCAAAGGGCCGGCGACAGCGGCTTCAGCTCTCCCCAAGCGCCGGGCACTCTTCTATGCTCCGGCTGGCGGGTTCATCCCCGCTGATAGGGAGGGACAGAGTATGGCGAACCTGCAGGAGATCCTTCAATCGGCGCAAGGCGGCAAAGCGGTCGAGAACCTGGCTGAGCGGTTCGGCATCACCACGGAGCAGGCCAATGCGGCAATCCAGGCGCTGGTGCCCGCGCTCTCGGCGGGGTTGCAGAAGGCCGTGCAGAACCCGGGAAGCCTCTCGGGCCTTATCGGCCAGCTGAGCGCCGGGCTGCATCAGGCCTCTTTCCAAAGCCCGGACAGCGCCCATTCGGACGCGGCGGTCTCCGGTGGTTCGGGCATTCTCAACCAAATTTTCGGCGATCCGAACATTACCGGCCAGATCGCCCAGCAGGCCTCCCGCCTAACTGGACTGAGGCCGGACCTCCTCGCCCGGATGGCGCCGGTCATTGCCAGCATGGTGGCGGGCGGCATGATCAGCTCGCTTAGATCGCAGGGCTTCAGCAACATCCTGGGCCAGCTCGGCTCGACCCGGACCGCAGAAGCCGCAGGAGCGCCCGCGGCCGGTGGCGGGCTGGCCGGGTTGTTCAGTGCGGTCATGGGCATGTTCGGGGCGCTGACTGGAGGGCAGACGGGGAGCGGGGCGGCGAGCGGGCAGTCGGCGGTCGACGCGCTCAAGGCGATGCTTCAGCCCGGCAAGGTCGATCCGCAGCATCAGGCCGCGATCGGGGACATCCTCAATCGGCGCGTTTGAGACTGGGCTCAGTTCAGGTTCGTGGCGATCGGGCCATACATGCTGGCGCTCATGTTCGACCCGATAGCCCGGGCGCCGGCGATGATCGCCAGCGAGACGAAGACGGCAATGAGGGAGTACTCGATGGCGGTGGCGCCCCCTTCATCGGCTAGAAATTTCGTGAGCATGGCACCTCTCCTAGGCCTAATGTCACGCCGATCCATGCAAAATCCCTTAATCCGATCGTAGACACACCGGAAAAGAGGGTTCCAAGTCGCATGTCCGCATCCGTTTGCGTCCCGCCAGCCGGCCTCCTATGTAGCTGTCGACCGCACCGAGCGGTCTCTCCTCGGCGCGCAAGCTTCCGAACGGGCTGAAGAAAACGCGGAAGATGTTGGATGGCGCGCGACGTCGTTGACAGTGCGGCGATTGAAACACGCGACGATCTCGTCACCTGGTTCGAGAAAGGCTGCAAGCATCGCAGCGGCTTTCGGCTTGGCACCGAGCACGAAAAGATTCCGTTTTATCGAACCGACACCACGCCGGTCGCCTATGAGCGCGCCACATCGCGCCCCGGCGGTATCCGCGATCTGCTCGAAGCCTTGCAACGGCGCCTCGGTTGGGAGCCGATCTTTGACGGGCCCGCGATCATCGGACTGGCCGCATCCGATGTTGGCGCTGCGATCTCGCTCGAGCCCGGCGGGCAATTCGAGCTCTCCGGTGCGCCGCTCGAAAACGTGCACGAGGTTGCACGAGAGTTCGACGCTCATCTCGCCGGCGTGCATGCCGTTGGGCAACCGCTCGGAATTGCTTTTCTAAGTCTCGGGATGCAGCCGAAATGGCCGCGTGCGGCCATCCCGGTTATGCCGAAGCAGCGCTACGCGATCATGGCGCGCTACATGCCGAAGGTGGGCACGCTGGGTCTCGACATGATGTTCCGCACCGCGACGGTGCAAGTGAATTTGGATTACGAGTCCGAAGCCGACATGGTCAAAAAACTGCGCGTCGGCCTGGCGCTGCAGCCGATCGTGACCGCCATGTTCGCCAATTCGCCCTTTGCCGATGGTAAGCCGAATGGCTTTTTGTCGATGCGTTCAGAAATCTGGCGTGACACCGATGGCGCGCGCACCGGCATGCTGCCGTTTGCGTTCGAGGACGGGATGGGCTTCGAGCGCTATGTCGATTACGCGCTCGATGTGCCTATGTATTTCGTCAAGCGCGGCGAGCACTATCACGACGCGAGCGGCGCAAGCTTTCGTGACCTGCTCGCCGGCAAGCTCGCCGCGCTGCCCGGCGAGCACGCGACAATGTCGGATTGGGCGAACCACCTGTCGACGATCTTTCCCGAAGTGCGCTTGAAGCGGTTTCTGGAAATGCGCGGCGCCGATATGGGTGCCCGCGATCATGTGCTCGCCTCGCCGGCATTGTGGGCGGGATTGTTCTACGACCAGACGGCGCTCGATGGTGCCTGGGAACTCGTGAAGAACTGGAGCGAGCGAGAACGAGCCGATTTGCGCGCCGATATCCCGCGTCTCGCCTTGAAAGCCGATATTGGTGGACGCAAGGTCAGGAACATCGCGCAAGACGTGCTACATCTGGCCAGAGGCGGTCTGGCGCGACGCGCTCGTCGTGATGCGTCAGGCAAGGACGAGGCGATTTATCTCGATTATCTCGACAGGATCGTCGACGCGAACCGCACGTCGGCGGAATATTGGCTCGAGCGGTATAAGACCACGTGGAACCAGAGTATCGATCCGGTATTCGAGGAGGCGCAGCTTTAGGCTTTAGCGTGCGAAAAGATCCCGGGCGCCCGGCAGTTGGTTCACGCGCAAATGACCACGCGAGTCGCCCGGCACATCAAAACCCGGATCAGACGCAGGCGCGTTCCCTCCGGAGCTTAAACCCGCGGGGCGCGCCCCGTCGGAATCGGACCTGCTGAACCCGCTGCGCAGACCGTTGCCGACACCGAGTTCGACGCGGATATGCCCGCCGACGCGCGCGCAGGTCTCCGTGCCCTCGATTTGCACGAAATCCGAACCGTATACCGAGCAGCGATTGATCTTGTGATCGCCGCCGTTTCCGCGGCTGCCTTCGGCGGACGCGAAGCTCGTGGACGCAGCGATCAGCACGCAGGCGGTCAATGTCGACGTTAGACGGCAGTCGAATGCCATGTCGCGGCGCACCCTGTTCTTGTATTTGTCAGCCTGCGACAGCCGGGCTGATCAGGCCTGATGATGCATTGAGGATCATGGCGACATCGTGGTTCGCGGCTGCGCACCATTCCAATCCCCGAGCACCGCCTGCAGGAGTGCCAATCCGGCAACAGCCGCCGTGTCGGCGCGCAGGATACGCGGCCCGAGCGAAATCGGCAGGACGTTTTCGGCGGCAACCAGGGCTTCGCGCTCGGATGGATCGAAGCCGCCCTCCGGTCCGATCAACAGGGCGAATGCCCCAGCATTTGCGGGTTCGCGTTTTCGATCGCGCAATGCCGCAATGGGATCGGCGACCTCAGCTTCCTCATCGCAGAAGATGAGCAGGCGAGCAGCCGAGCGCTCGGCAAGATACGACGAAAGACTCATCTCCGGCATGATCTCGGGCACTGCCAGAATCCCGCATTGCTCGGCCGCCTCGATCGCGTTGGCGCGCATACGCGCAAGATTGAGCCGCGAAACCTGGGTTCTCTTCGTGAGCACCGGAATAAGCCGCCGCGCACCCATTTCGACTGCTTTTTGAACCATATAGTCGAGCCGCGCGTGCTTTAACGGGGCAAAGCAATAATCGATGTCAGGCCCGCTTTCCTGTTTGCGTATTTGCTCGACAACGAGAAGGCCGGCGCTACGCTTGGAAGCATTTCGGATTTCAGCAAGCCATTCGCCGTCGCGCCCGTTGAACACGAGAATCCGATCCCCAAGCCGCATTCGCAGCACGGAGAAAAGGTAATGTGTTTGGGGCTGCCCGAGCTCAAATTCACCTCGCGCGGCGAGTACTCCCTCGACAAAAAGGCGTTGCGCTGAAAAATCATATCGCGGCACAAAACCCTCGATCCATTGACGTTTCCAGCGGCCGGCAAGGTGATCTGCGCCAGGCTCGTTCAATACCGCGTTGAGCTTGCATGGGAAAACTGCGTCATGAAGCTGCCGCTTTCGCGCGCCATCCAATTCGGGAATTTCCCGGCTCGCGCGCTATTTCCGGTTAAGGCAGCCCCCATGCAGACGCTTCGCCCTGTAGTCCGCTTCGCCCTCCCCCTGCTGTTGCTCGGATTCGGCCTGCCGACGCTGGTCGCACCGGCACGCGCGGATTGCAATGAAGACCTCGGCAAGATCATGCAGCGCCGCGAGACCGCCATCCAGGACCTCAACGCGATGGCAAAGGCCAGCAAGGGCAAGCTTGATCCGATCGGCGCCTGTCCCAAACTGCGCAAGCTGGTTGGCATGGAGAACGAACTCCTCGCCTATATGACCAAGAACAAGGAATGGTGCGCGATTCCCGACAATGCCATCGAGAACGCCACTGCCGGCCATACCAAGACGGCGCAAACCGCCGCTCAGGCATGCAAAATCGCCGAGCAGATGAAAAAGGCCCAGGAGCAACAGGCAAACGGCGGCGCCGGCCCGGCCAAACTTCCCGCCGGACCGCTGTGAAGCCGCCCGCCATAGCGGCGGGCCCCGAAGAAGCTGGCGAAGCGGAGGCACTCCCGGACGCGCGCAGCGACCATCCGATCTGGCGGTTCGCGCCGCCGGGATGGCGTCCTTACATCCAGCTCGCACGCCTCGATCGGCCGATCGGCTGGTGGCTGCTCCTCCTCCCTTGCTGGTGGTCGAGCGCGCTGGCGACCTCCTCGCTCGGACGGGCGCCAAACCTGCTGCATCTCGTCCTGCTGCTCATCGGCGCGATGGCGATGCGCGGGGCGGGCTCGACGTACAACGATCTCCTCGACCGCGACATCGATGCCAAGGTGGAGCGCACGCGTAACCGGCCGCTCGCCTCCGGACGGCTGGCCCCCCGGCGAGCCGTCGCCTTCCTTATCCTCGAATGCCTCATCGGCCTCGCGGTCCTGCTATGCTTCAACTGGTTCGCAGTCGCGGTCGGGTTCGCCTCGCTGTTCATCGTGGCCATCTACCCCTTCATGAAGCGGATCACCTCCTGGCCGCAGGCGGTGCTCGGCCTTGCCTTTGCCTGGGGCGGGCTCATCGGCTGGGCGGCAATCATGGGCAGCCTCGCCTGGCCGGCTTTGCTCATCTACGCGGCGGCCATCCTGTGGACGATGGGCTATGACACGATCTACGCGCTGCAGGACGTCCGCGACGATTCTGTCATTGGGGTGCGTTCGACCGCGCGGCTCTTCGGCGCCAGCGTGCGGCCGGCAGTCGGGCTGCTCTTCCTCGGCGCGGTCGTTCTCGCCGAAGCCGCCCTGCTCACCGCGCGCGTCGGGCTTTTCTCCCAGCTCGGGCTTCTGGCCTTTGCGGCCCATCTCAGCTGGCAGGTGCGCACGATCGATCCGGCCGATCAGCGCAGGGCGCTCATGCTGT
>JAFASC010000244.1 GCA_019244955.1 Methylobacteriaceae bacterium | reverse complement strand
CGGAGCCCAGTACAACCGCCCGCCCGGCACTACGACCGGGCGGCAGCGACTGGAGCTCTTGTACAGGACTCGCCGCCACAACGGGCGGCGATCTCCGGTTCGTTCCAGATCGCCAGCATGCGGGACGCGACAGACAGAAACCGCCGCGCACGAGGCGCCGGGTGACCGGTCTTTTAAATTTAGGTACGGCCGCTCGGCGCCCGTGTCCTCTTGGTTTTTCGCTAGCGCCGTCAGGCGCAACAAGGATGGCACGCGCCTGCGAGTATTGGTATCCCAGATGCAATGGCCGACAGAAACAGACAGACAAGACTCTCCGGAAACTGCAGAAGAGATGCGAGGAAAACTACTCCCCGGCAGCATTGAACGTCGAAAGCGCTCACCCCGCTCAACCGGTGATGAACGGTTTGTGACTGCGGTTTATCATTTGCGACTTGAATAGTCGGCGAGGCCCCGCCAAGTTAGGCCATCCGCCGCGGGGGCGCTTGTGCCGGTGCGGCGTAAAACTCAAGAGGATTGGACATGAAGACCCTCAAATTTGCGCTTCTCGCCGCCGGGCTCCTGGCGGTCGCACCCGCTTTCGCCCAGACCGCTGGCGGCACCCAGAACACCGGCCCGCAGGGCACGGGCAATTTCGTTGCCGGCAAGCCGGAAGGCTCGGGCAATTTCGTCGCCGGCAAGCCGGAAGGCAACGGCAATTTCGTCGCCGGCAAGCCGGAAGGCACAGGCAACCCGGTCGCCGGCAAGCCGAAGGATCCGGCGAAGTAAGGTTTTGCGTCTCGCCCGAACGCGCTAAGTTCTCACCACAATCGTGAACCCGGCGGGACGCTTCGTCCCGCCGTTTTTTTGGGCGCCCGTTTTCCTTGGGCGCCTTTGCTTGGAGGCGGTCTTTGCCGGCACTTGGAGCAAGAGCAATGGCTGTGTGGCGCGCCCTCGTCCTTGCGGTTTTCTGCGGCGTTTTCTTTCCGGCAGTTGCACTCGCCGCCCAGCCCGAATCTTTCGCCGACCTCGTTGCGCGGGTCGCGCCCGCGGTCGTCAACATCTCCATCAAGGGGATGGGCCAAGCGCCGATGATGGGTGGCGAAGGCAAGTCCGTCGGCTACGCTCCCCATATCGTCGATCTCGTCGGCTCCGGGGTCATCGTCGATCCAACCGGCATCATCGTCACCAACAAACACGTGATCGACAATGCCTACGAGATCACCGTCACGCTATCCGATCGCACCACCGTACAGGCGAAGCTGCTCGGCAAGGGCCTGACCTTCGACCTCGCGATCTTGAAGATCGCCGTCGATCATCCCCTGCCCTCGATCAAAGTCGGCGACAGCGACAAGGTGCGGGTCGGCGATCGCGTCATTGCCATCGGCAATCCGCTCGGGCTCTCGAGCACGGTCACATCGGGAATCGTCAGCGCGCTGCATCGTGATTTGAGCGGCACGCCATACGACGAGTTCATCCAAACGGATGCCGCGATCAATCACGGCAATTCTGGCGGCCCGCTATTCAACATGGATGGCGAGGTGGTCGGCATCAACAATCAGATCTTTTCCGATTCCGCCAACAGCGGTTCGATCGGCCTCGGCTTCGCCATCCCCTCCAACGATTTGCGCTTCCTCGTCGAGCAGGTCCGCGACTATGGGCGCCCGCATCTCGGCTGGCTCGGCCTGCGCATCCAGACGCTGACAGCGGAGATGGCCGACGCCTTGGCACTGCCGCCGCGCAGCGGCGCCATCGTCTCCGATGTCACGCCGGGTGGGCCCGCTGCCGAAGGCGGTATCCAGGTCGGCGACGTGATCCAGGCTTACGGTAACCAGCGCATCAGCGATTACCGGACGCTGAACCGCCTCGTCGCGATGGCGATCGGCCGGACGCTGCAGCTGCACGTATGGCGCAACGGCTCGAACCTGACAACGAGCGTGACGGTGAAGGAATGGCCGCAGGAACTCTGGGTTTCCTACAATAGCGAGATGATACGTGCGCCGCTTTTCACCAAGGTTAGGGATTTCGGCTTCGATGTCGCCGACCCTTCGCCCGAGCTGAAAATGAAATTCAGGATGGAAAGCGACCCGACCGGCCCGGTCGTCACCAACGTCGTCGAGGACACGGCTGCAAGCGGCGCGAAGTTCCGGCCAGGTGACGTCATCCTCAAAGTGCAGCTCGAGAATGTGCATACGGTAGCGGAATTTGAGCAGAAGCTCCTCGCTCGCACCAATGTCGGCCAGCGCAACGCATTGATCTACGCGAGGAGCGCCTCCGGCACGCCGCGCTGGCTGACCTTGCCGCTGCGGCTTTGATTTCCGCGCCGGCTGGTGTCTGGCCTCTCGCGCATAACTAGCGGTTGCGTCCCGCCGCGAGTCGGCGCTCCATGGCCAACGAGTAACGCGACATGCCAAAGCAGAAGAGGAAGTAAAACATCGCGGCAAAGAGATAGCC
>JAFASC010000022.1 GCA_019244955.1 Methylobacteriaceae bacterium | reverse complement strand
CTCGCCGGCCTGCTTACGCCGCGCCGCATCGCTCTCGCGCTTGGCCCGATCGATCGCCGCCGCATTCATGTAACAGATCGCGCGCGCAGCGGCGGTCTGCGCCTTCATCGTCATAAGCATGCGCTGCACGTCGGGATGCGCGGCGATCGGGCTCATCCCGGAACCACTGGCACCCGGTGCGCGGCCCTGGCGGCGCTCGCGCGCATAGGCGAGCGCGTGCTGTGTCGCGCGCTCGGCCAACGCGACCCCCTGAATCCCGACGGAAAGCCGTGCATTGTTCATCATCGTGAACATGCAGGCGAGGCCCTTGTTCTCCTGCCCCACCAGCCAGCCTAGCGCGCCGCCCTCGTCGCCGAACACCATCGTGCAGGTCGGCGACCCGTGCACACCGAGCTTGTGCTCGATGCCGGCGCAGCGCACGTCGTTGCGCTTGCCGGGCTTGCCCTGTGCATCGAGCAGGAATTTCGGCACGAGAAAAAGCGAAATGCCGCGCGTACCGGGCGGCGCATTGGGCAGACGCGCCAGCACAAGATGGATGATGTTGTCGGTGAGATCGTGCTCGCCATAGGTGATGAAAATTTTTTGGCCGAAAATCTTATACGTTCCATCACCCGCAGGCTCGGCGCGCGTGCGCACCGCATTCAAATCGGAGCCGGCTTGCGGTTCCGTCAAGTTCATCGTGCCGGTCCACTCGCCCGAGACCATCTTGTCGAGGTAGAGTGCCTTCAATTCGTCGCTCGCATGCGCTTCGACGGCTTCGACGGCGCCGAAATTCAGGAGCGGACATAAGGCGAATGCCATATTAGCCGACGTCCAAATTTCGGTGCAGGCGACTCCGAGCAACGTCGGCAGGCCCATGCCGCCATGCTGCTCGCTCGCGGTGACGCCGTTCCAGCCCCCCTCGCTCCATTGCTTATAAGCTTCGCGCCAGCCGGGTGTGGTCGTCACCACGCCGTCTTTCAGGCTCGCGCCTTGCAAATCGCCGGCGCGATTCAACGGCGCCAGCACGCCCTCGGCGAGTTTCGCGGCTTCTTCGAGGGTCGCCTCTGCGACGCCGT
Source organism: Methylobacteriaceae bacterium (assembly GCA_019244955.1). Lineage (GTDB taxonomy): Bacteria > Pseudomonadota > Alphaproteobacteria > Rhizobiales > Beijerinckiaceae > JAFASC01. Next base: position 6,146 of record JAFASC010000022.1, on the reverse strand, counting down.
CCGCGAGCTCGGGGTAGAGGCCGCTGCCAATGCCCGCTGCAAGGCCGGCGGCGTGATCCATCGTGAAAAGCATGTCGGCGACGGGCACGCGGTAGCTCATGAGCGTTCCTTGGGTCCGGCGGGTTGACCCTCGGCAGGGTCAGGCGCAACACCGGCGCGATGCATCAGCTTTCGATCAAGCAAGTCGCCGCCCGGGTGTCAAAATGAATCTCGCCGGCCCGAGCGTGTGCACGGTGCACCGGCCGGCGGATGCGGCGAGCATTGCGGCCGCCGCACGGCTACTGCGCGACGGCCGCCTGGTCGCGTTCCCGACGGAGACCGTCTACGGCCTCGGCGCCGACGCAACCAATGCGGCTGCGATCGCTAGGCTCTATGCGGCGAAGGGGCGCCCATCGTTCAATCCACTGATCGCGCATGTGGGGGATGCCGAAACCGCCATGCGCGAGGGGAGTTTTTCAACCGTCGCGCAGAAACTCGCGGCGAGCTTCTGGCCGGGGCCGCTGACCCTCGTCGTGCCGGTCGCGGAGACGACCCGCATCTGCGATCTCGCCCGAGCCGGGCTGCGCTCGGTCGGGCTGCGCGTCCCGGCCCATCCGATCGCGCATGCGCTTCTCGCGGAAGCCGGGCGCCCCATTGCCGCGCCATCGGCGAACCGCTCGGGCCATGTCAGCCCCGTCACTGCAGACCATGTGATCGACGATCTCGGCGAAAAGATCGATCTCGTTCTCAATGGCGGCGCGACGAATGTCGGTATCGAGTCGACCATTATCGCCTGCCTCGATAATCGCCCGCGTTTGCTGCGCCCCGGCGGAATCGCTCGCGAACCGATCGAAGCGGTGCTCGGCGAGCCGCTCGCACTCCTAGACGACGGCGCTGTGGGCGGCCCGATCGCGCCGGGCATGCTCGCCTTGCATTACGCGCCGCGCGCCGCGTTGCGTGTGGATGCGAAGGCGCTCGAGGCAGGCGAAGCCGGACTCGATTTCGGCGGCCGCTTTGCGCGAGGCAAACACGTGCTCGATCTGTCGCCGCGCGGCGACACGGTCGAGGCGGCGGCGAACCTTTATTCTTATCTGCGCCGGCTCGACGCGAGCGGCGTCGAGACAATCGCGGTCGCACCGATTCCAGCGGAAGGATTGGGCGAAGCAATTCGCGATCGCTTGAGGCGCGCGGCCGCACCGAGGTGAGTCAGTTGCGGCTGCTAAGTTCGGACGTGCGCCCTGCCGGTACGCTTCGAGGCTCACGACATTGGAACGCCGCCGCCCGGCGAGCCGTTGTGCTGCCGTGCCATTCCTCAGCGACATTTTTGGAGAGACCGGCAACGTCACCGCCACGCAGGAATGCGCACGCGCGCTGCTTATCTTCGCTTATGGGCTCGTGATCGTCCGCCTTGCCGGGCGACGCGTTTTCGGCAAGTGGTCCGCCCTCGACATAATCGTCTCTATCATTGTTGGCTCGAACCTCAGCAGGGCACTTACGGGGGGTGCGGCGCTGTTTGGAACGATCCTGGCGACGACATTACTGATGGGTATGCATTGGCTGCTCGCCCAGATAGCGGTTCGCTCGCGCCCCTTATCTTATCTGATCGAAGGACGTCCGGTGGAATTGGCCAAGGACGGCGTGCCTTCGTCGGAGCTTCGACGGCACGCCATTAGCCAATCTGACCTCGGCGAGGCGCTCCGGCAATCAGGACTCGAAAGCGTCGAGAACGCCCGCCGGGTCACGCTCGAGCCAAGCGGCCGGATAACCGTACTGAAGCGAAAATGATGCCGCTCGAGGCGGTCAAGACTTTCACCATTTGGCTCGCAACCGGCACTGAGGGGCTGGCGGGCCTGGTCATCGCCGTTGCGGTGATCGAAGCCGCCATCAGAACGGCCGGGCTGATATTTCACAGTCCGGCGGCGAACAACCCCGATGCTTCGCACGAAGCAAAGGAAGAGATCCGGCTTCGCCTCGGCCGCTGGTTGGCGCTCGCATTGGAGTTTGAGCTTGGCGCCGACATTCTACGCACGGCAGTTGCGCCGACATGGTCGGAGATTGGCCAATTGGCCGCCATTGCCACCGTCAGAACCGCGCTCAACTTCTTTCTGCAGCAGGAGATCGATAAGGCCGGGGCGCGCCGGTCGGGTCTGCCGACGACGCGAGACAGCTCAGATACTGCGCTTCCATCGTGAAGCCGACGAAAGCATCTGGTGGGATAAAGCCGTTGCCGCTGCAGTCCGCTTCCCCCGTGCGGCAAGCGCTTTTGCGCCGGCTGAAGCAGGGGCCGGTTGAGTCAGGATGGATGCTGATCGATGCGGTTAGCTCCGGGTAGGGGCCCCATTCTCCTCGCCGATGTGCCTGCCGAAGTCCGGCGCCGCCGTCTCCTGCCCCTCGGCGATGATGCCGCGGCGGATGGCGCGGGTGCGCGAAAACAAATCGAACAAGCCCTGTCCGTCGCCCCAGCGGATCATGCGCTGCAGCGCCGCTAGGTCCTCGTTGAAACGCCCGAGCACTTCAAGCACCGCTTCCTTGTTGTTCAGAAAAACGTCGCGCCACATCGTCGGATCAGATGCGGCGATGCGGGTGAAATCGCGAAAGCCGCCCGCCGAGAATTTGATTACTTCCGACTGCGTAACCTGCTCGAGATCGGCGGCGGTGCCAACGATGTTATAGGCGATGAGATGCGGCACATGGCTGGTGATCGCCAGCACAAGATCATGATGCGCGGCGTTCATGATCTCGACATGCGAGCCGGCCGCTTCCCAGAAGGCAGTGAGCTTCGCGACCGCGTTTTCGTCGGCGCCCTCGGTCGGCGTCAGAATGCACCAGCGTTGAAGAAACAGTGTCGCGAATCCTGCTTCTGGTCCGGAATATTCGGTGCCCGCGACGGGGTGCGCGGGAATGAAATGCGCAGTGTCAGGGATGTGCGGCATGACGGCAGAGAGCACACCGCTCTTCACCGACCCGACGTCGGAGACGATTGCGCCCGGCTTCAGATGCGGTCCGATCTCGCGCGCAGCGTCCCCCATCGCGCCCACAGGCACACATAGGACAATGAGGTCGGCGCCCCTGACCGCATCGGTCGCACTTTCCGCGATTGCGCAGAGTCGTAGCTCCCGCGCACGCGTGCGAACGTCCGCGTCAGAGTCGAAGCCGACGATTTCTTTTGCGAGGTTTTGCCGCCGCGCGACATGTGCGATCGACGAGCCGACGAGACCGAGACCAATTAACGCAATCTTGTCGAAGAGAGGCGTTGCACGTGCCGGACCAAGCCGTTCAGGCACGCTGCTTCTCCCGCATACTCACGAATTCGGCCAGTGCATTGACCACAAGCCTGTTGGCTTCTTCCGTGCCGACGGTCATCCGCAGGCAATCTGGCAGGCCGTAGGCTCCCACGGCACGCAAAACGAGGCCGCGCCCAGTCAAGAAACCGTCGGCATCCGCGGCCGTGCCACCCGGCGTCTTCGGAAAGCGGATCAGCACGAAGTTACCGACGCTCGGCACCACTTCAAGACCCAGTTTGGCGATCTCTTGCGTGAGCCACGCCAGCCATTTCGTGTTGTGCGCGATCGATTTCTCAACATGCGCAGCATCCTCCATCGCCGCCACACCCGCTTCAATCGCCGCTGCGTTGACGTTGAACGGACCTCGGATGCGGTTCAGCGCATCACAGACATGCGCCGGCCCATAACACCAGCCGATGCGCAATGCCGCGAGCCCGTAGATTTTCGAGAAGGTGCGCGTCATCACGACGTTGTCGTATTGCGCCGCAAGTTCCAGGCCGGCGGAATAGTCGTTGCGCGTCACGTATTCCGCATAAGCGGAATCGATCACGAGCAGGACATGCGGCGGTAGCGCCGCGTGCAGCCGCTTCACCTCCTCGAACGGCACGTAGGTGCCGGTCGGGTTGTTGGGATTGGCGAGGAACACGATTTTCGTGCGCGGCGTCACTTTCGCGAGAATGGCATCGACGTCGGCAGTGAAGTTCTTCTCCTCCGCCACGACGGGCGTGCCGCCCGCGCCCAAAATGTTGATGCGATAGACGAGAAATCCGTGCGTCGTGAAAATGCCCTCGTCGCCCGGCGCAATATAGGCGCTGGCGAGGAGTGACAGGATCTCGTCCGAACCCGAGCCGCAGACGATGCGCGCGGGATCGAGCCCGTAGCGCTGCGCGATTGCTTGCCGCAGCCGCGAGGAGCCGCCGTCGGGATAGGCCTCGAGGTGGTCGGCAAGCGCCCGATACGCGGCAACTGCCTTCGGCGAGGGGCCGAGTGGCGTCTCGTTAGAGGAAAGTTTGTACACTTTCGTAACGCCCGGCGCCTCGCTCTTGCCCGGCACGTAGGCGCTGATGTCGAGGATCCCGGGCCGCGGCGCCGGGCGGGCTGAAGACGCTGACATGAGGGCTCCGAAATCAGGCCGAACGGCTTAGAGCATCGGCGCTCGAATCGCGAGAGGCGGCATCGAAGCGGGCGGCGTGACTGCCTACCTCGGCGATGCGGCTCGCGCCCGGCAGGGCGCGGAGGCGCTCGCCGGGTTCACCCGCAGCGCCTGCAACAGCCACAAGAAGCGAGAGTCCCGTCGGATGCGGCGCGTTGCCGATGATCTCGCCCTCTGCCTCGGCGATGAGTGCCGGCAGCGCCTCGTGCCAGCGCTCGATCTGTACCGCATAGAGCCTCACATCGCGCGCGGCGGCATCTTCGACTGCCTTCGAGACCACGAAGACCGGCAGGCCCGCTGGATGATCCGGCCTCTCGACGAAGGGTAGGCGGGCGATGACCTTCGGCGCAGCCGGCTCTGCGAGCCCGGTCCACCAAGCGCCTTCGGCGGCGCTGCCGCCGATCCGCACCAACCCGAGATCGCCCGGCGCGCGCTTCACCGCCGCGATGACGCCGGCGGCGCTGTTATGCGGCGCGTAGGGCACGGTGAAGCCGAAATGGAAACGCGCGGAGTCGCGCATCGGCGGGTCGCCGCCGGACACGTCGACATGCACGCTGTAATTCGCCTGCACGAAGGTGAACGTGGAAATGATGATGCGCCAAATTCCCTCGACCGTGTCGAGCGGCAGGAGCCCGCGATGCCGCTCGACGAGGGCGCGCATCATTTGCGCCTCCCGTCTCGGCCGGAACGCCGAGCCCCCGCCTTGACGCGCTTTGACCGCGATCAGCCGGTCGATGATCTCGCCGCGCTGCATGAGCCCACGATGCAGTTCGAGATCGATGCGGTCGATCTCCTGGCGCAGCGCGGACAGGTCGGTCTCATTCATTCGCCCTCATTACAGACGACAGCGCGTGTAGCAAAATCTTCCACGTCTTGACTCAAAGGTGAAGGCGCTCCTACATAAAAAACGAAATGTTCGAAATAACGAACCCATTGAAGAGCGTCGGGCGTCGGCAGCCGCGGGTGCGTGCGGCCAGTGAGGCAGATAACCCGCAAAGTCCGCTCCTCCGCCTGCCCGAAGACCAAGCGCTTGCGCTCGATTCCGGCACCAGCCTGGCGCGGCTGCAGATCGCATACCAGACCTACGGCACGCTGAACGCCGCGCGTTCCAACGCGATCCTGATCTGCCACGCGCTGACTGGCGACCAGCATGTCGCCAACGCGCATCCGGTGACCGGCAAGAAGGGCTGGTGGGCAACCATGGTGGGGCCCGGCAAGCCGATCGACACCGAGCGCTATTTCGTCATCGCCACCAACGTGCTCGGCGGCTGCATGGGCACGACCGGCCCGGCCTCGGTCAACCCCGCGACCGGGCGCCCCTACGGGCTCGATTTTCCCGTCGTCACAATCCGCGACATGGTCCGCGCCCAGGCGCTGCTCCTCGACCATCTCGGCATCGATAAGCTGCTCTGCGTTGCTGGCGGCTCGATGGGCGGCATGCAGGTCCTGCAATGGGCGGCCTCCTACCCCGAGCGCGTCTTCGCGGCGATGCCGATCGCGACCGCCTCGCGCCACTCCTCGCAGAACATCGCGTTCCACGAGGTCGGCCGCCAGGCGATCATGGCCGATCCGAACTGGCGCGGCGGCCGCTATCTCGACGACGGCGTCTCGCCGACCAAGGGCCTCGCGGTGGCGCGCATGGCCGCGCACATCACCTACCGTGCCGAGCAGGCGCTGCAGAACAAATTCGGCCGCAACCTGCAGAACCGCGAGGCGCACACCTTCTCCTT
>JAFASC010000021.1 GCA_019244955.1 Methylobacteriaceae bacterium | reverse complement strand
GAGCTCACGCGGCGCGGCGGCATTCTCGTTGCCGAGGATTTCAAGCAACGGCCAGCGCGGCAGCTTGCGCCGGTGCGCGGCACAGTGGCGGCCGGTGCCGAACTCATCGTCACGCCGCAACCGACTTACGGCTATCGATTGATTGATCTCGTGCGCGAGACTTTGACCGGGGGTGAGCCGCTCCCGCAACTGGTGCGCGCCGATCGCCAGTGCGCGTCTCGCCAGGGCCGGCTCGCCACGGATGACGGCACGTCGGTCGTGGCTGCCGCGGATGACGAGGGGAACGCGGTGGTCATCCTGCACAGCAACTCATTCCCGCAATTTGCTTCGGGCATTGTGCTCGACGACGGATTGATCCTCAACAATCGGCCGGGCCGCGGCTTCGACCTCGATGCAGCGCCGGAGGCGGCAAATGCGCCGCGCGCCGGGCGCGTGCCGCCGACGACGCTACACGCGTGGTGCCTGCAGGCGGACGGCAAGACGCTGCTCGGCGCGACACCCGGCGGCGTGAATCAGCTGCCGTGGAACGCGCAGACGGTGACTGAGCTGCTGGCCGGCGCAGCACCGGCAATGACCGTGACCTCGCCGCGCTGGTCGCTTGATGCGAACGATGTGCTCGCAGCGGAGGAAGGCGCGGCAATTGGGGACGTCGCGATCGCCAAACATCTCGCGCCGCTCTCACTGCGCTCGGCCCAGCAGATCATCCGCCTGTCCGATGAGGGCGCCCATGAAGCTGCGGCCGATCCGCGCTGCGGGTGCGTCGCGCTCGCGGCATTTTGAGGCGACAGCGATGAAGATCGAAAAGAGCTTCGATATCAACCGGCCGCGGGAAGCGGTCTGGGACGCGTTCGGCGACGTGCATCTCGTCGCGGCCTGCCTGCCCGGCGCGTCGATCGCCGATGATCTCGGCGGCGGCAATTATAAGGGAAAGTTTGCGCTGAAACTCGGGCCGATGGCGGCCTCCTTTGGCGGCGACGTCGCGATCGACCGCCGGCGCGAAGAGTGGACGGCGATTGTCTCCGGCAAAGGCGCGGACCAACGCTCCGGCTCGCGCGCCAATGGCAGCATGACGTATCGGTTATCGGGCGGCGAAAGCGGCGCGCCGACACGCGTCGAGGTCATCTCGGAGATCAATCTCGCCGGCGCGCTCGCGCAGTTCGGCAAAGCCGGCGTCATTCAGGAAGTCGCATCGCGCCTCACCAACGAATTCGTGCGCAATTTCGAGGCGAAACTCGAAGCTGCGGCGCCGCAGACGAATCGCGCTGCGCCGAAAGACGCTGAGGCACCATCAGCACAGGCCACGCAAGCCCTGGATGCCGGCAATCTTCTGTGGGCGATCCTCAGGGACAAGATTGTCGGCCTATTCCGGCACTTAACCCGCAAGACTCAATGACAAAACGGCAACTACCAGCAAGGCACGTCGCAACAGAGAGGGAAGTAAAAATGAAGTCTATCATTTCAACCGGTTTTGTACTGGCGACCTTGCTTTCAGGCGGGGCATGGGCGCAGGAGACGATCAAGATCGGTGTGATCCAGCCGCTGAGCGGTTCTGTCGCGTATAACGGCAGCGCCGATGTGGCGGGCACGAAACTCGCAATCGAAGAACGTAATGCCAACGGCGGCGTTCTCGGCAAGAAAGTCGAGGCGATCATCGAAGACGGCGGCTGCAAGCCCGCGGATTCCGTGAACGCAGCAGAAAAACTGATCCAGCGCGACAAGGTTGTGGCGCTCTCCGGCGCGTTCTGCAGCTCGGCGACGATCGCCGTCATGCCGGTTGCCGAGACCAACAAGATTCCGCTCGTCACCGGCGTGTCGTCTAAATCGGACATGACGGAGAAGGGCAACAAATGGTTCTTCCGCGCCACCGAGACAGACGGATTGCTGGCGCAGTCCTTCGCAAAGATTCTCGCCGAGCAGCTCAAGCTGAAGAAGATCGCCTATATCGGCGTCAACGACGATTTCGGCCGTGGCGGTGTCGAAGAATTCGAAAAGCGGATGACGGCTCTTGGTGCAACGACCGTCATGAAGGAGTACTTCGACCACGGCACTACCGACTTCTACACGTTGCTTACTAAACTGCGTTCGTCGGGCGCCGACGGCGTGTTTGTGGCAGCCGAGACGCAGGACGGCTCCATCTTCGTGAAACAGAAGGCGGAGTTCGGCCTTAATCAGAAGGTCTTCGGCGTCGGCTCCTGGGCGACTGCCGACTTCATGCGGCTCGCCGGACCCGCGGCTGAAGGCATCTACGCCGCGGTACCATATGCATACACGATGCAGACTCCGAAGAACCAGGATTTCGTGACGAAGTACGAAAGCGCCAATAAGGAAAAGCCTGGCAAGTACGGCGCTGCCGGCTACAATGCGCTCAACATAATCATGGATGCGATCCAGCGGGCGGGCTCGACGGATCCCGAGAAAATCCGCGACGCGCTCACGAAGACAGATTACGAAGGCCCGAATGGGAAATTCAAGTTCGACGCCAAAGGTCAGGCACACGGCTTTAACATCGTGCTCGTGCAGCTTACCAACGGCGTTCCAAAGGTCGTCGCTACTACTTCGATCGGCGAGTGAGGATGGGCGGGCGGTCGCGAAGTCGGCCGCCCGCTCCCGCTGCGTGTCAATCGCGCTTCTCACTATCGCGTGACTCCGTGAAATCCTGATGGATCTCTTTCTCCAGCTGCTTGCGAATGGCCTGATCAACGGGACCTTTTATGCGCTGTCGGCGTTGGGGCTCACCCTGGTATTCGGCCTCATGCGAGTCGTGAATTTCGCGCATGGCGAGCTGTACATGGTCGGCGGCCTGATCGGCTGGGCGTTGACGGCGCAAGCCGGACTCAATTTCTTCACCTCGCTTGCGCTTGTCATAATCATAATGGGGCTCGCCGGCTACCTCATCGATCGCCTGCTAATTGCGCGCATTCGCAACCAGGGTGAGGAGCCCGGAATCCTTCTGACGATCGGGTTGTCGATCTTTCTCGTAAATACGACCCTGCTGGTCGTCGGCACCGCGCCGCAGAAGGTGTTGCAGCCCTTTTCGAATCGGCCGCTCTTCCTCGGCCCCGTCGTCGTCACTCAATCGCGCCTGTTTGTGGTTCTGATGTGCGCGATCCTGATTACAGCGGCCCACCTCCTGATCCAGCGCACAAAGCTCGGGCGTTCGATGCGCGCCACTTTCCAGGATTCGATGGCCGCTTCGCTCGTCGGCATCCGCTCGAAACAGGTCTACGCGATGACCTTCGCGCTCGGCGCTGCGCTCGCCGGCGTTGCTGGGATGTTGCTCGGCTCGATCTACGTTGCGCAGGCGACGATTGGCGGTCTGGTCAGTCTCAAGGCCTTCGTCGTCGTGATCGTGGGCGGGATGGGCAGTTTCGCCGGGGCCATCGTCGGCGGACTCATTCTGGGAATTGTAGAGGCTTTGTGGGGGGGTTACATCGCCACCGGCTATGTCGATGCGATCGGCTTCGCGCTTGTGATCGTGATGCTCGTGTTCCGCCCTTACGGTCTCTTCTCGCGACAGGTTGAGCGCGCCTGATGGGCTTCGAGCGGCTTTTTCTTTTTCTCGCATTCGCTCTCGCGGCGATGCTGCCGATCGTTATTCGCAACGAATATCTCGTCCATATCGGCGTTATAATCCTTTTCTCAGTGACCATGGCCGCCAGCTTCAACCTTATCGTCGGCTATATCGGCGAATTCCCTCTCGGCCATACCGCCTTTCTGGGTGTAGGTGCTTATACGGCGGCGATCCTGTCGACGCGTTTTGGCCTGCCCATCTACGTCACGGTACCGATCGGCGGCATCTTCAGTGCGATCGCGGGGCTTTTTGTCGGCGCGATCACGCTCCGCCTGCGCGGTCCCTTCTTTGTGATCGTGACGTTGTGCTTTGCCGAGGTTCTG
>JAFASC010000288.1 GCA_019244955.1 Methylobacteriaceae bacterium | reverse complement strand
GTGGCGCGCCGGCTCGCCGAGTTGTTCACCGGCTATCTCAAAGCGGCGCGCGCCGAGCGCTACGCGCTCTCGACGCTGCCGCCCGGCCGCTTCCTCATGCCGGGCGATCTCGAGGGCTCGCCGGCGCTGACCTTCGCGCCGCTGCAGGTGCAGGAGACGGAGAGCGAGGTTTCAGGCAGCCTCGCCGCGATGATGGCGCGCCGCTACGAAGCCTATAAGACGCATGTCGTGCGGCCGTTTTTCCGCGATCACTTCGCCCGACTCGACCGGCAGATCGTCCTCGTCGATGCACTGGCCGCGTTGAATTCCGGTCCGGCCGCCGTGCGCGATCTCGAGAACGCACTCGCCGAGGTGCTGACCGCCTTCCGCGCCGGCCGCTCGCACCTGCTCGCCAGCATTTTCCGGCCGCGCATCGACAAAATCTTATTCGCCGCGACCAAGGCCGATCACTTGCACCACACGAGCCACGACCGGCTCGAGGCGATCTTGCGCCATCTCGTCGGCCGCGCCATTGCGCGTGCCGAAAGCGTCGGGGCGGCCGTCGATGTCGTCGCAATGGCCGCCGTGCGCGCCACGCGGGAAGTTGCCGTCCAGGAAGGCCGAAAACGCGCGGGCTACCGGCAGACGCTGAACGCCATTGTCGGCATCCCCCTGCCCGGCGAAGAGATTGCCGGGGAGATTTTCGACGGCGCGAGCGAAGTTGCGATCTTTCCAGGCGAATTGCCGACCGATCCGCGTGCCGTCTTCCGCGGCGAGATGCTTGCGGTGCCCCCGGGCGAGGCGGACTACCGCTTCGTGCGTTTTCGGCCGCCAGTGGCGGAACTCGGCACGGACGGGCTCGCCCTGCCCCTCCCACATATTCGGCTCGACCGGGCGCTGGAATTCCTCATTGGGGATAAAGTGCGATGAGCATGCAAGACCCTGTTCATGAGAAAAGTGCACGCCCTCGCGCCTTTCGCCTCGACGACACGCATGTACGGCTGTCGGACGAAACGGCCGATGCGTTTCGCAAGCAAGGCGGCACAATCATCGAACCGCAACCCGATGCTTTCTTGTCGGTCACGGAGCCGGGGCTGCCGATAGCGCTCGATACCGAGGAAGGTGCGATCGAGGTCGCACAAAAGCGCGGTCTGTTGCGGCGAACGTTTGTGTCCTGGGCCGGGCTGTTCTGGTCGGCAGCAGGCGGCCTCGCCGCCCTCGCGCTCGGACTCTGGTTCGATCGCCTGCTTCGTGACCTGTTCGACCGTTCGACGACGCTCGGCACGATCGGCCTAGCGCTGGCTGGCTTTGCGCTCCTGTCGCTCATCGTCGTGCTGGTGCGTGAGCTGACCGCGATCTATCGGCAAACCCATATCGCGCGGCTGCATATTGGCTTGGCCGAGGCGCGCGCCGCGGACGACCGGGAGGCGGCCCGCACGCGTGTCGGTGAGCTCGCCGCGCTTTATGCGAATCGGCCTCAGACCGCGACCGCGCGCGCACTGCTGAAGGAGCTCGTCCATGAAATCGTCGACGGGCGCGACCTCATCGATATCGCCGAACGCAATCTGATGCTGCCGCTGGACGAGGAGGCGCGGCGGGAAATCGCGACGGCGGCAAAGCGGGTCTCCGTGGTTACCGCCATCAGTCCGCGCGCGCTCCTGGATGTGCTCTTCGTCGTCGCTCAAGCGATGCGGCTGATGCGGCGCATCGCCGAAATCTATGGCGGGCGCCCTGGTTTCCTCGGCGTGATCAAGCTCGCCCGGTCGGTCGCTTCCCACCTCGCGATCACCGGCGGGATGGCGGTCGGGGACAGCCTCGTCCAGCAGGTACTCGGCCATGGCATCGCGGCGAAACTGTCGGCGAGGCTCGGCGAGGGCGTGCTCAACGGGCTGCTCACCGCCCGCGTTGGTCTGTCGGCAATGGCGGTTTGCCGACCGATGCCCTTCGGGGCCGAACGGCCCCCCGGCGTGCGCGACGTCGCACCATTCCTTTTCAATGAGAAAAAGAAGGACTGATGAGCGCTGTTGATTTGTGGTTAAGCCTCTTCGGCGCATATGAGAAGAGGTGGTCACACCGACCGAATCGTTGACAAGAAGAGGCGCGTTGTCTGCCCGAGGAAACGACCGGGAGGTCCGATGACCGCGCTGACCCAGACCTCACCCATCCTTCCCGCGATGCGGCGCCGGGTGGCCATCGCCTCGATCGTCGGCAATGCCCTCGAATGGTTTGATTTCATCGTCTACGGCATTCTCGCCGCGAGCATCGCACGGGTCTTCTTCCCTGCCGAAGTTGGCGAAACCCGACTGCTCGCCGCCCTTGCGCTTTTTGGCATCGGCTTCGTCATGCGCCCGCTCGGGGGCATCTTCTTCGGCGTTTATGCCGATCGCTACGGGCGCCGCGCGGCCCTGAGCCTGGTTATCCTGCTCATGGGGGTGGGAACCGCGTTGCTTGCGGCCGCGCCGGGATATGCGGCGATCGGCATCGGGGCGCCGTTGCTCGTCCTCGCCGCACGCGTGATCCAGGGCTTTTCCGTCGGCGGGGAGTTCGGCACCGCCACCTCGATGCTGATCGAATATGCCCCGCGCTCTCGGCGCGGGCTCTACGGCAGCTTCCAGATGACCTCTCAGGCCCTGTCCTTCGTTCTTGGCGGCCTGGCCGCCTTCCTGATCACGACGAGCCTTTCGCCGGATGCCCTGGACAGCTGGGGATGGCGGCTGCCCTTCATCTTCGGCGCGCTCGTCGGCCCGATCGGCGTTTATCTCAGGCGCAGAATCGACGAATCGCCGGAATTCGCGGATCTGCAATCAGCAAACCGCCAGCGCTCTACACCGCTTCGCACCGTCTTCACGTCGCATAAACGCGAGATGATCGCCGCGTTCAGCATCATCGTGGCCGGCACAAGCACATTATACGTGCTGTCCATCTACTTGCCGCTGTTTGCGGCGGAGTCGCTCGGCATCCCGGCGCATCAAGCGCAGATCGGCTTGGTTTGCGCCAATCTCCTCATCGCTATCCTGGTTCCGATCGCCGGCCTTTTGTCGGACAAGGTCGGGCGCCGCGCGGTCATCCTGCCTGCCCTGGTCATCTTCTCCGGGCTTTTGCTTTTTATGATGCGGCGGCTGATCGATGATCCGACACCGGCACATCTGTTCCAAACGCAAATGCTTGCCGTGTTGATCGCCTTCATCTTCGGACCGGCGCCGGCCCTGGTCGCGGAGATTTTCCCCGTGGCAGTTCGCTCGACAGGTCTGTCGATTGCCTACAATCTCGCCGTAGTGGTTTTTGGTGGCTTCGCACCATTTCTCAATGTGTGGCTCGTCCAAGCAACCGGCAACAGCATGGCGCCCGTCTATTACGTGCTCGTCTGCGTCGCTGTTGGCATAGCAGGGCTCTTCATGGTCCATTTTCCGGATCCGGCGGCGGCACGCAATGACCAATAAGCCGCCAGCCGGACTGACGGAGACAGACTACGAGGCCATCGAAGCCGCGGTCATGGAGACCGCGCGCGGGCGCTGGTTCCTCATCGAATACGATCGCCGGCGCCGCGCCGCGGAGACGACGCAATTGCTCCAGGCCGTCACGCGCCTCGAGCGCGCGCTTGGCCATGCCGGCCCAGCCGCCTTGGGGGCGCCGCCAAAACTCGCCGCCTTATCTGCACCGCTGACGCCGTCCTCCTCTCCGCCCGGTGCGTCGACGATTTCAGAGCGGCTGCAAGACGTCGCCTGGAGCATGCGCGAGCGTGGCTTCGACGACGCGATCTGCGGCGCCATCGAAGAACAGGCGCGGCTTGTTCGCGAGCTGGCGGAGGCTGGCGCAGGGCACTCCGGCTTCGCGACCCCCGCCGCGCCCGACCCGCGCATCGATGCTCTCGCCGGCATCGATCGCATGCCGCTTGCGGAGAAGCTTGCGCTTTTCATCTGACCGGATGCCTATAGCGGCTACGTAAGAACGCGCCCTCCCGGCGCGGGTAATGGCATCGGAGGCGTCTAGATGGATCTCGGCATAAAGGGCCGCAAAGCGGTGGTCTGCGCTTCGAGTAAAGGCCTCGGCAAGGCCTGTGCGACCGCGCTGGCGGAGGCGGGTTGCGAGGTGGTCATTAATGGCCGCGACGAGCGCGCGCTTGACGCCGCCGCGAAGGAAATCGTGCGCGAGACCGGCGCGAAGGTGACCACCGTCGCCGCCGATGTCGGCAGCAAGGATGGGCGTGCCGCGCTCCTCGCCGCCTGCCCCGCACCCGACATTCTCGTCAACAACAATGCCGGCCCGCCGTTCAAGAATTTCCGCGAGCTCGATCACGCGGCGCTGGTGAAGGGTGTTGAAGCCAACATGATCACGCCGATCGAGCTCATCCAGGCGGTGATCGACGGCATGGTCGAGCGCAAGTTTGGACGCATCATCAACATCACCTCGGGCTCGGTGAAGATGCCGCTTGCCGGCCTCGACCTTTCCTCCGGTGCACGCGCTGGGCTCACGGCCTTTCTTGCCGGCGTCGCGCGCGAGGTCGCCGCCTCCAACGTCACGATCAACCACATCCTGCCCGGTGCATTCGACACCGATCGGCTGCGCTCGAACGTCAAGTCGGCATCGGACCGCCAGGGCATCGACTTCGACAAGCTGTGGAAGCAGCGTGCCGAAGGCATTCCGACCAAGCGCTACGGCAATCCAGAGGAATTCGGCAAGCTCTGCGCGTTCATCGCCAGCACGCATGCAGGCTACATTACCGGGCAGAATTTCCTCATCGACGGCGGCATGTTCCAGGGTGCGTTCTGAGTGCGGGCTAATCATTCCGTGTAGATCGGCCGGCGGCGCACGTCCCGCACCCGAATGATCTGCACTTCGTCCCGATCTGCAAGCACCGTGTAGAACAGACGATAGCCGGGCACCAGTTTCGTCCTCACGCCGCCAACGCTCGTTGCTTGCCCTAGCTGTGGGAAGACCGTGAGATAGTTTGCCGATTCTTGAACACGCCTGAGGATCGCCTGCGCGGCAGCCGGATTTTCCCTGGCGACATACTCGCAGATGGCGTCAAGCTCGCGCAGCGCACGAAGCCGCCATCGCAATCGCATCAGCGATATTTACGAAAGACAGCCTGCACCTCGGCCTCGGAGGCCGGCTCTTCGCCTCGGACGATCTCAGCCAGTGCCGCTTCGATCGCTGCACGGTCATCGGCATCCGGCACATAGAGGTCCGTAGATACTCTCTCCAGCGTCAATAAAACCTGGACAGCGTCTTCCTGCCGTTCGCGCGGCCAAGTCTTCACCCGGTTCAGCACCGCATTGATCTGATCCTCGGTCATGCCGGAGTTCTATCACGCCGCCGAGGGCAAGACGAGCGTACCAGCATGACTTCGCCGACGGATTTACGCTATCTTGCCTGAGCGCCGCCATTCCCGGGCCTTGTCATGATCCCTAATGTTGCCCCCGCCTTCAACTTCGACCTCGGCGAGACCGCCGACATGATCCGCACGACGGCACGAGATTTCGCTCAGGATGAGATCGCGCCGCGGGCGGCGGAGATCGATCGCACCAACCAATTCCCGCGCGACCTCTGGCCGAAGATGGGCGCGCTAGGCTTGCATGGGATCACTGTCGAAGAGGAGTTCGGGGGCTCCGGCCTCGGCTATCTCGAACATTGTATCGCGCTCGAGGAAG
>JAFASC010000200.1 GCA_019244955.1 Methylobacteriaceae bacterium | reverse complement strand
GCCCGCGAGCGGACACGATGCCGGCGGTCACCGTGCCGCCGAGGCCGAATGGATTGCCGACCGCAATGACCCAATCGCCGATGCGCGGCTCCTTGGAGGCAAAGTCGACATGCGGGAAGTTGCCGCCCTCGGTGATTTTCAGAAGCGCCAGGTCGGTCTTCTTGTCGGTGCCGACGACTTTTGCGGGTACCGTGCGGCCGTCGTCGAGCGTCAATGTGACATTGCTCGCATGCTCGACGACGTGATTGTTCGTTACGACGTATCCGTCAGACGAGATGATGAAGCCGGAGCCGAGCGCCTGGCCGCCATGGTGCTGCTGCGGACCGCGGAACTGGAACGGCAGGCCTTCGCCGCCGCCGAAACGTTTGAAGAATTTTTCGAGCGGATCGCCAGGACGCAGCTGCGGAATGCCCGGGGAAGAATCACCGTCATCGGAAGCGTCCGCCGTCTCGACCATTTTGACCTTGACGGCGACGACGGAGCTCTTCACCCGATCGACTATGTCGGCGAAGGAGGCTGGCCCGCTAGCCTGACCGGGAACAGTCAAAGCAGGCGCCTCGGCAAGCGCACCATGCGGCAGAACTGAATTGCCGATCGCCCCGCCAAGCGCGATCACCGCAACGGCGCCAAGCAGCGCGGCGCGGGTGGTGCGGGTTTTCGGAGCTTGAGAAGGCGTGCGGGCCGGCGACAGCGCCTCGCCCTGCGGATCCCGATTCAGGGGGTCGGTCATTCTTTTGATCTCCAAATCTCATGCGCGGCGTCTGCCGCCCTCGCCATGAAAGATGGAGTGACCCGGATTACGGTGCCATGTCAGCTGGATGAAATCTTGGAAAGGTTTGCCGGGCGAGTGCAGCTTTAGGAGGCGAGGCGCTCGCTTGCCAGCGCATATGCCGGCGGCGACACCTCGTTCACCACCCGGTCACGGCCGCGCGCCTTCGCCTCGTAAAGTGCGGCGTCGGCGGCTTTCATAAGCTCCGCGAAATCGTAGCCGTCCCTATTCGTGCTCGCGACGCCGACGCTGGCGGTGACGCAGATCGCTCCGCCCGGGGACATGAGACAAAGCTTCGATATTGCCGCGCGGAGACGCTCCGCCACGGCGATTGCCTCGAGCGGCGAGGTGTTCGGCAAACAGCAGGCAAATTCTTCGCCCCCGACGCGGCCGAAAAGGTCGCCCTTCCGCAACACCTCGGAAAAGGTCTGAGCAGTGGCTCTCAAAACGCCGTCGCCCACGTCGTGGCCGAACGTGTCGTTGATCGATTTGAAATGATCGAGATCGAGGAGAAGCACAGCGGCCGAAACGTGGCGAGCTCGGCAGTCCGCAAGCAGCGCGTCGGCACGCTCGAGGACGGAGCGACGGTTTGCGGCTCCGGTCAGTTCGTCGGTCTGGGCCGCGAGCTTCTGATGCAGCTCGTCGCGCTCTTTCTCCATCCCAATTTGCAGAAAGCTCATCGCGATCAGCTGCACTATGGCTTCGACCGCGAAGAACCCGATGAGCGGATGCGAGATCAGATTGGCTTCCTTCAATGGCAGAGCGACGAGACAGATCGGAATGCGCACAAGCGACGAGGCGCCATGGAGGCACACCCAAATCGCTGCGGGGATGCGCGAGGCCAATCGCTCCGTCTGACCTCTGATGAGAACGTAGGCGATCGTCCAGCTGTAGGCGGCGATGCCGAAGGAGATGAAGCAGACGCGGGCCGCCGCAGAGGCGTGAAAGGCCGGCAGCTGACAGGCGATTAACCAAAGCGCGGCGCCGCCGAAGAGCAGTCGTGCGTCTGCCGGGCGGCCAATGAACCGGCGCGCCGCAGACAACATCGCGCCATAGCCGCAAAACAGCAGCGCGTTCGCCAAGTCGATACTGAGGAAATCAGGGATGCTGCCGCGCGCGGCCAAGAGTGCGGCCCCTGCCCCGCCGAGGAGGTTTGCGACGCCCCACCAGGCAAGCGAGCGGTGCAGACGGTTCTGGGCCCACGAGAAGATGAGCAGCATGCCGGTAAGCAGCGCGACCAGGACCGTCAGGAAGAGGATGGTCGGTACGTGCAGAGACATGCGGGGCGCGAATCCGGAAGCCCGGCCAGTCTCGCCGACAAGAGTTGAGGATTTGTGGAGAAGGCGGCGATCTGAACCTTCAGGTCTCGAAAGCCGAAGCGCCGTTAATGAATTCGCCCGCAATTCCGGATAGTCGCGCCGGTGAGCTCGCCGAAAACTCAGCCGGCTTGGCGCTGCGCCTCGTCCTTGGAGGAAAGGATGGAGGCAAGCTCGGCGCCTTCTTCCGCCGTCAATTCGGCACCCGAACGGACCTCGTTATTGCCGTTCGATCGGCGCATGAGGATGATCAGGGCGCCGAGAAGCAAAATGGTGCCAGGTCCCGCCCAGAGCAGCACGGTGTCCAATTTGAGCGGCGGCTTCAAAAGGATGAAGTCGCCGTAGCGCGCGGTCAGGAATGTGCGGATCGCATCGTTACTGTCGCCGGCCTTCAGTCTCTCGCGCACGAGAAGGCGCAGATCGCGGGCGAGCGGCGCGTCGGAATCGTCGATCGATTGGTTTTGGCACACCATGCAGCGCAACTCGGCGGAAATTGCGCGAGCGCGAGCCTCAAGCTGTGGATCGGCAAGCACTTCATCGGGCCGCACGGCATGAGCCGGGGCCAGCGCCACGAGCGAAAACAATAGCGCAAGACAGATCGCCCGCATTATTCCGCCGCCTGCTGGAAAGCCGGGGCGGCGCTCCGGCGAGCGCGCGCCACAAAAGCAAACCCGATGCGGCGATCGGAAAGCGACAACAGACCGCCGGCTGCCATGACCAAGGCACCGATCCAGATCAGGATGACGAACGGCTTCCAATAAAGCCGCGCATCGATGCTGCCGTCGCGGTTCACCTCGGCCACCGACATATAGATTTGACCGAGGCCCAGCGTTGCGATCCCGGCTTCCGCGCGATGCATCTCCCGCACGGGATAGAAGCGCTGCGACGGGTTGATTTCCGTAATGGCCACTCCGCCCGAGCGCACCAGCGTGTGCGCAACCGTCTCGTCGTAGTTCGGGCCCTTGCCCGGCGTGATGCTCGCCACGGTCACTTCGTAAGGGCCGACCGCGACTGTTTGGCCCGGCTGCATGCGTGCGACCTCTTCGACGCCCCATCCGGTCGAGGCGAGCCCGAACAGCGTCACTCCGATGCCGGCATGGGCAATCGCGGTTGCCCAGGCCGAACGCGGCAAACCGAATGCGCGGGCGAACACATGACCCCCGCCCCGCAACGCGCGCGCGCCGATGTCGGCGAACGAGCCGGTGATGAGAAAAATCGCCAGACCGGCGGCCATCACCGAGAGAACCGGTCCCCCTTTGACAAGCGCCAAAGCAACCACAGCCAAAAACTCGCAGCCGATGGCCAGGGTGAGCCGTTGCGCTGCGCCCAAAAGACTGCCGCGCTTCCACGCGAGCTGCTGCCCAAAGGGCATGGCGATCGCCAAGGGCAGACAAAGCGGGACGAAGGTAAGATTGAAGTATGGCGCGCCGACCGAAATCTTTTCGCCTGTCACCGCCTCGAGCACTAGCGGATAGAGCGTGCCGATAAAAACTGTCGCGCAGGCGCAGGTGAGCAGGAGGTTGTTGAGAACGAGCGCCCCTTCGCGCGATACCGGCGCGAATACGCCACCTGCTTGAAGCGTGTTGGCGCGCAGCGCGAACAGAACGAGCGCGCCGCCGATAAACAGGACGAGAATTACTAGAATAAAAACGCCCCGCGCCGGATCATTGGCGAAAGCGTGCACGGAGGTGAGCACGCCGGAGCGCACCAGGAACGTGCCGAGTAGCGATAACGAAAAGGCCAGGATGGCGAGAAAAATCGTCCAGATTTTCAGCGCGTCGCGTTTCTGCATCACGCTCATGCAATGCAGAAGCGCCGTGCCGGCCAGCCAAGGCATCAGCGACGCATTCTCGACCGGATCCCAGAACCAGAATCCGCCCCAGCCGAGCGTGTAATAGGCCCAGTAGGAGCCCATCGCGATGCCGAGCGTCAGGAACGTCCATGCCGCAAGCACCCAGGGACGCACGATGCGCGCCCAACCAGCATCGATCCGACCGGAAATCAGCGCGGCCGCGGCGAAGGAAAAGGTGACGGAGAAGCCGACATAGCCAAGATAAAGCAGCGGCGGGTGGATGGCGAGACCCGGGTCCTGCAGGATCGGGTTGAGATCGCGCCCTTCGAGCGGCGCCTGGGCAAAGCGCGCAAACGGATTGGACGTCGCCAGCACGAAGAGCAGGAAGGCCGCGCCGATCCAGCCTTGGACCCCGAGCGCGCCGGCGCGCAAAGTTTCCGGCATGATCCGGGAGAACAGCGCGACGGAGGCGCCGCAGATCGAGAGCACGAGAACCCACAGAAGCATCGAGCCCTCGTGGTTCCCCCAAACTCCGCTGATCTTGTAGACGAGCGGCTTCGCCGAATGCGAATTCTCGTACACGTTGACGAGCGAGAAATCGGAGGTGACGTGCGCGTATGTCAGTGCGGCATAAGCGATCGCAACAAAAGCAAACTGCGTCAAAGCAACAGAGCGTGCGCTCTGCATCAATCTCGCGTCGCGGAGGCCTACGCCGATCAGCGGCACGGTCGCTTGGAAGAGGGCGAGCACAAAGGCCAGGACGAGAGCGTAGTGACCTGCCTCGACGATCATCGCGCCACGCCCTGCGTGCTGGCCGTACTATTTCCGCCTTGCCAGACACCCTGCTTCTTCAAGGCGTCGGCGACTTCGCGCGGCATATAGCGCTCGTCATGCTTGGCGAGCACGTTGTCGGCGCGAAACGTGCCGGTCTGATCGAGACTGCCCTCGGCGACGACGCCCTGCCCTTCCCGAAAAAGATCGGGAAGAATCCCCGTGTAAGTCACGGGCAGACTGCCCTTGCCATCGGTGACGACAAACGAAACGGAGCGGCCCTGATCGCGTTTGAACGAGCCTTGCTCGACGAGACCGCCGATGCGCAAGCGCACGCCCGGCGCGACATGCCGCGCTTCGATTTCGGCGGGGCTGTAGAAGAAGACGATGTTATCCCGCAGCGCGAACAGCACGAGCCCGACGGCGACCCCGAACACGCAAAGCGCGGCGCCGATCAGCGTCAGTCTACGGGCGCGGCGGGTCATCAGCCTTCGAGCCCGAGCTGGTGCGCGAGACGATCGAGCTCTGCATTCGCACCGGCATCGCCCGACAGGTTTTTGCGCGCGTGGATTAGCGCCGCGCGTGCTTTCTCCGGCTCGTTCAGAACAGAGTAAGCGCGCACAAGCCGCTGCCATTCATCAAGGCTGCCGCCGCTTTGCTGGAGACGCGCCGACAAACCCTCAACCATTGAGCGGATGGCAGCGGCGCGTTGGGCCGGCGGCAGAGCCGCGATGGATTTGCCGGCGGCGCCGTCCGGACCGGCGGCGGGCGTGCCGTCAAGCGCGGCGATCCTCTGACGTATAACGGGAACCCAAGACGCACCCGCCGGTGCCTCGTCGGCGAGCTTTGTCCAGATCGCGCGCGCTTCATCCGGCTTGCCGTCCTGCAGCGCCGCAACACCGAGATAGTAGCGTGGTTGAGGAAGAGCGGGATCGGCGGCTTTGGCTTTCTCAAAAGCCTGCCGCGCCTCGGCGGTGACGACGCCCTGCGCGTTCGCCAGAATCGCTTCGCCGAGCCCTGCTTCGCGCGCGGCACTGTCGCCGAGGAGGCGGATCGCTTCAGTGAATGCGCGCCGCGCATCGTCGGCGCGGCCGAGGCGCAGATAGACGGGAGCGATCACGTCCCAACCGCGTCCGTCTTCGGGGTGCTCGCGCAGATGCGCTTCGATGCGAACGATCGCAGCAGCGATATCCGTCTTGCCGGAATCTGTCGCTTGGAGGCGGTCGGAGAGCGGCTCGTCCGGCAGATCCGGCCGGCCAACCCGGCTGTAGAGACCGAGCGCGAGGACGGGGATGAGGATGATCGCAGCCAGGGCGGCGATGCGCAGGTTGCGCTGCGAGGGCGCCGACCTCGGCTGCGCGGCCGAGACGGCCAGCAGACGGCGCGCCGCTTCAGCTTTGGCTGCGGGCACATCCGGAGCGGGGATCAGGCCGGAGGCCGCGTCGCGGTCGATCTCGGCGACCTGCGCTTCATAGAGCGAGATGTTGGGAAGGTTCGCCGGTGAAATCCGGCGCGAGCGCGACAACGGCCACAACACGGAAAACACCGCGAGGCCGGTCATCACGGCGAAAACGACCCAGATCATCTACCAGGGTTTAGCCGGTCGGGCGGGTCGCAGGAAGGTGGAATGTGTCGCAGGAGGCGATGCAGATCGCGCCGGGCTCACGCGGCCGGCAGGCTGAGCTCGGCCCGCAAGCCCCCGAGCGGGCTCGTGTCTAACCTGAGCGCGCCGCCATAGGCCGCGGCGAGATCGCTGACGATCGACAGGCCAAGCCCAGAGCCGGGCTTCGTCTCGTCCAGCCGGCGGCCGCGGCGGGTCGCCTCCTCGCGCTCCTCCGGCGCGAGACCCGGCCCGTCGTCATCGACAATTATGTGCAGGAACTTGCGCTGAGGGGTCTCGTTCGGTCGGTTGCCGACGCGCACGGCAATCGCCGACTGCGCCCACTTGCCGGCATTGTCGAAGAGGTTGCCGACCATCTCCTCAAAGTCCTGCCGCTCGCCCAGGAAGCGTAAGCCCTCCGGCACGTCCGTGCTGATGCTGAGCGCGCGCTCGCGATAAATCTTTTCGAATGTGCGCTGCAAAGCGGTGATCACCGGTTGGACTTCGGTCGTGGTGCCGACCGCGCCTGCGCGCGTCGCCGCGCGCGCGCGATCGAGATAATAGGCGACCTGATCGCGCATGATCTGCACTTGCTCGCGCACCTTTTCGGCAAATGTGCCTTTGCTTGCCGCCGCCTCGTTGACGATGACGCTGAGCGGTGTCTTCAAGGCGTGTGCGAGATTGCCGACCTGCGTGCGTGCGCGTTCGACGATCTCGCGATTGGCCGCGATGAGCAGATTGAGTTCCGCCGCGACCGGCGCGATGTCGCGCGGAAAAGCACCTTCGACGCGATCGGTCTCGCCGCGGCGGATCTCGGCGATGCCCGCCTCGAGCTGCCGCAACGGCCGCAGGCCGAAGCGAACCTGGAATGCCGTCGTGCCGACAAGCGCTAATGCGAGCAACGCGAAGGTGACGGCGAGCGCCAGCTCGAAGCGCCGGATCTGCGCTTCGAGATCGGTGATCGAGGCTGCGACCTGCACGAGATAGATGCCGTTGCCTTCGGTATCGAGCACACGCTCGACGAGGCGCAAGGGGCGATCGTCGGGCCCTTTGATCGAGGCGCGGCGCAGGCCCCCTTCTTCGGCCGGAATGCCCTCGTCCGCGAGACGCGGCAGGCTCGCAGCGAAAAGCGAGCGCGACGCCTGCACTTCCGGCTTCTCGGCATCGAGCCGTGTGACTTGCCAATACCAACCCGACAACGCCACTTCGAAGCGCGGATCGCCAAGTCCGGAGGTTTCGATGCGATCGGAACCGGAGGCGACGATGTCGGCTATGAGCGCGCGGGAAAATGTACCGAGGCGATCGTCGAAGGCCTGTTCTGTCGTGTGGCGGTAATACGCGCTGAGCAGCAGTCCTGCCACGAGCAGGATCGCAAAGCTCCATAAAGCCGACATGACAAACAGGCGGACTGCGATCGATTGCTCGCCGAATCGTAGACGCGCCATCCAGCTTTACTGACTTGCAGCCTGCGACGCGCTGCTCGCAGTGGGTGGAGCAATCAAATAACCAAGCCCGCGGACCGTCTGGATGACGTCGACGCCGAGCTTTTTGCGCAAGCGTCCGACAAAAACCTCGATCGTGTTGGAATCGCGATCGAAATCCTGGTCGTAGAGATGCTCGACGATCTCCGTGCGGGAAATCACCCGCCCCGAATGATGCATCAAATAGGCAAGCAGCCGGTATTCGTGCGACGTAAGTTTCACCGGCGCGCCGTCGACAACGACGCGACCCGCCTTGGTGTCGAGCCGCACCGGCCCGCAGGTGAGCTCGTTGGTCGCGTGTCCGGTCGCGCGCCGCAGCAGCGCACGCAGGCGCGCCAGCACTTCCTCCATGTGAAAAGGCTTGGCGACGTAGTCATCCGCGCCGGCGTCGAAGCCCTGGACCTTATCGCTCCAGCGGTCGCGCGCGGTCAGAATGAGCACCGGCATCATGCGGCCCGCGCGACGCCATTCCTCGAGTACGGTGATGCCGTCCTTTTTGGGTAGGCCGATGTCGAGCACAACGGCATCGTAAGGCTCGGTCTCGCCGAGAAAGTGCCCCTCTTCGCCGTCATAGGCGCGGTCGACGGCGTAGCCCGCCTGGTCGAGCGCCTGCACGAGCTGCCGATTGAGATCGCGATCGTCTTCGACAACGAGGAGCCGCACGAGACCGTCCTGCTCTAGCGGCGCTCCACAGCTTTGCCGTCTGCCGCGTTGAAAAGCACGCGGACGATATGCCCGTCGCGCCGCAGCAGACTGATCTCATAAATGAGCTCGTTATTCCAGCGGCAGAGCCGGCCCTCGACGGCCTCCGCACGCAAGTCGCCGGCGGCGCGCCGCATCACGACGAGTGGCTGGACCAGTCTCGCAGAGGCGATTTCCTCACGCGTTTCTTCGGTCGAGAGGCATTGCAGCGGCGCCAGCTGCGCGCCGGACGCTTGCCACGGCAGTAAGGTCGAAGCGGCGAGGCAAAACGCAGCCGTTGCAGCAAGCAGAGAGATGCGCATGATCCGCCCATCTTGGCCGTGGACCATGAATAACGGCTGAACGGGCGACCTCATTGGCCCGCTGCCGGCTTGGCCTGGTTGCCGCACAGACGCTTCCACTTTGCGTTCTCGCGGTCTGCCTGCTCCTTGGTGGTCCGCGTGTCCTTGGCGCTCCAATAGATCGGCCGCGCCACCTCGCAGTAAGGCGCGACTGCCAAGGCGAGCTCTGGCTGCTGCTTGGCGCAGGCCGAGAGGATGGCAGCGGAAAGCAGGATGATTGTGAAGCGCATCTCAGTTTTTCCGGTCGAAGTCGGGATCGAAAGCCGAATCGGTC
This sequence comes from Methylobacteriaceae bacterium, assembly GCA_019244955.1. Lineage (GTDB taxonomy): Bacteria > Pseudomonadota > Alphaproteobacteria > Rhizobiales > Beijerinckiaceae > JAFASC01. Next base: position 21,212 of record JAFASC010000200.1, on the reverse strand, counting down.
GGGTCTTTCGCGTGACGCGCTAGGGCATCGGCTTCGGCCTGCCGGGCGAGCGCGACCTGCGCCTGTGCTTTCGTCAAAGCCGCCGCGATTGCCTCCGCCTGCCCGGCCTCAAGCAACCTGTTGTCACGCGCCGACTGAATGATCGATTCGACCATCCCGATCAGCGCCGGCAGGAGCTTGAGGACGAGCGGCAGGAGCGCGAGCATCGATCAACTCGCCGTGTGCGTAATGATGGTGCCGTCGGTCGCCGCGGCGGTTTTCCCCGGCGCGGGCGCAATCGCATTGGTGAGCATTTTGAACACGCCAATGGTTCCGACAATCGCGCCGGCCGTTTTCGGCGACACGAGCGTCGTCCAATCGAAGCTCGATGCGAAGCCGAGCAACGCGACGAGCGCGGCGAGGCCGAACTGGACCCATTTGTTGAGCAGCATGGTTCTTCCTTTCGTGGGTTGCGACCGGGATAGGCTTGCGCGCAGCTGCGGCCGCTCAGTCCGCGGACAAGATCAGGGACGCGAGGCTCAGCGAGCCAATTCCTCGCATCGCATTCGTGCAACTGCCTGCCGCATATTCCGCAGAGCAGCGGGCGCAACAGGATGAACAGCGCACGCATCAAAGCTGACGATCGTATCTGTAGAGATCGAGGGCCTTCATCAGTGCGGTGAGCGAGCGGCCGTAGTGGGGATCGGTCGCGTAGACGCCGGTGAGCGCATTGGCAAAAGCATCGGGATTTCCGGCGAGTGTCATCGCATGCCGATAGGGCCGGCCGTCGTGCAAGAGCTGCCCGTGCAGATCGAACGCCTCGGCAAGCGAGCCGAATTTGCGGAAGGGCTGCGGCAGATGAATTGTCCGCCCGCCGATCACTTCCGTGGTCATGGCTGAGACGGAGGATTGTCCCGCGCGTGCCTTGATGCCGAATGGATTGTTGGAGCGAGCGGGCATGTGCGCGCCGTAGCCGCTTTCGATCGCCCATTGTGCAATCGTAACCGACGCGGGAACGCTCCACCTCCTTTGCGCGGCCTGTGCGGCCGCGATGACATCCCTGGGAATCGTCGGCATAGAAGTCTCCGCCATAAAAAGGGCCGCTCCCGAAAGAGCGGCCCCGGTCTGCGTGTCTGCGTACGCGTCGGCTCAGCCTGTCGCGCCGCTCCTCGTCTGTCCGTCGCCAACTTGTCCCTCCGCAGCCGCCGGCGTATTCGCGGCGACGGCATTGGCGAGAGTGTCGGAATTGGCGTTGATCTGATCGGCGAGCGCCTGCACCTGCGGATCCGCGCTCGCCTGCTTGATCTGCGACGCAAGCCCGGAAATCAACGTCGTCACCGAAGCCACGACGCTGGTTTCATGCTGCACGGCTGCTGCAAGATTGTCGGTTGCCTGACTCATCATGATCTCCTTTTGTATGCTGGTTCCCAGCAAGCGGATGATGAGGTCCAGCTTGCTGTGGATGGACCGGAGTGGATTGAGCATTGCGCGAGCTCCGGTTTTCCGGCGCGGGATTGCGCGGAAGAGAAGGTCCGCCTTCACGGCGGGAGATGCGAATCCGAAGGAAATTGCGCGGTTGCGGCGCGCGAACGTGGTGCTCAGTCCTGCGGATTAACCGCGCTCAAGCGACCGCATGGATCGCGGAGCACGCATTCATGGGACGGCGTCGGAGACGAGCACGATCTGCAGCCCCGCGCGGAAAACGACGACGCCCTGGTCCGAAAAGGTGAACATGCGCAGCATATCCCCGCTATGCTGAAAACTCAGCCGCGAATAAGCAAACGTCGAGCGTAGAGAAGGCGCCATGCCGACCGAGTGCCACAAGAACCAGGGGCCGTCCGCTTCGCTCGTATACACGCCGATTCCGTACTGATCGCCGGCCTCCGTGCTCGACGTGCCTCCGGGACCGACCCGCAGCGAGCCGGTGATCTGATAGATGCCGTCCCGCGGGCACGTGTACCAGTGGTTCGTGTTATCCCAATTGCTGCCGCTGTCAGCGTTGACGCTGTTCAGCGGAATACGTGCAAAGCTCGCGCCGAAGGTCGACGTGCCGCTGTCGAGCGCCACATCGGTGAACGTGTTGCGGTTGGGGATGATGATACCCGACAAGACGACGGCTTTCCCGTCGTCTTGTCGACGCTGATCGCCTCATGCCAAACCGAGCCATCGGCCGACACTTTGACGTGGAAATTGTCGTCGCCGATCAAGCCGACTTCGGCGCGTCCGGAATAGCCATCCTGATAGAGTTGCGAAACCGTGTTGCCCACGGCGCTCTTGTTGAGGATGTAGCGCAGATTGCCTGTGCCGCCTTCGCTCGTCGCTTTCGCGGTGAAGAGAGCATTGTTGAGTTTGGCCGCCAGCACATTGGTCGCGTCCGCGCTCGTGCCGATGCCGAGTTCCGACAGGTTCTGAAGATTGCGGAGCGATAGACCGAGCTCGTTCCAGCCGCTGCCGTCGAAGAGCACGACAATGCCTTCGCTTTCGACATACGCGATCCAGCCCTTCTGCGGAACGAAGAAGCGCCAAAGTCCATCCTGGAAAGCTGCGTTTTCCTGGCCGGGCGGCGGCGGCGGCGCGCCGAAGATGATGCGCGCGGCATCTGGCCTAGCGTCGACATGATAGAGCGACGAACTGACCGCCTGCGCCGTGCCGTTGGCGTCATAGACGCGCATTGCGATCAGCGACTGGAAGGGGGCAAGCGGAATTTTGATCAGCCGCCCATTCGGCCAGCGATCGTAGATGAGCCGCCAGGTCTGGGTGATCAGCATGCGACGGATCTGCGCCTCCAATATCAGCCGCGCCGCCGTGATGAGCGCGCCGACGACGTCGTCATCGTCGAATGTCTCGACCTTGAGCCATTTCTTGGCGTCTGGAAGCGCGACCGGCTCAACCGCCGGGCCGTTGACGATGACTGGGATCATGCGAGAAGTCCGAGGATGAGACCGAGCTACGATGATGACGCGCGCCCCTTCTCCCCTTGTGGGAGAAGGTGGCCCGCAAGCAGGCAAGTTTACGCAGCCTGCGTACACTTGGCTGCGCAGCGCGGGTCGGATGAGGGGTGCGTGGCAGCTGCTTCACCCTCATCCGTCGTTGCTGCGCAACGACACCTTCTCCCATTCGAAGTCGCCTGTTGGCGACTTCGGCACCTTAAAATGCTCATGTCGGCAACAGCCGACATGAGTTGGGAGAAGGTCCGCGCACGATCGTTGTTGCGAATGCCTTTTGTCCGGGGCCTTTTTGTTTGCTTAGTCATGACGCTTTCGGGACCACCCGCGAGCGCCATCGTCGGCCGCAGCACAGGCGCCGCGCCCTGGCAGCGCCACGTCGTCATGGTCTTGTCGCGCAGCGGCAAACAGGCGGGGTTCTGCAGCGGCGTCGTGCTGACGCGAACCATCATTCTCACCGCCGCACATTGCGTTTCAAATCCGAGCGATACGCGCGCCTACATACCGGGGCAGCCGCTCCTGGCATTGCGCCGCGTTGCGAAGCACCCTGACTTTCACGCCGATGCGCCGCGAACGCGCAGCCGCTCGATCGATCTCGCGCTGATCGAAACCGCCGATCCGCTTCCCGCGGAGTTCACCGCGCCGGCTTTCGCGGACGCCTTGCGTTACGAAATCGGCACGTCATTCGAGATCGCCGGCTTTGGCGTCGCCCGCGAAGGCGACGCCAAAAGCTCGGGGACGCTACGCACCGGGCGCGTTAGCTTGCGCGCGCCACTCTCGTCCGTGCTGCTCTGGCTCGAAAGTCCGCAGCACGAGACCGGCGCCTGCACCGGCGATTCCGGCGGCCCGATCTTCACGGCGGACGGAAAGCTCGCCGCGATCGTCGCCTTTGCCGAAGGCGAAGGGGCGCGCCATTGCGGCAAGCTCACGCAGGCGGTGCTCGTCGCGCCGCAGCGCGCGTGGATCGAGGGCGTGATTCAGGGTTGGCGATGACGGTCCAGCGGGTGTCATTCCCGCGAAAGCGGGAATCCAGATATGGATGCGATTGCTCCTGGATTCCCGAGCGCGCTGGCGCGCGTCGGGTATGACACGCTGTGGTCCTCACGTCGTCCCAAACTTCATCAGCTTGATCGCATCGAAATCCTGCACGCCGCCGCCGACGCGCTTCGTCGTGTAGAACAAGACATACGGTTTCGCCGAGAACGGGTCGCGCAAGACGCGGATGCCGAGCCGGTCGACGACGACATAACCGCGCTGGAAATCGCCGAAGGCAATCGCAAACGAATTCGCCGCGATGTCGGGCATGTCCTCGGCCTCGACCACGGGGAAGCCGATCAGCGTTGCGTGCGCCTAGGCAGTCGTCGGCGGCTGCCAGATATAATCGCCTTCGCTCGTCTTGAACTTGCGGATCGCCGATTGCGTCTTGCGGTTCATGACGAACCTGGCGTTCTGCCGGTAACCGGCTTTGAGCGAATAGATCAGGTCGAACAATTCGTCCGACGGATTCGGATCGGCGAAAGCGCCGGCGGCACCGGAGACGACGTAGCCGATGTCGCCCCAGAGCCACGCGGCTTGCGCAACCTTGGTGTACGACAGGAAGCCGCGCGGTTTGTTCACCCCGTCACCATTGACGAAGGCGCTGCCCTCCTGCTCGGCGAAGACCACTGCTACCTCGTCGGCGATCCATTGCTCGATATCGACCACGGCATCGTCGAGCAGCGTCTGCGTCGCCGCCGGCATGGCGTAGAGCTCCATCGCCGGAAACGTCATGTCTGCGATCGTCTGCGTCGCGGTTTGCGGGCGCGGATCGGTTTCGCCGACCCAGCCCGTCGCCGGCCCGACGGTCGAGAACGCCATGCGCAAGCTTGCCGCGGAGATCGTGCGCACGCTGGCGATCGAGCGGATCGGCGAAATGTTCGCCATGCGCTTCAAGATTTCCTCTTCGACCGGCTGCGGCACGAGATAGCCGCCGTCCGGCCCCGAGCCGACGGAGAGCGCCTTTTCCTCGAGCGCTTTCAGGCCCGGCGCTTCGCCGGCGCGCATGTAAAGGCCGAACGCCGCCTTGTGCTCGTGCCCGACATGATCGGTGCGCTCCGCGCCGAGGCGCGGGCGGGCGCGGTCGAGGTTGATGCGATCGATGACGCGCTGATGCGAGTCGAGCGCGGCGTCGATGCGCGCGAGCTTTTCAGTCGTGAGCACGTCGGGTCCGAGCCTCGACTTGATTTCGGCGAGCGTGGCGTCGTTCTGCTCCTTGTAGGCTTCGAAGGCGCGGTTGAAGTCCTCGTACTCCGCGGCGATATTCGCCGACTTCGCCTCCAGGCGGTGATGTTCGCTCATGTGCATGATGTCTCCTTGTTGTGTTGATTGACGCGCGCGCGGGCGCGCTCGCGCCTCACGCGGGCGTGAGGCGGGGTGGTTTGCGCGAGCTTCTATTGAACAAAATCCCGGTGCCACGGAGTGCGTCGCGTAGGCTCGGCATCCTTCGTTCGCAGGCGAATTAGTCCGGTCTCGACGCCTTGCCTTTCAAACGGTCGAGGAACTGCAGATAAGTGCCATATTGTTGCTTCGTCAGTTCGTAAAAATCCTGACCAGGTTCGGGAATGGGGCGCGGCATATATTCGGGTTTGTAGCTACGTTCGGTGAGCATGTTCAGAAACATTTTCGCTTGCAGGTACTCTACTTTTCCGTTGAGAATGGACTGTGCCTCGACCGGGCGGACGTAAATCCGAATAGTATATTTCTCTTGGTCTGACATGGCAGCCTCAATTAATCGGATAGGCGGTATGTTCGAGGTCAGCTTTCCATAGCCGTGCGCGGATGATCCATTTGACTCCACTCCTCGGGCAGGAGTTCGCGGGGCGCTCGGACGATGTTTAGGTTGGCTTAAATATCCCTCGATCCAGCGCGACGATGGACATTCCGGCCTCTCCGGCAGCCGGAAACTCTTTTGAATTTGCAAGCGTCTCAAGCGCTGCCCGCGCCTTCTGCGGTGCGACGGCTAATGTCGCCTTTATTGCATTAACGCGGACTTGCGCATTTCGGTGGTCGTAAAGGGTGAGAAGACCGGAACGCTGATCGCCTATGCGTGACTTCAACTCGTCGGCGACATCTTTCAACTTCCAGACAAGCCGATTCACTTTTGGCTGCTCTCCATAGATCATGGCCGTGTCCTGCTCCAGCGAGTAATCGCGAAACAGATCCACCAAAGCCGCCGTCGACATGGTCTTTAGATTCTGTTTCTTCATGGCGCGAGCACCCCGAACCTCACAAGGGCATCCAACCCGACGCGCGTTCGTTCGTCCCAACTCTGTCCGCGCAAGTACTCTCTCGGGGTGAGCCAGTCGAAGTCCGGATTCGACCTAGCATACCACGCCGTTATCTGCCAGTGTCTCAGTGTGGGAATTTGTACTAGGTTCTCCGGCGCGTCGATTTGCGACCGTGGAAATCCGTCCTGTTCTGCCGGTCCTTGCTCGACGATGTGATGAATATCATATCCTGGTCTTGGCCATGAGGAAATTTGCTGCAGCTCCTCAAGAGTTTTCGGCGGCTCATTCGAAGCGACGACCCAGTCCAGAAATCTTCGCTGAAACCAGCCCGGAGCGGCAAGTGCTATCGCTATATTGTTCGCGGCTCTGGCGACTAGTTTTAGAATCGCATACCTTTCTTTCGCCATCGACGGTTCCTCTTCCGGAATCTCGGGCGGTTTCTCGTCACCCGAGCTGGCGCTTCGCCCTTCGTCGAGCGAAGTGAAATCGCCTGAGTCGCTTTCAAAACCAGAATCGCTTTGGCCGTTGGGCCCGCCGCTACCCCCTCCCCCGCCGCCGCTCGTCCATTGGCCGCCTTCCGGCGTGCCCGCGGGAACGCGCGGCTGGTCCGCACTGTATTTGCGCAGCACATGGATGAGCCGCAGGCATTTGACCTGCACATCGAACGCGGCGAGCGCGCGTCTGAGATCGAGCAGATCGGATTCGATGCTGCTTTGGCGCGTGTCGAGCATGGCTTCTTTGATTGGGATTAGTTCCGCACTTCGTGCGCGCACCTTCTCCCCTTGTGGGAGAAGGTGGCCCGCGCGTGAGCGCGGGTCGGATGAGGGGTGCGTGGCAGTTAGCTCACCCTCATCCGTCCTTGCTGCGCAACGACACCTTCTCCCATCAAGGGAGAAGGGCCGCTCACGATCAGCAGCCGTTATGAGCGCATCAACCGCACCCCCTCGCGCAGCGCGCGCAGCAGCCGCTCCTCCCCACCGGCGTCCTTCACCGCAGTGATCCGCGCCTGCGGCAGCATCGGAAACGTCACGACCGAGATTTCCCATAGGTCGACCGCATAGAGCCGGCGGATGCCGGTCTTGCGGTCGATCGCGCTGCGCCCGGCCTTGAAACCGATCGACAGGCCGTCGACGGCGCGCTCGCGCATCAAGGCGAGCACTTCGCGGGCGCGCGCCACCGCCAGGTTGAGCCGTCCGGTGACGCGCAGGCCGCGCTTATCTTCTTCGATCGCCGTCCACTGCCCGATCGGCTCGGCGGCGCGATGCTGCCACAGCATCTTTACGCCGCTGGCGCCGCGCTTTTGCAGCGAGGCCGCAAACGCGCCGGGCACGACCTCGTCGCGACCGGCATCGACGATGCCGAAAAGGCTGGCATAGCCCTCGAACAATCCGCTCGGCGCGACGCTGGTAATATCGGCGGCGGCGCGCTTGATCTCGACGCCCGCAGGCAAATCGCAAAGCGCATTTAACGAGGCCTGCATCACGGCTTCTCCCGAAGCACGCCGTGCGGCACGGGGCCGCCGCCATGCAGCACCGGGCGCAGCCGCTCGAGCAATTCGAGGAACGAGCGGATGACGCGCTCGGGATCGTAGCGCTTGCGGCGGTAGACGCGACGCTTTGTCGGCCAGAGCACCGCCAGCATCTGTTTCAGCATTTTCATGTCTCGGCTCCGAAGCGTCGATTGAAGCGCGCGAGCTCGCGCACGAAGAGATCGAAGCGGCGGTTGGCGGCGACGACCTCGCGTAGCGCGAAGATGAGCAGCCCGGACGACCCGCTCGCCCAAAGAAACAAAGCGAGATGCGCGAGGTCGCCGCGCTCGATGATGGATGCAGTGACGTCGTTCACCCACGTCTCTCCATTATGCGCTCTGCTTGGGTCTGCCCTCCCCCTGGAAGGGGGAGGTCGATCGCGGAGCGATCGGGTGGGGGTCGCAAACGCGTCCTTTGAATCGACACATGACCCCTCCCTACCCTCCCCTTCCAGGGGAGGGATTTTCCGCAGGCGATTGCCCACTCTGCAGCGCGCCGTAGCCCACCGCCTCGCGTTTCTCGTCCTCAGTCAAGAACGAGGCCCCGTCGATGCGGCGCCATTCGCTTTCGCGATCCGCCGCGAGCGCATCGATGCGGTCGACGTCGTAATCGAAGCGGAACGGCTCAAAAGCCGGCTTGAGCCACGCCGCGAATTGCTTCTGCGTGCGCGCGACAAGCGGGATCACCGTCTGGCGCCAGAACGCCTTGTTCGCCTCGGCGTAATTGGCAAACGTGTTGTCGCCGGGCAGGCCGAGGACGAGCGGCGGCACGCCGAAGGCAAGCGCGATCTCGCGCGCCGCGGCGGCTTTCGCCTCGATGAAATCCATGTCCTTCGGCGACAGCGACAGCGCCTTCCAGTCGAGGCCGCCTTCCAAGAGAAGCGGCCGCCCGGCATTGAGCGCGCCGGAGAAATTCTCCTCGAGCTCGCTTTTCAGCCGCTCGAATTGCAGCTCGGTCAGGTGTCCACCGTCGGCGCCTGTGTAGACCAGCGCACCGGAAGGCCGCGCCGCGTTGTCCAAAAGCGCCTTGTTCCAGAAACCGGCGGCATTATGCGTGTCGAGCGCCACCTGCGCGGCGGCGATCGGCGCAAACCCGTAATAATCGTCGAGCGGATGGAAGCATTTTAAGTGCAGGATCGGCGCGATCCCGTCCACCTCCATGTCGTAGCGCACCTTCTGTCCGGCGACGGAATAATCGTACGCGGCGGGCCAGCCGCTGCGGCCGGGCACGACGCTCATGCGATCGGGACGCAGCGAATGGAATTCGCGTGGGCTTGCGTCGATCGTCACCGCCTCGACATAGGCGTTGCCGAACAAGAGCAGATTGCTGAACAGCGCCTCGAAGAAGTCGATGCCGCTGCAGCCGGCATTCGGCTGCGCTATCAGGTCGGCGAGCGGATGCTCGGGGTTCTCCTGGCGTCCCTCGAAGACGAGCCACGGGATCGACGCCGCGGCTTCCGCGATCATACGCACGGCGCGGAAGACGACGGCGTTGCGCTCGTATCCGGCCTGCGTCAGCGCCACGGCGTTGCGCGTCGTCCAGCGCGCAAAGCCCAGCGAGTGGAGCGCAAGCAGCGCGCCGGCGCGCGAGTCTTTCGCCTCCGGCGCGCGGCCGAAGATGCGGGAGAGGAGATGCATGCATGTGTCCTGAACGACGCCTCATCCTGAGGAGCGTTGTAGGCGCGTCTCGAAGGAGGCCATATTTGATATGTCGTGCGTGAGGGCCATCATTGCGAGGAGGCATCGCGCGAAGTCGGCTATAGCCGACTTCGGAAATGAGCCGACGAAGCAATCCAGGAGCAAACGCGTAACTCTAAGAAGCCGCGACTCCTGGATTGCTTCGCTCCGCTCGCAATGACAGGCCTGCAGGCCCGCGTTATTTCGGCTTGAATATGCCTTGGTTGAGGGCCCAAACCGAGATGCCCGTAGCTTCACGTGGGTTTGTAAATTCCCTGATCCAATGCCCAAAGCGACATCCCGGCATCCCCTGCGGCGGGATATTGTTTCGACTTTGCCAAGACTTCCAGGGCGGCACGCCCTCTTGCCGGAGCGACCGCGAGCGTCGCGCGGATCGCGTTTAAACGAACCTGCGCGTTCGGGTGATCGTATAGTCGCATCAGCGCGGACCTTTGATCGCCAGGACGCGTCTTTAGTTCATCCTCTATTGATTTAAGCGTGAACACAAGGGCATTGGCTCTAGCTTGCTCTTCACGCAGCATGGCCTGGTCCTGTTCCAGGCCGTAAGATGCGTATGCGGTGACCAACTCGTCGAGTGACATGGTCTTGAGCTGCCGCTTCAAGCGAGAGTTCGTAGGCCGCTTCGGTGTCATGCCTAACTTGGCTTAAATATACCGCGATCAAGAGCGACGATCGCCATTCCGGCGTCCCCAGCAGCGGGAAATTCGTTGGAATTGGCAAGCAACTCAAGCGCCTGGCGTGCTTTCTCCGGCGCGACTGCCAGCGTCGCCTTTATCGCGTTGACGCGAACTTGCGGATTTCGATGCTCATAGAGGCTGATGAGAGCGGAGCGCTGGTCGCCCTCTCGCGACTTCAACTCGTCTGCGATATCCTTTAACTTCCATACCAAGCGGTTTACCTTCGCCTGTTCGCCATATAGCATTGCCGTGTCTTGCTCCACGGCATAATCCCGAAACAAATCGACCAAGGCCGCGGACGGCATGTTCTTTAGAGATTGCTGTTTCATGGCGCGAGCACCCTGAATCTAACAAGGGCATCCAAGCCTACGCGCACTCTCTCGTCCCAACTCTGGCCGCGCAAGTACTCCCTCGGAGTGAGCCAGTCGAAAGCTTGGTTCGGCGTCTGATACCACCCGTTTATCTCCCAGTGCCTTAGCCGCGGAATGCGCACAAGATTCTCCGGCGCATCGATCTGCGATCTCGGAAAGCCGTCCTGCTCCGCCGGGGTCTGCTCGACAATGTGATGTATATCATAGCCGGGCGCGGGATCACCTACATTGCGCTGCAGTTCCTCGAGGCTACGTGGCGAGTCGAAGTAGGACCAGATGACCGGCGCGTATTCTTTGGCCCAGCTCGCCACCTCCAGGATAAGCCCGACGCGGCCGATCGGCGATCTTGCAATGCTCTTTACAGCTCTTGTACGCTCCTTCGCAGTTGCAGGCCGCTCCTTCGGAATTTCCGGCGGCTTGTCGCCCTCGCTCGCGCTCCGGCCTTCCTCCGTCGAACCGGAAGTGTCTTCCGAGCCGGCGTCGTCTTCGCTCTGTTGTTCACCCCCACCCCCGCCGCCGCTGGTCCACTGCCCGCCTTCCGGCAAGCCTGCGGGCACGCGCGGCTGATCCGCACTGTATTTGCGCAAGACATAGGCGAGGCGGATGGCCTTGACCTGGACATTGAACGCGGCGAGCGCGCGTCTCATGTCCATGAGATCGAATGCGATGCTGTCGCGCGTGTTGAGCATGGGTAATGTTTGCTTGATATTTGTTGCGCACTTCACGCACGCCCCTTCTCCCTTGACAGGAGAAGGTGTCGTTGCGCAGCAACGACGGATGAGGGTGAAGCAAGGGCAGCAACCCCTCACCCGTCGCGACTTCGTCGCGACACCCTCTCCCACAAGGGGAGAGGGTGGTTCGCCTCATCACACCCTCCGCATCCGCGGCTCCGCCGCCTTCGGCGTCAACGCCAGCGCCGTCACCGCCCAGACCAGCGCGTCGAGCCGGTCGGGCGAGCGGCCATTCAGCAAACCCTCCGGCCCGAAGGCGCACATCTCGTCCTCGAGCGCAGGGAACGCGCCGACATGATGCACGCGCTTCTGCTCGTAAAGCTGTGCGACCGGCGCGGCACGCAGATATTTGCCACGCGTCGCGCGCACCGACGTCACCGGCACGCTCGCATCGGCTTCGGCGATGACCGACGCCACCATTTCGCCGCCCTGATTCACTTCCGCTACCAGCGCATCGGCATTGAGCCGGTGATATAAAGCCAGCGCCACTTGCGCCCATCGTTGCGGCCGCGCCGCGGAGAGCGACTCGTCGGCGAGCACATAAACAAAGCCTGCAGCGTCGATCCCCGCCGCAACCACGCCGCAGGCGTCTGCACGTTTATGCGACGACGCCGGCGGGTCGATCGCCACCACGATGCGCGTCAGCGCCGGTGCGCGCGCAATCCGAGCGCGCTCGATGATGGCGCGGGTCCACAAGGCGTCGGGCCGCTCCTCGATGAATTCGCCGTCGAGCTCCTGCCGTCCGAGTCGCGTGCCGCCGTAGCGGCGCACCACGGTCTCGAGAAAAGCCGGCGCCAGATTCTCCTCGTTCTCGCGCGTCGTCGCATGCGTCTGCCTGGTGCCGGGCTCGGTGAGAAGGCGCTTCAACAAAGGCACGGCGCGCGGCGTCGTCGTGATCATCTGCCGCGGCCAGCTGCCCAACCGCAACCCGAATTGCAGCATGTCCCAGGTCTCCTCGGCGAGCCGCCATTTCGCCAGTTCGTCGCACCACGCGGCGTCGAATTGCGGTCCGCGCAGCGCCTCCGGATCCTCGGCGGAAAAAGCCTGCGCCACGGCGCCGTTCGGCCACACGACACGTTTGCGCGAGGCTTCATACAAAGGCCGCTCGCTGCGTTCGTGCGCGCGTAAGATTCCCGAGACGCCCTCGATCATCACTTCGCGCACGTCGGCGGCGGTCTCGCCGATCAGCGCGATGCGCCCGACCGGCTCGTTTGTCGCTTCCGGCAGACCGAGCGCGAGCGCCCGCACCCATCCGGCGCCGGCGCGCGTCTTGCCTGCGCCGCGTCCGCCGAGGAAGAGCCACGTGCGCCAGTCCTGCTTCTCGACCCAGAGCGGGAATTGCGATGGCCGCGCGTCGAATTCCCATGACTGCAACAGCCGCTCGAACTCGCGCGGCGTGACCCCTTCAAGAACCTCGTTCAGCGTCCCGTGCTCTTCGGAGTCGATCAAGCCTTCGCGCAAGTTCAGCTTTAAGGTCGGCGAGATCGCGCGCAGGCGGCTCGCCGGCTCCGTCATTGTGTGTTCCATGGCCCTGTGCGTCGCGCTGCACGCGTTTAAGTTCTGCAAGGCTGCGCACGAGGCTCGCCATCGTCCTCGCGGTTTTCTCCGCATTGCGCGGCTCGCCATGCGCGAGCGCGTGCTCGACATGGGCAAATTCGCGATTGATCGCCGCTTCGATCTTCGGAATGAGTTCGTCCGGTGTGAGCGTGCGGCCGGACGCGATCGGCGCCGCTACTGCGGGCTCTTCAGATCGTTCTGGATGATTGAAGGGGCGGCGCGGCTTCCATCCGTGTTTCTTACGGAAGTTGAAGAACGCGGCGCGCTTGATGCCAAGCATCGCCGCGATCTCCTCGACGGAAACGGCGCCGGCGTCGTAGACGAGTCGTGCCTCCTCGACGAGTTCCGGCGTCAGGATGACCTTGCGAAGAGTCATGCGGGGATTTGTCTGAAGAACGCTCGCCTGGTGGGCGGTGCGGCCCGCGCATTTATGGAGCATGCGGCTTCTCTACAGGACGAGCGTCCTAGTGTCAAGGACTATTTTCTGAAGGCCTCGATCAAAGCGGCGCGCGGCTTCGTCGCGAGGTAATTCCTACAATGGAACTAAACCTTTGCTTAGCCATTCCCGGCTTTTAGAGCGTGCTGCGTTCGAGCTCGACCGTGATGAAGAGAGAGATTTCGCTAGCTGCCTGCTGCGCGGTCTTGCTGAGCGGCTCGCTTGGCGCCCGCGCAACCCCCTTCGGCGAGCTTTATACCCCCCGCGAAACGCCGGCATTCGACTCCGCCACGCTCGATCCCACCATCGCCAAATGGCTGATGACGCTGCCGCAAGACGCCGACCTGCCGCAACCGGCTGCCGCTGACCCGGAGGTTGCCGGCCGGAGTGCTGCCACCCACAACCCCGCCGACGACGTGCTGGCAGGCGACCCGCGTCCCGACCTGCTTGCCGGCACGCCGATCGGCGGCGAGGCGCACGAACTCATGCCGCCAGAGGGCAGCGCGCCGGCGGCACCGCCTGCCGCGGACGGTCCGGTCACGGCGCAGATGCTCGATGCCGCGCCGATCGGCGGCGAGGCGTACCGCTTGACGAGCCCCGCTCACGCCGATGCCACGGCCAGCATCGCGGCGCATGAGCCGCCCGCTGACGAAGCGAGCACAAGCCTGGCGAAGCCGCAGACCGGGATCGCGGTGTGGTACCGTCTGCCTGGACGCACCGCGAGCGGCGAGGTCGCCAATCCGCAGGCGCTGACCGCCGGACATCGCACGCTGCCGCTCGGCTCGCGCGTCCGCGTCGTCAATCGCCTGAACGGCGCCAGCGTCGTCGTGCGCATCAACGATCGCGGACCGCGGCAAAAGAAGTTCCTCATCGACTTGTCGCAGGCAAGCGCCAAAGCGATTGGGCTCACCGGCACGGCGCCGGTCACGCTCAATGTCGAGCAATGGGGCGCCGTCGCCGCAAACGCCTCGCGCACGCCCGCGCTCGAAGGCCGCAGCGTGGTGAAGCACGGCGTGAAGGTCGGCGCCGCTGCGAAGGCGCGCAAGAAAGCGGCAAAAGCGCCGTGAAGACCCGGCACGGCGGATAAGCCGGCGCGCGGAACTGGCGTCCAATTTTTACGATTGCGGACTTATTCCGAGTTCAAGCGGCGGCGGCCGCACCGGAACTTGGTTTGTCGACGATGTCGGAGAAGGCCTTTTCGATGGCCGACGTGAGTGCATCGGCTCTGGCGTTAGCCTCGGCTAACGCGGCTTCAAGTTCCTGTATGCGTCTTGCCGCCTCGGCGGCCATGCTCTGAGCCCGCGCGGCACGATTGCGTTCGGCAGCGAAGCTCTCCTCCAGCTGACTGTTCCTGTAAGCGGCCTCGTTGAGACTGCTCTCCAATTCCATCTCGCGCTGTTGAAGATGGTCGACGGCGATCTCCATCTCCCTTGCATGCGTCTTCGTCTGCTCGAGCATTCTTGCGACGCTTTCGACGCGGGCGAGATATCGGCTCATGTCCCTCGGTTTGACCGTGGATCCAGGCTCATTGTCCTGAGGCTCGGCCAAAAGCGCGCCCTCTTGCACGCTCGCTTGCGCGCTCTCCCGCGCGCCGTCTTGCGCGCTCGGGGCGCGATTGATCTCTCTGAAGATGCCTTCGTGCAACTTGCGAAAGTCGAGCAGCCGCTCAATCTCGTTGCTCATGTCGCTCACGCCGCCGCGGGATTGGAATCCCTCGCGCCCGGAAGCGTTCGGAAGGCGACGTCCAGCGCACCAGACAGCGTCTCCAGGTTCTGGTTGGCTTCCCATAGCGCCTGTTCGAGCTCATTCGCCCGGGCCGAGACGGAGGCGGCGAGCCCTTCGGCGCGCGCCGAATGCTGTTTCTCGGCAGCGAGTCGTTCTGCGAGGTCGGCGGAGCCCCGCTTGGCTTCGTTGAGTTCACCCGTGAGCTCGGCTTCTCGGGTCTTCAGGCCCTCGACGAGCCCTTCCAGCTCCTGGATGCGTTCGGAGCACGATTCTATGTAGCGCCACGCATCCTCGATGCGAGCCAGAGGAGCCGACATGTCGAAGCTTGCTGCCGCGCGCGCCGGCGAATTTGCCGCCGGTTCGGCGGGTTCCTCGGGAGCTCTAGCTATCTCTGCCATGATGTCCGCGTGTATAGCGCGAGGCGATTCCGCCAGGTAATGAACTGAATTGCTTGCCTGTCTGCCCATTTACGCACTCCATTACGAGCCCCTCCCCAATCCTCTCAAGACGTGCTCGCAAGTGAGGCGCAATTGTGAGCGATTCGGTGCGACATTAAGAAGGTGCGCGGAATTCCGCTCGTCGAAGCCAGAAGCACGCTCCAAGACAGTCGAAGGTTAACCGCGGGGCTAGCGTGCAAGACCGGCAAGCTGTCGCCAACGCGGACTGGCCTTGCGGCGCTCGGAGCGGTCGGCGCGATAGAGCCTCGTCAGAAAGGACTCCGTCGCGCCGACGGGTACCGGCGATACGCTCTGCGCCAGGCGCGCTTCCGCGAGCTGCCGGTAAGCGAGGAGCCGCCGCCGGGTGTGTTCGGCAAGCTCGAACACCTGTTGGGCATATTCATCGGGAGCTCGGCCGAACGTCGCCTGGTAGTTTTGCATCCAGTCGCGACGATGCTGCTCGTAGATGGCCATGGCCAGCAGTCCGACACAATCGCAATTGTGCTGGACAAGAACCGCGCGGACGGGTGTATCGCCGCCGCCAACAAAGCGGTCGGGCTGCTGAAGTGCGAGCGGCGAGGTAGCGCTGGCCATGGACGCACCACCGAGGGCGGCGAAACCCGGGGAATATGCTGGCCCGCCGCCTAAATTGAAGTTAAGCGCCAGGCTCAAATCCGGTCAATTCAAATCTACGGTGTCCGGCCCTTCCGGAGGGTGCGAAAGATCACAAGGCGATCCCGGTTGTGAGGAAGGATAAAGGCGTTGGAGGATGAAGCGCTCCCGCCGCCATTTCGCTAGGAGCGGAATGCCTCGAGCCGCGGCGGCCGCTTCAGCACGCGAGCTTGTCGCATTTGCGCACGGCGGCGATCATGCGCCCGGTGCTCTGCGCTCCGGGATAACCCAAAATGCCGACGCCGTTCAGCATGAAGGAAGGCGTCGCGTAGAAGCCGAGCTCGCTCGCCAGTTTCACCTGCCGCTTCAGCACCGAGGAGACGTCATCGCCATCGGCGGCGGCCTCGATCTTGTCCCGGTCCAGTCCGAGCGATTGCGCAACCTCCAAGGCGACAGGACCGTCGTTGGCGCCGCGATGGGCAAACATCGCCTTGTGGAAATCATAGGCGCGTTTCGGTCCATAAAGTTTCAGCACGCCCTGCTGCACCTTCGCCGACTGCACGGAACCAAGGCCGATGATCGCGTTGTTGATGAGGCCCAACCTGAAAGTGCTGTCTTTCGCGACAATGGCATCGAGATCGGCGGCCGCCTTCCGGCAATAGGGGCAATTGTAATCGAAGAATTCGGCGAGCACGACATCGGGAGCGGCGGAACCGGTCCAGATGATGCCCGGCAGTCCGGTCAGCGACAGTTCGGAGGGAAGCCGGTAATTGGCAACGCGCTTGCCGTCGTCGCCGACGAGGTCGTAGGGCCGGCTATCCTGCGCCGCGGCCGGCACGGCGATGAGCGAAGACGCGAGGAGGCCGGAGCCGGTTTTCAGGAAGTTTCGGCGATCGATCAGCACAATCCATCCACCTTTCGTTGGCCCGGCAGGTCTAGAGACAAAAAGGGTCAAAGCAAGGCGATGTACATCGTGCTATCAAGCGGATCATCGGCCACAACGGGAGAACGCCGCATGCCCGTGAAGTTTAGTTACGATCCGCAATTCGGACTACGCATTGAACCTGAATTGGATTCCGAGCTCAGTCGCGAAGAAGCGATGATCGTTGCGGTTCGCGATCTCGGCGCCGGGATGAATTCGCTCAGCCAGGCCATGTGGGAGTTCTACGAGGAATTCAGGTTCAAGCAGTTTTATAAAACCGATGCGCCCTCCCCTGCCCGCGTTGACGAGACCTCTCCTCCCCGCATTGACGAAGTCTTTCCCGCCCGCGCTGATGAGCCCGCGCCTGCGCCCGCCGCAAGGACACGCAAGCCTGCCAAAAAGCCAAGCGCACCGGCGCGCAAGAAAGCTCCAGCCGTCAAATCGAAAAAGCGCAGGAAATGACTGCGACTGTCCTCGATACCTCGCCGCTTGCTTATTTCAGAGCGCTACCGGAAAGTAGAACATCATGAGACAGCCGTTCCTCGCCGCAACGACCGTAACACTGACCCTGTTGCTTGCCATGCCGATTGCCAATCTGCACGCTGCCGAACTCCAGATTTTGGCCGGCGGCGCCATGACGGCGCCTCTAAAGGAGCTCGCCGCACAGTTTGAGAACGCCTCCGGTCACAAGCTTATGTTTCGCTTCGGCACCACTCCCGAGCTGATCAAATTGGCGACGAGCGGTGGCCCGTTCGACCTCGGTATCGTGCCGCGCGAGGTGTTCAAGGACGCCGCCGCCCAATCGCAATTCGCGTCCGGACCGACCACCGATATCGCGCGCGTCGGTCTCGGCGTCGCAGTCCGCTCGGGTGCTCCGAAGCCCGACATCAGTTCGCCCGAAGCGCTGAAGCAAACGCTGCTCAAGGCGCAATCCGTCGCGACAATACCTGCGAGTGCGGCGGGCGCCCAAGTTCTGCGGCTGTTCGAACGCCTTGGAATCGGCGAAGCGATGAAGCCCAAGACGAAGGCGCAGCCGGGGCCGGCACAGGTCGTTCAGGCGGTTGCAAACGGCGAGGCGGAACTCGGTGTGTTCCTCGTCAACGTGCTGACGGCGCCCGGTTTGGACTTGCTCGGACCTTTCCCCGCCGAGTTGCAGATGTGGTCTTCACCGCAGGAGTTGCTGCGAAGACCAATCAGGCCGAGGCGGCGAAGGCGTTCATCGCTTACTTGACGAGTCCGCCCGCCGCCGCGCTGATCAAAGCCAAAGGAATGAATCCAGGCTGAGGCCGCGCATTCCGCTGTCCGTCCTTTGGGCAGACGCTATGCACTCGCAGGGGCAAGCTTGTCCTGCGTCTTCGTGTCGAAGTCGCTCGCCTCGTGCCGCTCGTGCAACTGACTGGCCGGATCGCCGTTGACGCGGTTGACCATGCGGCCGCGTTTCACGGCCGGTCGTTCGCCGATCGCCTTCGTCCAGCGCTGCACATTCTTGTAGTCCTGCACCTGCAGGAACTCGCCCGCCTCGTATTGGAGGCCCTTCGCCAACCCGCCATACCAGGGCCAGATCGCCATATCGGCGATGGTGTAGTCCGCGCCCGCGACATACTCGCTCTCCGCGAGACGCCGGTCGAGCACATCGAGCTGACGTTTCACCTCCATTGCGAAGCGGTCGATCGCGTATTCGATCTTCATCGGCGCGTAAGCATAGAAATGACCGAACCCGCCGCCGAGATAAGGCGCGCTGCCCATCTGCCAGAACAGCCAGGACAGACATTCGGCGCGCGCGCTCGGCTCGCTCGGCATGAAGGCGCCGAATTTTTCGGCGAGATACAGGAGGATCGCGCCGGACTCGAAAACTCGGATCGGTTTAGGTCCGCTGCGATCCATGAGCGCAGGTATCTTCGAGTTCGGATTGACGGCGACGAAGCCGCTGCTGAACTGCTCGCCCTCGCTGATGCGTATCAGCCACGCATCGTATTCCGCGCCGCTCTTGCCGAGCGCGAGCAGCTCCTCGAGCATGATCGTGACCTTTTGCCCGTTCGGGGTCGCCAGCGAATAAAGCTGCAGCGGATGCCGCCCGACCGGCAGCTCCTTGTCGTGAGTGGGACCGGCGATCGGGCGATTGATGTTGGCGAACCTGCCGCCGCTTGCCTTGTTCCAGGTCCACACTTTCGGCGGCGTATAATCGTCACTCATCCTGCATCTCCGGTTGATTGCGGCTCGTTGGTGATAGCATGGTTTGCGGCAACGGGTTTTCTCATTGTGCGGCGATGCCGGAAACATCGGCAGGTTCGGTATCGAGGAATCCACCGGATTGCCGACGCCACATGCGCGCATAGACGCCGTTTCGCCTGAGCAGATCGGAATGCGTCCCTTCTTCGACGATGCGGCCCTGATCGAGCACGATGAGCCGGTCGAGTGCCGCGATGGTCGAGAGCCGATGCGCGATGGCGATCACCGTTTTGCCCTCGATCAGAGTCGAAAGCGCGTCCTGTATGATCGCCTCGATCTCGGAATCGAGCGCCGATGTCGCTTCGTCCAGGACAAGAATTGGCGCGTCCTTCAGGATCACGCGCGCGATGGCGATGCGCTGGCGCTGGCCGCCGGAGAGCTTGACCCCGCGCTCTCCGACATGCGCGTCGTAACCGTGCCGGCCTTTGTGGTCCTCCTGCGCGAGGATGAATTCGTGCGTATGGGCAAGGCGCGCCGCGTGCTCGATCTCGGCCGCACTCGCGTCCGGCCGCCCGTAAGCGATGTTGTCGCGGATCGAGCGATGTAGCAGCGAGGTGTCCTGCGTCACCATGGCGATCTGCCGGCGCAGCGAATCCTGCGTGACCTGCGCGATGTCCTGCCCGTCGATAAGGATGCGCCCGCTCTCGAGGTCGTGCAGACGCAACAGAAGCGAGGCGAGCGTGCTCTTGCCGGCGCCGCTCGCGCCGACGATCCCGACCTTTTCGCCGGCCGCGATCGTGAAGGTCAGATCCTCGATGATGCCGTCCTCGCGTCCGTAATGGAACGTGACATGCTCGAAGCGGATTTCGCCGCGCACGACGCGCAAAGGCTTCGCGTCCGGCGCGTCAACGATCGCGTGCGGCCGCGCGATCGTCTCCATACTCTCCTGCACGACGCCGATATTCTCGAAGACGCCGCGCACCGTCTGCATGACCCAGCCCGACATCGCCATGACGCGCATGACCAGAGCGAGGCCCGCCGCCGCCTCGCCGCTCGTCATGATTCCGCGCGACCACAAGAGCACGGAGAGCGTTCCCGTCGCGACGAGCAGCATGGAATTCATCGCCGAGAGCACGCCGGTGACCGCGGTGACGAGGCGGAACGAGTTCAGGAACGCCCGCATCCAATCGGCGAGCGCGCTTTGCACTGCTGAGCGCTCTTCTTCGGCGCGCGCAAACAGTTTCACCGAGATGATGTTGGAGTAGCTGTCGACAATGCGGCCGACGGTCACCGAACGCGCTTCGGCGTTGGCGAGCGAGCGCTGCTGCGCGCGCGGAACGAAGTAGCGCAACAGCGCGATATAGGCGGCGATCCAGATCGCCATCGGCAGCGCCAGCCACAGGCTGATCCTGCTGAACAGACCGAGCGCCGTCACCGCGAAGATCGCCACATAGAGAAGCGTCTCGATCAACGTCACCGCAAGTTCGCGGATGGCCTGCCCGACTTGCGTGATGCGATTGGCGAGACGCCCGGCGAAATCGCGCTGAAAATAGCCGAGGCTGTGGCCGAGCGTATAGAGATGCGTGCGCCAGCGAACCATGTTGGTCGTCTGCGGCACGATGATCTGGTTCGAGATCGCTTCGTTGAGGAGATGCAGCGCCGGACGGATGAACAGGATCAGCGCCGCCGCTCCGAGGAGAGCGATGCGATGCTCGGGCCAAAGACGCTCGGGCGAGGACTTGGCAAGCAGGTCGATGAACCAACCCATCAGCACGTAAAGCGAGGATTCGAGTACGCCCATCGCCAGCGACGCAACGAACAGCACGCCGAGCCAGAAGCGGATGGGACGAAGATAATACCATGTGAAGCGCGCGACCGTGGTCGGCGGCGTCTCGGCCTCATCGAAGGGTGCGAACGGATCGATCTTCCGTTCAAGCCAATCCAGCATATTCAGGTTCTCGCGGGCGCCTTTCTATCCCGATTGGATGCAGGTCGCCATGTCGTCAGTGCCGGGCAGCGGAGCAGCAACCCGGAAGCGCGGTTCTCCACGCGTTTGCTTCGCCTCGGCGCAATGCGTTTACGCCGCGCGCACCGCCGGCTTATCCTCGCCGCGTCCGGCGGCGCTCTCGACCATCCCGACGCACCAGAGCGCGAAGGCCT
>JAFASC010000223.1 GCA_019244955.1 Methylobacteriaceae bacterium | reverse complement strand
AGCTTCCGCATCTACGTCGCCGGACGCGTCAAGCAGGCAGGCGATATCGGCCGCATGCGCTCGAAGTTCAACGGCAAATTCTGGTGGGAGATGACCGAGGAAGAGCACCAAAAGCATCCCGGCGACTATGAAGCGCAAGTCGGGCAGGGGGCCATCACGCTGCATTCGGAGGAGCATTTCGGCCAAAGCGATCGCGGCGTCTTGATGATCCGGCGCATGCTGCAGCAGCAGCTTGATGCGCTTGCAAAAGGGGAGGACCCGATCGGCGTGAGCTTCGATCCGGCTGCGCCGCCGGTGCAATTCGAGGCCGGCAATTACATCCGCGAGAGTTGATGCGATGGTCACGATCGAGAAGCCGGTCATATCGGGCGCCGCGGCGAGCGCACCGATGACGAGCCGCTATTACGTCCTTGTCCTGCTCACGCTGATCTACGGGCTGAACTTCCTCGATCGCACCATCTTCAACGTGCTGATCGAGCCGATCAAGCGCGAGTTCCAGCTCTCCGATACCGCGATGGGTCTGCTCGCCGGGTTCGGCTTCGTCCTGTTCTATTCGGCTCTTGGCATGCCGGTCGCCCGCTTCGCCGATCGCACCAACCGACGCAATATCGTGGCGATCGCCTTCGCGTTCTGGAGTGCGATGACCGCGCTCTGCGGCACGGCGCAGAGCGTCACCGTGTTGGCCCTGGCGCGGATCGGCGTCGGCATCGGCGAATCCGCGGGGACGCCGGCTTCGCAATCGATCGTCGCCGATCATTTCAACAAAGACGAGCGGCCGCGCGCGCTCGGCATTTACGCGATCGGCACCTATGTCGGCGTGTTCCTTGGGTATTTCGTCGGCGGCTGGGTCAATCAATATTACGGTTGGCGCACGGCCTTCCTCGTCGCCGGCCTGCCCGGAATCGTGCTTGCGATCGTCTTCCGGCTGACCGTGCAGGAGCCGCGGCGCGGCGCGGCGGACGCAGGCGCCGTACAAACGTCCGAGGCGCTCGGGCCGACCTTTTCCTTCCTGTTCTCGCAGAAGACGTTCGTCATCGTGCTGATCGGCTTCTGCCTGACGTCATATCTGAATTACGCGACCGCAGCTTGGATTCCACCTTTTCTGGCGCGCGTGCATCATCTCTCCAGCGCACAGGTGGGAACGTACGCTGGCACGTTCAAAGGCCTGTTCGGCATCGCCGGCACGCTGCTCGGCGGCTTTGTCGTGGCGCGGATCAGCCGCGATGACGATCGCTGGAAGCTTTGGGCTCCGGCGATCATGTCCGGTCTTGCCGGACCGGTCTTCGCGCTCTGCATGTTGACCCCGAGTTTCCCCACGATGATCGCGATGCTCGCCCTGACATCGCTGCTCGTCGGCTTCCATCTCGGGCCGATCTTCGCGATCGCGCAAACGGTCGCGAGGCCGGCGATGCGCGCGCTCGCCGCCGCCACGATTCTGTTGACGGCCACATGCTTCGGCCAGGGCGTTGGGCCCCTTGTCGTCGGCGCGCTCAACGATGCATGGAAAAGCCAATACGGCGTCGATGCGGTGCGCTATTCCATGCTCTCGTGCAGCATCGCGACCATGCTCGGCGCGCTTCTCTTCGTGTGGGGCGCAAATTCCATCCGCGCCGACATCGCGCGGGCAAAGGGCGGCTAGCGCAAACAAAAAGAGCGCCCGGCAAGCCGAGCGCTCTTCCAGACCTTCCGACCCGTGAAACTGGTTAGTGCAGGCTCACCGGCTGCAGCTCGTTCTGCCAGGCGTTGGCGATGGCGGTCTCGCGCGATTCGGTCAGCACGATCGGCGTGCCGTCGGCCCCGAGCAGCGCAAACAGCGACAAGCCGGGCTGGATAGCCTGCGCCTGCGGGAACAGGCGGTTGAATTCTTCCGACTGGATCGGCCGAACATAGGCGATCGCGCCCTGGCCGAGATGGGCGAACTGCTCCGGCGTGAACGGCTCGGGCTTTTCGGTCTTGGTCATTGTCTCAATCATCTTCCTTCTCCTCGCGGTCCCGTTCGGGCCCCGCTGCTGTTGGTGCGTACCTTCAGTCCCGCACCGCGATTTTTACTCGTTTCACCACCCTCTCAGGTTCCGGGCGTATCAGATCGATTGCGAGAAGCCCGTTTTCAAGGCTGGCGCCGTCGACCTGCATGCCTTCTGCCAGCAGGAAGACCCGCTGGAATTGCCGCGCGGCGATGCCGCGATGCAAAAAGTGTCGCTCCGGTCCCTCGCCTTGTCGACCGCGAATGACGAGCTGGCTCTCCTCGATGAGGATTTCGAGCTCATCCTGTGTGAAACCGGCAACAGCCAGCGTGATCCGCAGGCGCTCTGGCGAGGTCTCCGTGCGCGCCATCCGCTCGATATTGTAGGGCGGATAGCCATCGCCTGCGGTGCGAGCCGTCCGCTCCATAGCCCGCTCGATTTCATCGAAGCCGAGCAGGAACGGTGAATTCAGTGACGGCACGCGCGACATGGACGAAGCCCAACGGCACTTCGAGAGACACGTTCATGGCCCCGAAAGCACCATCAGCGTGCAAGGGAAATATGTGTTTTTTCTAAAGCGCTTCAAGGAGGTGCGGCGAGGGCGGCCAAGCCTTCATTGAGCATTGCGGGCGAAAGTTCCCGCACCTGCGGGCCCTGCGTCCAGATCAGGAAGGTGCGGACCGGGCGGTCCGGATAAAGCAGCGCGAGCGCGGCTGCGTAGAGTGCGGCCTGGGCGACGTCGGCGGGTGCCGGGGCCTCGGCGGATGCGGGCGGCGCGCCGGTCTTGAAGTCGCAGAATAGGATTTCGCCCAGGCCGAGAACGAGCCGGTCGATTCGCCCGGAGACCTCGATGGCTGCCCCCTGCGGGAGCGGCACCGTCGCCGCGATCTCGACCTCAGACAGGGAGCTGTCGACAAAAAACGGCGCGCAGGCGGGGTCATCGAGGAGTGCGCAAGCCTCTTTGACCAATGCGCCACGCTTGTCGGCCGAGAGGCTCTCGGCCTGCGCCGCCAGGAATCGCTCGCCCGCGGCGCTACGGGCCTGGCGCGGCAGTGGCGGGAGGTGCTGCAGGAGGGTGTGGAGCAGCTTCCCCCGATCCAGGGCTGTTGTACCGTCTCCTTCGCGGCGATCAGCGAATGCATGTGAGGGCCGGATGCGCGCCGGTCGTCGCGGGCCCGGCCGCGCCGCCGATCGGAGCCAGGCCGGCAACGCGCCGGGTATTGGCTCGCGCTCCACGGCGCCGCCGCCGAGGTGAGCTCTCGGCCGGCCGCGCCGCAGGACTTTGAGTGCGGGGAAAGCCGGATCCGCAACCTCCTCCGCGCCCGGACCGAGCGAGCGCCGCACCATCTTGTACCAGCACTCGTCTGGTGCCTCGCGCACCCCTTGGTAGCCGGCGATGATCAAGCGCTCCTCGGCGCGCGTCATCGCCACGTACAGGAGCCGGCGGTACTCGTCTTCCTGGGCTCGCTTTTGGCTTTCTCGAGCCGCCGCTACCGGCACCGGATCGCCTGCCTTCTTCGGCGACCAGACGATCAGCGGCTGGCGCGGATTGCCCACCTGGAAGAGACACTGCGCGCTCTGCGGCGCCGGCAGCGAGCAGGTGTCGGGCAGGAAGATGATCTTCGCCTCGAGCCCCTTCGCGGCGTGCACCGTCATGACCCGCACATTCTCTTGCGCTTGATCCATGTCGCGTTTGATTTCGAGGTCGAGCGCTTCGAAGCGCGAAAGAAACGTCGCGAGCGCCGGCGCCTCTTCGCGTTCATGCGCAAGCGTCAGGCGAAGGAATTCGTCGATCGCGTCGTTCGCCTCCGGCCCGAGGCGCGCCAGGAATTTCTCGCGTCCGCCTTCCGGTCCGAGCAGATACGAGAAGAAATCGAACGGCGTCCACGTCGCGGCGCGCTCGCGCCACGCCTCGATGCGACGTACGGCTTCGGCATGCCAGAGTTCGCTCGATGCGCGGAGCGCGTCGTAGAGCGAGCCCTTGCGCGTCGGCGCGAGCGTCAGGAGATCGTTGTCATCGAGCCCGATCAGCGGGGATTTCAGCACCGTTGCGAGCGTCAGATCGTCTTGCGGCAACAAAGCCGCCTGCGCCGCGGCGATCATATCCATGACGGCGATATGCTCGCCGAGCTTGAGACGATCGGCGCCGGCGGTCGGGATATCCTTTTCCTTGAGCGCTCGGATCATCGCCTCGAAAAACGCGTCGCGCTTGCGTACCAAGATCAAGAAATCGCTCGGGCGGGTCGGCCGCGAGGAGCTGGGATGCTCGTCCTCGACGCACTCCCCTGAGCGCGGATCGAGCATCGCCTTGATGCGCCCGGCAATGCGCTGCGCCAATCTGACCGACGGGTCTTTCTCGTCCAAGCGGTCGAGCGGCAGCCGCCAATCGCGCGGTTCCTCGCCTTCCGCTTTGCATTCGATATCCCAGAGCTCGACGATGCCCGGCAGATTGGCCTTCCACGCTTCATGCGGCGGAGGTTTTTCGTTCGGGTCGGCAAGCAGGCCGCGATGATGCGCTTCTGTGGCGAAGACAAAGTCGACGGCTTCGAGCACGTCCGGACTCGAACGGAAGGAAAGATTGAGCTTCACTTCTTCGAATTTCTCGCCCCCGGATGTCACGCGCCTCTCGAATTCACGGTGCATCTCGAAGAATTTTTTCGGC
The DNA here is from genome assembly GCA_019244955.1 of Methylobacteriaceae bacterium. Taxonomy (GTDB): domain Bacteria; phylum Pseudomonadota; class Alphaproteobacteria; order Rhizobiales; family Beijerinckiaceae; genus JAFASC01. The sequence goes on along the minus strand of JAFASC010000223.1, from coordinate 2,958 downwards.
GCGGCGCCCTGGAAGGAAAAGATCGACTGCTTGTCATCGCCGACGGCAAAGAAAGTGCGGCGCGTGAGGCGCTGACCGGCGCCGGAAAAGAAATCCTCGGTCAATTGCGCCAGGATTTCCCATTGCGCTTCGCTCGTATCCTGCGCCTCGTCGACAAGGACGTGGTCGAGGCCGGCATCGAGCTTGAACAGGATCCAGCGCTGGTCCGAGCGCTTGAGCAGCGAAACCGTGCGCTCGATCAAATCCTCGAAATCGAGCAGACCGCGATCGCGCTTCATGCGCGTATATCGCTGCAGGATGGCGTCTCCGATCTTCAGCAGCGCGACGCTGCGCTCGCAAGCAGCGGCTGCTTTGCGCTTTTCACGGAGCGCGGTCAGGCGCGCCGCCTCGTTGGCGAAGATGTCGACAAGGTGAGGAGATTCGCGCGCAACGCTTTTCGTGACGAAGCTGTCGAAAACCTCGCCATCACCATCCTTGCTGAAGAAAGCGCAGAGATAGGATGATAGCGCGAGCGAGAGATCACCGCCTTCATATGCTGCCGACGCGTTGTCGAGTTCAGTTGCTTTCCTTTTATCGCTTGTGCTCCCGCATGCCCGCAGCGTTTCCGCAATTGCGCGCCACTCCAAGGGATGGATGCCCTCTTCAACCATCTCCCGGATGATCTCGAATTCGCTTTCCTCCGGCGACAGCGCTAGGGCCTCGCGCAATGCACCTTCGAGGCCGCTCGCGTGCACCGGCAGCCATGGCGCGAGCTGCGCCCTTCGATTGATGAGTTCGCGCAAGAGTTCCTGGAAGCCGCGCGCGTATGTCTCGGAGGCGACGCGGCGCACGGCGGCGCCAAGTCCATCGAAATCGCGCGCCGCGTCGGCGAGTGCGTTCTGGCGCGCGCTCGACAGGAGCTGCGCCTGCTCGACATCCTCGACGACGCGAAAGCCCGCCGCGACATTCGCCTCGAACGGAAACAGATGCAAAAGCCGCTCGCAGAACGCATGGATCGTCTGCACCTTTAGTCCGCCCGGCGTCTCGACCGTGCGTGCAAACAGCCGCCGCGCGAAAGCGAGCCTCTTCCGGTCGACGCCGTCTTCGCCGATGTCGCGGATCGCGGCCTGCAACTCCGCATCGTCCATCGTCGTCCAGGCCGCGAGCATACCGAAAACACGCGCGGCCATGTTGGCGGCGGCGGCCTTCGTATAAGTCAGGCAAAGAATGCGGCTCGGCGCCACGCCTTCGAGCAGCAGCCGCACGACGCGCTGGGCAAGCACATGGGTTTTGCCCGAGCCGGCATTCGCCGCGACCCACACCGATGTATTCGGGTCCGATGCCTGTCGCTGCCGCAGGCGCGTCAGTTCGGGAACGGGGCGTTTGGCGACAGTCAGCATCAGGCGATCTCCTCGCCTGCGAGGCCGCCGGTCGACGACCATTCCTTCACCCGCGCGAGGTGGTCGTAATCGCTGTATTTCGACGCGTATTTCGGAAAGGGGCGGGGGATGTAGGGTGTTTTCTCGTCTCGAAATTGGTTGAGCAGGATCTGAAGTTCGCGGCGGTGACGCGCCACGATTTCAGCGAAGCGATATTTCTTCCATTCGAGCTTGATCTGCTTGCCGCCCTCCCCGCCGCCGAGCTTCAGATACAGTGCCTCGTTCGCTTCGCGTACACCGATCTCGGGAAAGGCGCCTTCGGCGATCATCGCCGCCTCGAGCGTCAGCTGCGGCGCGAAGCCGACGCGCACCTCCTCGAGGCCGGGCGGCGTGCCCGTCTTGTAATCGACGACGCGCACGCATCCGTTTTGCGCGATCTCGATGCGATCGGCTTCGGCGCTTAGCGTGAAGCGGGAGCCGTCCTCGAGCGCCATTGTGATTTCGCCGCGCTGCTCGACCAGGATCGATTGCAGCAGCGGCCCGCGCTCCGATTCATAGCTGAGGTAAAACCCGACCGCCTTCTCGATGCGCGGCCAGTCGAACGCCTGGAAATCGGCATCGCGGGCGAAATCCGTCAGCTTCTCGCGCAGGAGCGCGATCAGCCGGTCGCGCGCATCGCGCGGCAACGTGCCGATGCGATGCGCCCGCGTGAACTCTTCCAGTGCCTTGTGCATATGCGTGCCGCGCTCGCGTGCGCCCGGCTCGAAATTCAGCGGCTCCAGGGCTTTCAGACGCAGAATCGATTCGGCATAGATCGCGTATGGGTCCCGTCGCAGCGTCTCGATACGCGTCACGCTGAGTTTTTGTGGACGCAGCCCGATCGGCGGCCGCGGCGTCGGGCGCGGAATTTTCCGGATTGCTGCCGGTGCATCCATGCGTCGCGCGAAATGCAGGAGACGATTGCCGCGCTCGCGGCAAGCAGGAATCGCGTCGCCTGCGAGCGCATCCAGCCGCTGCAGGAAGCGCGAGGGAATTGTCGGTGCGCCGCCGCGCTTCACTGCGCGGCTGATCACGACGTCCGGTGCCCCCAGCGCCATGATGAAATCATGCGCGGTCTGGCCGATGCGGCGTTCCGGCGGCGTCAATCCGAGGGCCTGGCGCATCGGGCGGTTGAGAAACGCATCGGTATTTGCTGCCGGCGGCCAGATCGTCTCGTCCAATCCGCCGAGGAGGACAATATCGGCGCTGATGAGGCGCGCTTCGAGCAGCCCAAGGATCTGCAGGCGTGGATGCGCGCTCGCCGCGCCGCGCAACATGCGTTCGGCGCTGATGCGATCGAAGAAGGCGCTGTAGCTTTCGAGATCGAAGCGCATTTTTGGGGCCGGCGCGGCCGCGAATTCGTCGAACAGCGTCTGCAAGGCAGCTTCATCTTCGCTCGCGGCCGCACGCTTCGGCCGGACGGCATCGAGAACGGCGCGGTGCGTCGCGATCCACCATTGCAGATCGGCGGGCGTGTCCCGCTCGCGCAGCGGCGCGAGACTTTGCGCGATCCGTTGCATCAACTCCTCGATCGTGCGCCATTGCGCCGGCGATATTCGCC
>JAFASC010000073.1 GCA_019244955.1 Methylobacteriaceae bacterium | reverse complement strand
CGCTGCAATCCGGTCTCGCCGAGCAGCGTCATGTGGATCGTGAAAGCCAGGCAACACAGACCGGAATTCGTGCAGATGTTGGAGGTCGCCTTCTCGCGGCGGATATGCTGCTCGCGCGTCGACAGCGTCAGCACAAAACCGCGGCGGCCCTCGGCGTCGACGGTCTGTCCGCACAAGCGGCCCGGCATCTGCCGCACATATTTGTCGCGCGTCGCGAAGAGCCCGACATATGGCCCGCCGAACGACAGCGCATTGCCGATCGACTGGCCCTCGCCGACGACGATGTCGGCGCCCATCGCGCCCGGTGATTTCAGGAGCCCGAGCGAGATCGCCTCCGTGAAGACGGCGATGAGCAGCGCGCCCTTGGCATGACAAGCGTCAGCGATCTGCGAGAGATCGCGCAGATTGCCGAACACGTCCGGCGTCTGCACGACCACGCAAGAAGTATCCGCGTCGAGCGCGGCAACCACGTCTTCGCGCGCCTGCACGTCCGGCGGCAGGGTCGCGACACTGTCGTTCGCCATTTGCGATAGCGTCCGCACCACCTCGGCATATTGCGGATGCAATCCGCCCGACAGCACCGCCTTGCGCCGCTTGGTGATGCGATGCGCCATGAGCACCGCTTCGGCGGTCGCGGTCGAGCCGTCATACATCGAGGCGTTGGCGACATCCATGCCTGTCAATGCCGCGACCTGCGTCTGGAACTCGAAGAGATATTGCAGCGTGCCTTGCGCGATTTCCGGCTGATAGGGCGTGTAGCTCGTCAGCAATTCCGAGCGCTGGATCAGATGATCGACGGCGGAGGGAACATGGTGCTTGTAGGCGCCACAGCCGACGAAGAACGGCACCTGCGACGCCGCGACATTGCGCGCGCCCATCTGCGACAGGATGCGTTCGACTTCAAGCTCGGATTTATGCGGCGCAAACGGCAGGGGTTCGCGCAGCAGCTTGTCCGCGGGCACAACGGCGAACAGATCGTCGATATTTTGAACGCCGATCCGCGCCAGCATGTCGGCGCGATCTTCTGGCGTCAGCGGGTGGTAGCGCATCGCCTTCGTCCTCAGCTCAGCGTCGCGACAAATTCGTTGTAGGCGGCCTCGTCCATGAGCGCGTCGAATTGGCTCTTGTCTCTGACCTTGAGTTTCATGAACCAGCCGTCGCCGAGCGGATCGGCGTTGACTTTCGCCGGCTCGCCTTCGAGCGCGGCGTTCACCTCGATCACCTCGCCCGAGACCGGCGCATATACTTCGCTCGCAGCTTTGACGCTTTCGACGACGGCCGCCTCGCCGCCCTGCTCGACGCTTTTGCCGACCTGCGGCAATTCGACAAACACGATGTCGCCGAGCTGCTCCTGGGCGTGGTCGGTGATGCCGATCGTGGCGACATCGCCGTCGAGGCGCACATATTCGTGGTCCTTGGTGTAGCGGATAGCGGACATGGATATCAGCCTCTGAAATAGCGGTGCGGAACGAAGGGCATTCGCGTGACGCGCGCCAAGAGCGGGGCGCCGCGCACGAGGATGTTGAGCTCGGTGCCGGGCGCGGCGAAATCGCTTTCGACATAACCCATGGCGATTGGCCGTCCGAGGCTCGGCGCGAAACCGCCTGACGTGACCCGGCCGATCTTGCGGCCGTCCTGTGCGCTCACGTCGGCGCTTTCGCGCGCCGGGGCCTTGCCGGCAAGTTCGAGCCCGACGCGCCGGCGCGTGGGGCCGGCCCTCAGTTCGCGCTCGATGCGCTCGGCGCCGGGAAAGCCGCCCTCTTGCCGCCGGCGCTTCTGGATCGACCAGGCAAGGCCGGCTTCGATCGGCGTGGTGCTCGTGTCGATGTCGTGGCCGTGCAGGCAAAGTCCGGCTTCGAGCCGCAGCGAGTCGCGCGCGCCGAGACCGACGAGGGCGGCCCTGGCATCGGACAGAAGCCGCTCGGCGAAAGCGCGCGCCTGCGCCGCCGGCACGGAGACCTCAAACCCGTCCTCGCCGGTATAGCCGGAGCGCGAGACAAAGAGGCGCGAGCCGTGCCAATCGGCCTTGCGCCACGACATGAACGCCATCGTCTCGACGCCGGGCAGGAGCTGCGCGAGCATCTCGGCCGCGTTCGGTCCCTGCACCGCCAGCAGCGCACGGTCGGCGAGCACCTCCAGCTGCAGCTCCGGCAACTTGTTCCGCAGATGGGCGAAATCCGCTTCCTTGTTCGAGGCGTTGACGACAAGTCCAAGCCGCTCCTCCGCCCCCGGGAGCCGGGTGACCATCAGGTCGTCGAGAATGCCGCCATTGTCGTCGAGAAACTGCGTGTAGCGCTGCCGCCCGGCTGCGAGCGCGAGAATATCCGCCGGCACCAGCGTTTCCAGCCGACGCGCGGCGCCCGGGCCGGCTAGCACCGCTTGGCCCATATGCGAGACGTCGAAGAGGCCCGCCTTCTCGCGCGTCTGCAGATGCTCGGCGATGATGCCGGCTTTGTACTGCACCGGCATGGAATAGCCGGCGAACGGCACCATGCGTGCGCCGCGCTCCACATGCAGCTCATAGAGCGGCGTTCGGGCGAGCGTGTCTTTCGCGGCGACGGCGAGATCTGACAATCGACACTCCGGGCGTGGCGCGACACGACCGCACGGGCTTTGCCGTGCGAGCATGCGCCCCCTCTGTCCCGGGACCTGAGAGATTTCCCCGCGGCTTACGCGAGTTACCCCCGTCGGTGGGCGCCTCGCCTCGCGCGCGACGCCGCTTTCCAGAGTGTCATCCCCACGCGGTCCTGGTGCCTGAGCGTTTCCGGGGCGGTTGCGCCTTCGGCGCCGGCATGTCGCCGGTCTCTTCCGCTAGGGGTCTTGATCTGACGGGCCGAGCCTGACAAGCGCGCCGAAGCGAGTCAATCCTGCGCGCCGACGCCGCTTGCCTTGCTCTGCCGCCGCTTGCGCTTCTCCACAGGAGTCGCTTTCGCGCCCTTGCCGAAGCCGACCACGACTTCGTAGTCGTCGGCGGCATGTTCGGTCGTGAACGGCACGGCGAAAGGCTCGGTCACCACGGTGAAGTCCGCCCCTGACGTGCCGGGCGCGATCGTCGCGCCGACGGCGAACGTCTTGCTCGTCAGGATTTTCTCGCCCTGCTGCTGGCGCACCGAGATGCTGAGCGGGGCGGAATAGCTGCCCGGCGAACCGGCCGGACCGAGCACGACCCGGCCCCTGACCCCAACCTTGATCGTCAGCTCCTTCCCGGCGACGCCGCATTCGCGCGCGACCTGACCGACGGAAAACTGATGCCGGACGCTTGCCGAGCCGTCGCCGCCGACGCGCAGCGCCGCTTCACCGGAGGGGACGCGGATTTCCGGGCAGTCGACCACCCGCGGCTCCTTGGGATCGAGAGATGCTGGCGCGCCGGACTGGCTCTTGCCGCTGAACGGGTTGAAGCGGCTGAAGAAGCTTTCGTCGGAGCTGCTTTGCGCCGCACATGGCGCGGCAAGACTCGCAACGGCGAGGAAGGCCAGAAATCCTGAACGCGGGAACCGGGTCACTATCTTGCACCCATGATCTTCAGGGCAGTTTCTCTTCAGGGCAGTTTTTCGTAGCCGTCTTTGAATCCGGCAAGGTTCAGCGGAATGCCGATGCCTTCTTCCGGCGTCTGATAGATGATGAAGGTAGCGGTCTGCCCGGTCTTCATCTGGTCGATCAGCTTGTCTTCCATGATGACCTCGGCGACGCAGCCGGTCGGCAGACAGCGCACGAAGCCGGCCCGGCCGACGTCGGTTTGATCGATCTTAAGGCCGAGCCCGTTCGGCAAGAGCACGCCGAGCGGTGCGATGACGCGCAGGAGCCGGCTTTTGCCGTCCGCCGTCTTCAGCACGATGACGACGAGGTTGACGTTGGGCTTGTCCTCGGCCGCGACGCTTTGCAAGAGGGCGCATTGCTCGCGGCTCGCGCCCGGCGGCGTCTCGCAGCGAAGCTCCCAATCCCCGTGCTTCGATTTGACCACGCCCTGCGCCTGCGCCGCCGGGCCCATGAACAGCAAGCTCAACGATGCCGCAGCGGCCATCATGCACGCGGAGAGGCCGTGGCGGCAGAGCCGGCCCATTCCCTTTCGCGTCACGCGATGTATCTGAAGTTTGAACATGACGGCGAGGCCAATAGCGGCGGAGTCGGGCCGAATCGCGGCGCGGCATCGGCGGTTGCCGACGGCTCACGGCTGCGTAGCAAAGCGTCTGGCTTCATTCAAGCGCGGCTCAGCCGGGCCAAACCCGCGCCGGTATGCCGCAACGGGATGCGCCGAATGACTTGTTGCGTCGAAACCCCGTTTGTAGTTTGGAACGAGAACAGAAACGGATTGACCTCATCCACAGCGAGTCGCCTGCCAGCGGCGCTCGCGTCGGTCGGGAGCGGCGGTAATTCCATGATCTTGCGCAAGCTTAAGTCGACGCGGGACAATGTGGTTGTCCGGTTGGCGGCCATCGCCGCGGGGCTGTTCATCTCCGGCGCCGCGGCGCTCGCGGAAGGCGCCGGCGAGGGTCATGCGGTGCCCGGCCAGATGGGCCTGCAGCGCGGCACCACCCCGATCGCTCACGAGATGCACTGGTTTCACGATCAGCTGTTGTTGCCGATCATCACCGTCGTCTGCCTTTTCGTTCTCGCGCTCCTCGTCTGGGTCGCACTGAAATACAATGAAAAGGCGCATCCAGTTCCCTCCCGCACGACACACAACAGTTTGCTTGAAGTTGCCTGGACGATTGTCCCGGTGCTCATTCTGGTGGTGATCGCGATTCCCTCGTTCCGGCTGCTGACCCGGCAATTGGTTCTGCCTGACGCCGACATCACGATGAAGGTCACCGGCAAGCAATGGTACTGGACCTATGAATATCCGCAGGACCAAGGCGGCGGCTTCAGCTTCGATTCGCTGCTGAAGCCTGATGCGGATCTGAAGCCGGGCGACATAAGGCTGCTCGCCGTCGACAACGAAGCGGTCGTGCCTGTCGGCAAGACGATTCGCGTCCAGGTCACCGCCGCCGACGTCATTCATTCCTTCGTCGTGCAGTCCTTCGGTTCCCGCATAGACGCCGTGCCGGGCCGCCTCAACGAGACCTGGTTCAAGCCGGAGAAGGAAGGTGTCTATTACGGCCAGTGCTCTAAGCTCTGCGGCAAGGATCACGCGTTCATGCCGATCGCCTTCCGCGTCGTGAGCGAGCAGGAATACGCCGCCTGGCTCGCTGACGCGAAAAAGAAATTCGCCTCGACCGACAACAGCCCTGTCGCGGTCGCCGCGGCGGACGGCGCGCACTAGGTTTAGAATTCGGGACTTCGTAAGGAAGACAAGATGGCAACCATCGTCGAAGGCCACCACGAAGAGCACGCCCACCCGACCGGTTGGCGCCGTTATATGTTTTCGACGAACCACAAAGATATCGGCACGATCTATCTGGTGTTCGCGGTCATCGCCGGCCTGATCGGCGGTGCGTTGTCGATCGCGATGCGCGCCGAACTCGCCGATCCCGGCATCGAAGTGTTCCCGACGCTGGCGCGCATCCTCAATCACGCCGACCCCTCGCAGGCGATCGACGCCGCCAAAAACCTCTACAACGTGTTCATCACCGCGCACGGGCTGATCATGATCTTCTTCATGGTCATGCCGGCGCTGATCGGCGGCTTCGGCAATTGGTTCGTGCCCCTGATGATCGGCGCGCCGGACATGGCCTTCCCGCGCATGAACAACATATCGTTCTGGCTGTTGCCGGCGTCCTTCACGCTGCTGTTGACCTCGATGTTCGTCGAAGGCGCGCCGGGCATGGACGGCTTCGGCGGCGGCTGGGTCATGTATCCGCCGCTCTCGGCGAACACGGGCCATCCCGGGCCGGCGATGGATTTCGTTATTCTCGCCGTGCATCTTGCCGGTGCGTCCTCGATCCTCGGCGCGATCAACTTCATCACGACGATCTTCAACATGCGCGCGCCGGGCATGACGCTGCACAAGATGCCGCTATTCGCCTGGGCCGTGCTGATCACGGCCTTCCTGCTGCTTCTGTCCTTGCCGGTGCTCGCCGGCGCGATCACCATGCTGCTCACCGACCGTAATTTCGGCACCACCTTCTTCGATCCGGCCGGCGGCGGCGACCCGATCCTGTTCCAGCATCTGTTCTGGTTCTTCGGCCATCCCGAAGTCTACATCCTGATCCTGCCAGGCTTCGGCATCATCAGCCACATCGTGTCGACCTTTTCGAGAAAGCCGGTCTTCGGCTATCTCGGCATGGCCTATGCGATGGTGGCGATCGGCTTCATCGGCTTCGTCGTGTGGGCGCACCACATGTTCACCGTGGGCCTGTCGCTCAATACCCAGCGCTATTTCGTCTTTGCGACGATGGTCATCGCGGTGCCGACCGGCATCAAGATCTTCTCCTGGATCGCGACGATGTGGGGCGGCTCGATGTCGTTCCGCGTGCCGATGCTTTGGGCGATCGGCTTCATCTTCCTGTTCACGGTCGGCGGCGTCACCGGTGTCGTGCTCGCCAATGCCGGCATCGACCGCGCATTGCACGAAACCTACTACGTCGTCGCGCACTTCCATTACGTGCTGTCGCTCGGCGCCGTGTTCGCGATCTTCGCGGCGTTCTTCTACTGGTTCCCCAAGATGAGCGGCTACATGTACAATGAGACGCTCGCCAAGGCGCAGTTCTGGATCATGTTCGCCGGCGTGAACATCACCTTCTTCCCCCAGCATTTCCTCGGCCTTGCGGGCATGCCGCGGCGCTACATCGACTATCCCGACGTTTACCACCTGTGGAACAAGGTTTCGTCCTACGGCTCGTATCTCTCGGGGATCGGCGTGCTGCTTTTCCTCTTCATCGTCTACGAAGCCTTCGCGAAGAAGCGCGTCGCCGGCGACAATCCCTGGGGCGTCGGCGCGACGACGCTGGAATGGACGCTGCCCTCGCCACCGCCCTTCCACCAGTACGAGACGCTGCCGCGCATCGTCGGCTCGGATCACTAGAGGGTGTGCCGAAAACCAAAGTGACGGACTAAGTGAGCGATCTTTCCTACCGTCTCGACGGCGCGCCGGTTGCAGGCGTCTGCAATGCGGCGCCTGCCGATTTCGTGCAGCTCTTAAAGCCGCGCGTGATGTCGCTCGTCGTGCTCTCCGCGCTCGCCGGCATGCTGCTTGCGCCGGGCCATGTGCATCCGGTCATCGGCTTTGCATCGCTACTGGCCATCGCGGTCGGCGCCGGCGCGGCCGGCGCCCTCAATATGTGGTATGATGCCGATATAGACGCGATCATGATCCGCACCCGCGGCCGGCCGATTCCGTCGGGGCGCATTGACCGCGATCTCGCGCTCGGTTTCGGGCTGACTCTGGCGGCGTTCTCCGTCCTGACGCTCGGCCTCGTCGCCAATTGGCTCGCCGCCGCGCTGCTTGCCTTCACCATCTTCTTCTACATCGTCATCTATTCGATGTGGCTGAAACGCGCGACGCCGCAGAACATCGTCATCGGCGGCGCCGCCGGCGCGCTGCCGCCGATCGTCGCCTATGCGGCGGCGACGGGCTCGGTCGGCATGTCCAGCGTTGTTCTCTTCGCCATCATCTTCATATGGACGCCGCCGCATTTCTGGGCGTTGGCGCTGATCAAATCGGGTGACTATGCACGCGCGGGCATTCCGATGATGCCGAACGTCAGAGGCGCCGATCACACCCGCCTCGAAATCCTCATCTACTCGGTTCTTTTGGCGCCGCTCGGGCTTTTGCCCTTCGCGCTCGGATTCGCGTCGCTTCTTTACGGCATGCTATCGGCCGTCTTGGGCGCGCTCTTTATCGCGCTTGCGGTCCGCGTCTATCGCCGACGCAACGGCGATCCAGCTGAGAAAGCAGCGAAACAGCTCTTCGCATTCTCGATCTTGTATCTCTTTCTCTTGCTTGCATTGATCGTCGCCGAACACGGACTCGGCCTCGCCGCGTTCGCCCGGCAATGAGTTT
>JAFASC010000262.1 GCA_019244955.1 Methylobacteriaceae bacterium | reverse complement strand
CTCGACATTGTCGATCCGACGCCGCAGACGGTCGATGCTCTGATGAAGCTCGATCTTGCCGCCGGTGTCGACGTCGAGATCAAGCTCTAAGCGGGAGACATTCGCCTAAAGGGCGGAAGGAATTTACGTTATGCGATCAGGTGTCATCGCACAGAAAGTCGGCATGACCCGCGTCTTTACGGACGCCGGCGAACATGTGCCCGTCACCGTGCTGAAGCTCGACGGCTGTCAGGTCGTCGCGCATCGCACGCAGGAGAAGAACGGCTACATCGCCGTGCAGCTCGGCATCGGGCGCGCCAAAGTGAAGAACGTCTCGAAGGCCGAGCGCGGCCGATTTGCCGTGGCGAAAGTCGAGCCGACGCTGAAGCTCGCGGAATTCCGGGTCGATGCGGACGGGTTGATCCCCGTCGGCGCCGAGATCACCGCCGATCACTTCATCCCCGGCCAATTCGTCGATGTCACCGGCACGACGATCGGCAAGGGCTTTGCCGGCCCGATGAAGCGCTGGAACTTCGGCGGCCTGCGTGCCTCGCACGGCGTGTCGATTTCGCACCGCTCGCACGGTTCGACCGGTGGCCGGCAGGACCCGGGCAAGACGTTCAAGAACAAGAAAATGGCGGGACATATGGGTGTCGAGCGCGTGACGACGCAGAATCTGCGCGTCGTGCAGACCGATGTCTCGCGCGGGCTGATACTCGTCGAAGGCGCGGTCCCCGGCCATCGCGGCGGCTGGATTTATGTGCGCGATGCGGTGAAGCGCGCATTGCCTAAGGATGCCCCGCAGCCGGGCAAATTCCGCGTGCGCGGCGGCGTTAGCGGCGGGGCGCAATCCCAAGCGCCTGCCGAAGCGCCGGCGCAAGAAGAAAAGCAGGAGGGCTGATCCCGTGAAGATCGACATCACGTCGCTTGACGGCAAATCAGCCGGCGACATCGACCTCAACGACGAGATTTTCGGCCTCGAGCCGCGCATGGATCTGATCCATCGCATGGTGCGCTATCAGCTCGCCAAGCGCCGCGCTGGAACTCACAAGGTCAAGAACCGCGCCGAAATCTGGCGCACCGGCAAGAAAATGTACAAGCAGAAGGGCACCGGTGGCGCTCGTCACGGCTCGGCTCGCGTGCCGCAATTCCGCGGCGGCGGCCGCGCCTTCGGTCCGGTTGTGCGCGATCATGCGCACGATCTGCCGAAAAAGGTGCGAGCGCTGGCGCTGAAGCACGCGCTCTCGGCCAAAGCCAAGGACGGCGGGATCATCATCTGGGACAAGGCTGATCTTAATGAAGCCAAGACGAAGGCGCTCAAAGCCTCGTTCGCCAAGATCGGTCTCACCAGCGCGCTCATCGTCGATGGTGCCGCACCGCAGGAAAATTTCACGCGCGCGGCGCACAACATTCCCGATGTCGACGTGCTGTCGGTCGAAGGCATCAACGTCTACGACATTCTGCGCCGCGATAAACTTGTGCTGACGCGCGCCGCCGTCGATGCGCTGGAGGCGCGCTTCAAATGAGCAAGGATGTCCGTCATTACGACGTGATCGTCTCCCCGGTAATCACCGAGAAGGCGACGAACGCGTCGGAAGAAAACAAGGTGATATTCAAAGTCCGCAAGGATGCGACGAAGCCAGAGATCAAGGCGGCGGTCGAGGGCCTGTTCGACGTCAAGGTCGAGGCGGTGAATACGCTTCTGCGCAAAGGCAAGCGCAAGACGTTTCGCGGCCGGCGTGGGCAACAGTCGGACTTCAAGAAGGCAATGGTGACCCTCGCCGAGGGCAGCCGCATCGACGTCACGACGGGTCTGTGAGCGGGTAGGAACAGACAATGGCACTCAAGACCTTCAAGCCCGTCACGCCGAGCCTTCGCCAGCTCATCATCGTCGACCGGAGCGACCTCTATAAGGGCAAGCCGGTCAAGACCTTGACCGAAGGCAAGTCGTCGTCAGGCGGCCGCAACAATAATGGCCGTGTGACGGTGCGCTTCCGCGGCGGCGGCCACAAGCAGACCTATCGCATCGTCGATTTCAAGCGGCGCAAGGTGAACGTCACGGCGAAGAT
>JAFASC010000261.1 GCA_019244955.1 Methylobacteriaceae bacterium | reverse complement strand
TTGCTGAACATGGTGCAGGAGCAATGCCTTCCGCGCGTAATGAAGACCATTCGATAATCGCGCCCTACAGGCTGGCCAAAGACCGGGGGGATGATCATGAAATGCAGGCAGCTCTTGCCCTTAGGAGTGTTTGCGGCGGCTCTGATGGCGCAAACGCCTGCGGTAATCGCGCAGACCGACGTGACCGTGCCCGGCGGCGCAACAGGCGCGAACGTTTGTTGTATTCAGGCCGGCGACCACGTCCGGCGGGAAGCCCGAGCCGTTGCCGGCGACCTGCACCGCATCGTCGGGATCCGTGTTGATGCCGGAAATGCAGTCCGCAAACGTTTGCCGGATACGGCGCGTCGCATCCGGATTTCGCTTCACCCATTCGGAACGGACCGCGACACCGAAATAGGGCAGGTCGAGTTTTGTGCGTTCGCGATAAGATTCTCCGGCATTAAAGATGGTGCGCAAACTCGGCTGCCGTTTTAGAGCGGCGCTGATATTCGGCTCCCAGGACAGACCGCCCTCGACCCTGTTTGCCATAACGAGCGTCACCGCGGCAGCGGGGTTGTCGACTCCTTGAATAGCGACGTCCTTGCCGAGCTCGATCCCGTAATGCTCCTTGATAAGAGCTGAGATCATCCGGAACGTGCCGGTCGACTGTGCCGCGGCAACTGTCTTGCCGCGCAAGTCCTCGATCTTGGTGATGTTCTTGTCGCCGGTCAGGATGAAGATCATGTCGGCGGTCGTAATCGTGCAGAGGAGCTGGATCGGAACGCCGGCCTGATAACGCGCCGCGAAGACGTCCCAGCTGCCGATACAGATATCGACATTGCCGGCGACGAAATCGTTGTAATAGGTCGAGACAGCGGAATATTCGGTCGGCGGCGCGAGTGGCGCGCCGTTTTTCTCGATGAGCTTCTTCGCCGCGATGTACTGGACGACCAGCACCGTGAAACCCGGCGTGAGGAACGCCCCTCGTGCCGTCGGAGTGCCTTGCGCCTTAAGATTGCCCACGGGGATCAGCGCAACGGCCCCCGCCGCGAGCCCGGGCCCCAGAACCTGCCGTCGATCCACACCTTTCATCCGTTCCTCCGGGTTTCCTCGCTCACTGGACCTTCCCTTTCGGGTCGCGTCAGCGGTTTCGCTCGTTTCTCCAAAAACGCTTTCAAGCGCTCGATCGTCTCCGGCGGCCGCGCCATGGACGTATTAAGATACTCCATGAACAACCCATCATCGTGCGAAAGATCGTTTACGCGCGGCAACACATTGGTGATCATCCAATTGGTATTCGGGGTATTTTGCGCGATCTGATGCGCGAGCTCTTTCGCTTTGGCCAGAGCCCCGCCCTGCTTGACCACGTATTGTGCAAGCCTCACTTGCCGGCCTTCTTCCACATTCAGCAGACGTCCGGTCAGCATCATGTCGGCCATCGTCGCATAGCCGACGATGCGTTGCACACGCACTGTGCCGCCGCCGCCGACGAAGATACCGCGCTGACCTTCCGGCAGACCGAAAAACGTCGTCTCGTCCGCAACGCGGATGTGAGCTGCCGCTGCGAGTTCGAGCCCGCCGCCAATGGTGGCGCCATGCAGTGCCGCAACAAAGGGGATCGTGCCGCGCGCAATCGCATCGAAGCAGGTGTGCCACGTGTGCGGCTTGCGTTTGCGCGGACGCTTTGCGTCCGGCGCGAGCCGAGATGCGAGTTCGCCGAGATCAAGGCCGGCCGAAAAATTCGGCCCATGGCCGAAAATAACGCCGCAATCGGCCTCTTCGCCGGCTCGCACGACCGCGTCCCGAAGCAAGCCGATCACCGTGTCGTTCATCGCATTGCGTTTATCGGGCCGGTTCAAGCCGATGATCGCGATATCACCCTCGATCTCGTAGGTAATCATGTCTTCGCACATTATTTTCAGCCTCTAAATCAGTGTGTCACGATCAGGGCGTCGAGCGCGGTCGCACCTTCGCCACGCGGATGAACCATCAGCGGGTTGACCTCGATCTCGTCGATTTCGGGTTGCGTCAGCATGAGGCGGCCGATTGCTTGCGCCGCTCGCGCGGCGGCGCGCACGTCAGCGGGCGGGAAGTTGCGGAAACCATGCAGCAACTTCGATGTTTTAAGCTTGTCCAACTCCCCAACGATGTCTTCTTCGGATGCTTCCGGCGCAATCAGCCGCACGTCCTGCAGCGCCTCGACAAGAATGCCGCCGAGACCGACGAGAACGATGGGGCCCCAATGCGGGTCGCGGCGCGCGCCGATGACCAGCTCCAATCCTGGTGGCGCCATGCTCTCGACCAGGACGCCGTCGAGATGCAATTCCGGTTGCGCACGTCGGACGTTGTCCGAGAGGGTTTGCCAGGCTCTGCCCACACTATCCGCGTCCCGAATATTGAGCAGGACGCCGCCCGCTTCCGTCTTATGTGCAAGCGCAGCGGCTTGCGCTTTCATGACGACCGGAAACCCGACCCGTTCAGCAATCTCTACGGCGTGATCGAGTGTCTGAGCGAGTCCTCCGCGTGGGATCGCGATCCCCGCAGCAGCAAGCACCTGCTTGCTCCTCCATTCCGGCTGCAGACCCGAGGCCATTTTCGGCACGGATGCGAAAGGTTGAGGCGCAGCTTCTTGTGGCGAGGGCTTGTAATTGCCGCGTGCGATCATGTGCGCCATCGCACGCAACGTTCGATCCGAGGAGCGCGACAGGACGAGCTTGTTATCCCGTGCCGTTTGGATGAATTCCGGCGGCAGCGGCGAGGAATCGCCCAGCATAGCGAGTGCGAGCGGCTTCTCGGTCATCTGCTTCGCCGCGAGGATGTGCTTGAGATAGCCGTTCGCGTTGGCCGGTGCACCGGCGGGGATGGAAATCGCAACGCCCCCGATGCCCGGGTCTTTGAGCAGCGCGGCGACGCCGATCTCGACTATTTCCGGCTGCCATAGTGGCTGGGTGCCGAGGTCCAGTGGATTTTTCGGTGGAATGAAGGATGGCACCTGCGGCTTCAGATCGGCCTCGATCTGCGGCGACAATGGCGGCACTGGTACTCCGAGGTCCTCGCACAGATCGTGAGCGATGCCGCAGAATGCACCTGAAAAGGTAACGATTCCGAGCCCGCCCGGCTTCGGCCGCGGATAACGTGCGAGAAGCTCGCTCACATCAAGCAACTCGTCGAGCGTGTTCACGATAACGACTCCGACGCGCTCCAGCTTCGAACGCATCACCGCGTGATCGCCGGCGAGCGCGCCGGTATGGGATTTCGCGGCCTCTTTCGCCCGGGCGCTGCGACCGGGATGAAGCAGAACAACCGCTTTGCCGGCGACCAGCGCTTGCTGGGCTGCGGCCAGAAAAGCGGCGGGCTGCCGGATGTGTTCGGCATAGATCATGATGACACGAGTGCTATTGTCGGCAAGAAGATACTCGACGAAATGGCCAAGGCCGAGGTCCATCTCATTGCCGGTCGAGATCGTGTAGGTGACTGCGAGCCCACGCGAGTCGAGACCGAGGCGCAGATGGTTTCCGAGGCCGCCGCTCTGCGCCACGATGGCGATCCCGTCGGACGTCTCCGGCGCGACGCGCGGCACCTTGTTGACGCTGGCAAAGGCCACGGTGAAGCCGTCGATGAAATTGGTGTAGCCGATACAGTTCGGCCCGACGACCGAAAGGCCGCTCTCGCGCACCAAGCGGGCGATCCGCTCCTGTTCGGCGCGTTCCTGCTCCCCGACCTCCGCGAAGCCCGACGCAAATACGACGGCTGCCCCGACTTTGCGCGCGGCGCAGCCGGCCAGCGCATTGCCGACGCCCGCCGCAGGCAGCGTGAGGACGGCAAGGTCGATTGTCTCGGGTAATTGGCCAATCTCAGCCTTGATCGGCAGGCCTTCGATCTGGCCGCCGCTGCGGCCGATGAGATGAATGTCGCCCTTGAACCCGTTCAAGAGCCAGTTGCGAAGGACCGCGTGACCCGCCGTGTTCGGCTTGGCCGACATGCCGATGATCGCGACGGATTTCGGATGCATCATACGCTGCAGCACGGCGTCGCGTGCGCTGCTCGGTTCGTCTGCCGGCATCGGGTTCCTTTGTTTATGCGCTCGCGGGCCGGAGCTCCTCATACACTCGCTAGCAATGGCGCCGCTAAGCAGGAAGCGCATTGTTGGAGGCCAGCTCGTTCCCTGAATGGAACGATCCTGCTCACCAAACGAGAGGGCGCCGGCGGGTCTGCCCGGGCCGGTTTCTGGGACGAAGGGCTGAGCCGGCCCACCTTGCGTCTCCCCCTGACTCGGCTAGTCCTCTCCAACGGCAGTTTCTGGCGAGTTTCGATGTCCAATGCTCTTCGCGTCGCCCACGGCGTCTTCGGCCGCGTCGCCCTGCTCGATATGGACCGGCAGCTGGTGCGTCACGCCCACCCGCACTGTCATGTCCTGCTCAAGGTCGAAGGTGCCGACACACAATTCGCCGTCCGCGACGCGATTGCGCCGCTCACCGACGGAAATACGGTCCTCATCAATGCGTGGGAGCCGCACGCTTATGCGCACGATCCGCTCCGGGAACGCACGGTCATCCTCGCGCTTTACATTGAGCCGAGCTGGCTTAAGACCTTCCGGCCGAACTGGGCGGCTAGCGGCGCGCCGGGTTTTTTCGATCGCGCGACGGGAGAATTGTCGCCCGCAATTTGTAAGCTTCGTGACGATTTGGCAGCGGCGATGATCAACGCGCCGGAAGCTGTGAGGGAATGCGAGGCTTTGCTCGCGAATCTGATGATCGCCGTGATCGAGCGCTTCACGCCCTGGCGAACGATCTCCGCATCGTTGCGCACGTTTGGGCAACACAGCATTGTGGATCCCCGCGTCCGCCGCTCGATCGAGCTGATGCGCAGAGCGCCGGGAGAAATCCGGGACATGGATGCTCTGGCCCGCGAATCCGGCCTGTCGCGAGCGCAATTCTTCCGCCGGTTCGAAAGTTCGATCCGGGTGCCGCCGCGCGTGTTCCTGAACATGCTGCGGATGGAAGCCGCAGTGGCGGCCGTGGTGGAAGGGAAGGAATGCTTCGCCGCCATCAGCGAGCGTCTTGGCTTCAGCGCGCCCGCCCATTTCACCCGATTTTTCCGCGATCACGCCGGCTCGTGCCCGAGCGAATTCCGCAGCGTTGCTTTGGGCCACCCTGCCACATTCGGGCAGGGCTGTCACTGACGGCTGGAATTTTGAGACGGTTTGGTAAGCCGTGAGATCGCACGATATCGCAAAGCGATCCTGATTGCGCGAAAGTAAGTACGACTCGCCAAAAGAGCGCCTTCGGGAGGATCATCGAGCCGGTGGAAAGGCAGACGGAGAGCTGGGTTGGCCGCTCGCTGCCGCGCGTGGAAGACGCGGCGCTGTTGACCGGCCGCGGCCGTTATATCGACGATCTTGGGGTTCGACCCGGCACGTTGCATGCGGCGATTTTGCGCTCGCCGCATGCGCATGCCGACATCGTCAGCATCGATGTCGCGGAGGCGCTTGACGCGTCCAGCGTCGCCGCAGTGCTCACCGGCGCCGATATCAAACGGCTGACCTCGAGCATGGTGGTTGGCGTGAAAGCGCCGCTCGAATGTTGGCCGATTGCCACGGACCGAGTGCGTTACGTCGGCGAACCCGTGGCAATTGTGGTCGCGCGCGACCGCTACCTCGCGGAAGACGCGCTCGACTTGATCGAGGTCGAATACAAGCCGCTGCCGGCGATTGTTGACCCGACCCTCTCCGTCTTGCACGATGCGTCGGTCCTTCATCCCTCGCTTCGCAGCAATGTCGCGAGTGAGCGTAGCTTCCGGTATGGCGATCCCGAGCGCGCTTTTGCCGAGGCGCCGCATCGTATCACAATTAAGGTGCGCTATCCTCGCAACAGCTGTACGCCGATCGAGACGTACGGCGTTATCGCGGAATACGATCCAGGCAGTGATGCTTACGATGTGCTGGCTAATTTCCAGGGCCCATTCAGCATCCACGCGGTGATCTCGCGCGCACTTAGAGTTCCGGGTAATCGGCTGCGTCTGCGCACGGCGCCAGATTCCGGCGGCAGCTTTGGGGTCAAGCAGGGTATTTTTCCTTACATTGTCCTGGTTGCGGCGGCGTCACGTGTCGCCGGCGCCCCCGTAAAATGGATTGAAGACCGCCTGGAGAATCTCGCCGGCGCGGTTTCGGCGACAAATCGCGTGACGCGGCTGTCCGCAGCGGTTGAAGCCGACGGGCGCATTACCGCGCTTGATTGGGATCAGATGGAGGATTGCGGTGCCAACCTGCGCGCCCCGGAGCCTGCCACGCTTTATCGCATGCACGGCAACATGACCGGCGCCTATGCTATCCGCAATGTCGCGATCCGCAATCGTGTCGTGCTCACGAACAAGACGCCGACCGGCTTGAACCGCGGGTTTGGTGGGCCGCAGGTTTATTATCCCCTCGAGCGGTTGGTGCAGCGCATCGGCGTCGAACTAAAGCTCGATCCGCTTGAGGTCGTTCGTGCCAATCTCGTCCCGGCCGAAGCGTTCCCGTACAAGACTGCCACCGGCGCGATCCTTGATTCCGGCGAATATCGCATCATGCTCGATAAGGCGCTCGAGCAGGGCGGGCACGCTGAGCTGATTGCGCGCCGGGATGCCGCGCGCGCGGCAGGCCGGCTGTACGGCATCGGCTACACCGCCGTCGTCGAGCCAAGCGTCTCGAACATGGGCTACATCACTGCCGTGCTGCAGCCGGCGGAGCGCAAGAAAGCCGGGCCAAAGAATGGCGCCCACGCAACGGCGACAATCGGCATCGATCCGGTCGGCTCGGTCAGCCTGCATGTCGCCTCTGTGCCGCAGGGGCAGGGCCACCGCACCGTGCTCGCTCAGGTCGTCGCCGACGTGCTCGGATTGGAGCCGAATGACATTCGTGTCGTGACTGATGTGGACACAAGCAAAGACGCCTGGTCGATCGCCTCCGGCAACTATGCCAGCCGCTTCGCGCCGGCCGTCGCTGGCACAGCGCATCTCGCGGCTACCCGATTGCGCGATCGCCTCGCTCGCATCGCCGCGCAGCAGCTAAACGTCAAAGCTGAAGAAGTTGTCTTCAGGGGTGGCAGGATCCAGGCCGCCAGCAATCCCGAAAACGCGGTGGCATTTGCGCGCGCAGCTGCCGCGAGCCATTGGGCGCCGGGCACCTTACCGACCGATGTCGATCCGGCGATTCGCGAGACTGTGTTCTGGACTCCGCCAGAGTTGACCGCGCCGAACGAAGAGGACGAGGTGAATTCCTCGCTCTGCCACGGCTTCATCTTCGATTTTTGCGGAGTTGAGATCGACCGCACGACCGGCAACGTGCGGCTCGACCGATATGTTACGATGCATGATTGCGGCCGCGTCCTTCACCCAGCGATGATGGCGGGGCAGGTGACCGGCGGATTTGCACATGCCCTCGGCGCCGCGCTGTTCGAAGAATATGGGTACGGCCAGGATGGCAGTTTTCTCGCGGGCAGTTTCGCCGATTATCTGGTGCCAACAATCATGGAGGTGCCGGAGCCGATCATACTGCATCACGAGACACGCTCGCCCTTCACGCCACTCGGCGCAAAGGGCGTGGGGGAGGGCAATTGCATGTCGACCCCCGTATGCATCGCCAATGCGGTCGCCGATGCGCTTGGCGTCGCCGACATTGAACTGCCGCTGATTCCCTCGCGTATTGCCGAGCATCTGCATGGGACCGAGACACCGCCGAAACACGCGCCGGCACAGGCCGCGCAGAAAGCGGGTGCGCGCCAGCTCTTCGGGGAAGGGAGCGCGACGGTGCGGGCGCCGCGCCAGGCGGTCTGGGACATGCTGCTCGATGCGAACACGTTGGAGAAGGTTGTTCCCGGTGCACATGGGATCGAGCGCGTCTCCGACAGGCATTTCCGCGCCGACGTGACGGTTGGAGTCGGTCCGGTGAAAGGCCGCTATAAGGCCGAGATACGCCTTAGCGAACTCGCGCCGCC
>JAFASC010000135.1 GCA_019244955.1 Methylobacteriaceae bacterium | reverse complement strand
CCGATGCGCCGCAGGTTTTATACGCGTTCAATCCCCTCCACGGACTGCGATTCTTGTTTACGCATGGCCTCGTCGGATTCACCGTTCTCGGCTCGGTTTTCCTTGCTGTCACCGGCGCAGAAGCGCTCTACGCCGATATGGGTCATTTCGGACGCAGGCCCATTCGCTTCGCCTGGGGGTGCTTCGTGTTGCCGGCTCTGTTGCTGAACTATTTGGGTCAGGGGGCGCTGATCCTGAAAAATCCAGCTGCGATCGAAATCCCGTTTTACCTGCTTGCACCCGATTGGGCGCTGCTTCCTCTGGTGATCCTCGCGACAGCCGCGACCGTCATCGCTAGTCAGGCCGTGATCACCGGCGCGTTCTCGATCGCGAGGCAGGGAATCCAGCTCGGCCTGTTGCCCCGCCTCGAGATTGTGCATACGTCCGAGATGCAGGAAGGTCAGATTTTCATTCCGCGCGTCAATCGGCTGCTGGCCTTCGGCGTCATAGCGCTGGTTATTGCATTCAAAAGCTCCAGCGATCTCGCCGGCGCTTACGGCATCGCCGTCACGGGGACGATGGTAGTCGACACGTGTCTGCTCTTCATCGTTGCCTGGCGACGCTGGCAGTGGCCGCTTTGGGCCTCGATATTGTTCGCCTGCGCCTTTCTGCTGGTCGACATTTCGTTCTTCTCGGCAAATCTTCTCAAGGTCTTCGGCGGCGGCTGGGTACCGCTCCTCATCGCCATCTGCTCCATGATCATCATGTGGACCTGGGTGCGCGGCTCTCATCTGCTGACCATCAAGACCCACCGAGATTCGATCCCGATCGGCGATCTCATTCGCATGCTGGAGAAATCCAAGCCGACGCGGGTTCCGGGAACGGCGATTTTTCTCACCAGCAACCCGGACGTCGCGCCATCATCGCTCATGCACAATCTGAAACATAATAAGGTCTTGCACGAGCGTATCATCATCATGTGCGTGCGAACCGGCGAGACCCCGCGCATTCCCTCAAAACAGCGTTTCGAGATCGCCAATATCGCCGACGGCTTCATCCGCATCACCTTGAATTACGGCTACATGGAAAGCCCGCGCGTGCCGACGGCGCTCGCCAGCATGCGGAAGTCCGGCCTCAAGTTCGATATCATGACGACGTCGTTCTTCCTCGGCCGGCGAACTCTGAAAACCAGCCGCACGTCCGGCATGCCGCGCTGGCAGGATAAATTGTTCGTCGCGCTGTCGCGGCAGGCGGCAAACGCGACGGACTTCTTCTCGATTCCGTCGGATCGCGTTGTCGAGCTGGGCGCGCAGGTGAAGGTGTAGCGGCGCAATCAATGCCGTACGAGCTTTATTACTGGCCATCGATCCAAGGTCGCGGAGAGTTCGTCCGGCTGGCGCTCGAAGAGGCCGGCGCCGATTATATCGATGTGGCACGCGAGCCCAGGAAAGGCGTCCGCGCCATGCAGTCCTTCATGGACAAAAGCGAGCGGCCGCCCTTCGCACCGCCTTTCCTGAAGGACGGCGATGTCATCATCGGTCAGACGGCTGCGATCCTCTTCTATCTCGGCGGCAAGCACGGTCTTGCTCCCGGCGATGAGGCAGGACGGATGTGGATGCATCAAATCCAGCTGACCATCGCCGATTTCGTGCTGGAAGCGCACGACACGCATCACCCGATCTCAGCAGGCTTATATTACGAGGATCAGAAGGACGAGGCCGCCCGGCGCACGCAGGATTTTCGCGACAACCGCGTGCCGAAATATCTCGCCTGGTTTGAAACCATTCTCACGCGCAACCCTGCAGGCCCGGCGCATCTCGCCGGCGGCAACATCACCTACGCCGATCTATCGCTGTTTCAGGTGATCGCCGGACTGGCTTACGCATTCCCAAAATTGATGAAGCGCGAACTGCGCAATCACCGCAATGTTGCTGCGCTGCATAAAGCCGTCGCAGAACGCCCGCGCATCAAAGCCTATCTCGAGAGTTCGCGGCGCATTCCCTTCAACGAAAGCGGCATTTTCCGGAAATATCCCGAACTCGACGCTTGAAATCGCACGATGGCGAAGCGCAGTGCCGGCCTGCTTTTATTCAGACGCGACGCAGACGGACTCCGCGTCCTGCTCGTGCATCCGGGCGGGCCATTCTGGGCAAAGCGCGATCGCGGCAGCTGGTCGATTCCGAAAGGCGAGTATCTCGACGGTGAGGATGCACGCGCGGTGGCGCTGCGGGAATTCGAGGAGGAGACCGGCCTCGCCCCGCCCGACGGCGCTCTCGAGCCGCTGGGCGACGTGCGTCAGGCCGGCGGCAAGATCGTCACTGGCTTTGCGCTCGAAGGCGAGATCGATCCGCAACAGGTCGTGAGCAACAGGTTCGAGATGGTGTGGCCGCCAAAAAGCGGCCGGCGCCAGAGCTTTCCCGAGATCGACCGCGCCGGCTGGTTCACGCTTGCTGAAGCTGCGGAAAAAATCCTCGACGGCCAGCGCCCGTTTCTCGAGCGACTGGCCGCCGCAACGGATTAGAGATCAGGGGCAGGGATGACGGACGCCGTCGGTGCCCATGAAGGTGCCGCTGCGCGGGTCATACGAGCGATAGCGGCGCCTGCAATAGGCTTCATCGACCACAGGCTCGCCGGGGCCCGCGACCACGGCTGCTCCCGGGGCGGCGACTGCGGCGGCTGGGGCCGCCGTCGCTCCGGCGACCGCGCCCGCCGCTCCCGCGACCGCGCCGCCGACAAGACCGCCGACCGCGGCGCCGACTGCCGCCGGACCGTAATAATACGGGCCGGGTCCGTAATAGGGGCCGCCGTAATAGTAAGGGCCGGGGCCGTAATAGGGACCGGGCCCGTAATAACCGGGTCCCCAATATTGCACCTGCTCGATCGGCGCCTGCGCCGCGGTGGCAAGGCCGCTATCGATCGCGGCGGGGCCGGCCGAAGCCGCATTTGCCGAGCTGAGAGCAACAAGCAGAGCCGTCGATAGAAATCCTGTTCGCATTACGCACTCCCACGTTCCTTCTTGGCCGACCGGCCGGAAAGCCGCACGCCGCGAATATTGGGCGGAGCACGACGAAAGTCTTGGCCTCGGCACGAGAATTTCCGCCCCGAGCGAAGGCGTGGGAAGGCGGCGCAAGCCTCTCGAAGGCGCCGTGAACCATCGCGCTTGCGGTGTGTTGAGAGCGCGGGGGCCAGCCTATCGTCCCGCCCGGCTGAACGGGCGAGCCCTAAAGGAAGGACAAAAATGCAGAAATTTCCTCTGATTGCAGCTGCGGCAGGTGCCATCGTGGCCGCGAGCGCGCTCGGCGCGAACGCCATGCCGGCGGCCCCGGTCTCGAACGACATGCCGATCGTGAATGTGGCGGGCGGCTGCGGCCCGGGTATGCATCCAAACCCCTGGGGGCGCTGCGTCCCGTTCGGCTGGCGTCGGGGCCCCGGCGAGGTCGTCGTGGTTCGCCCGGGCTTCCGCCGCGGCTGGGAAGGCGAGCGCTGGCGCCATGAGCGGCGCGACCGCTGGTAAGAGCAATCTCGGATGCGAGACGAAACAGGCGCCCCACAGGGCGCCTGTTTTGTTTGTGGACGACTCACGCCCCCTTCGGGAAGCGCACGACAGTTCCGGGCTCCTCGCGCTCGGCGTCTTCAGTGGCGCCGCCGCGCGCAACCGCGCGGCCATCGATCAAAATGCCCGAGCGATCGGCCGAGATCGTCACCGTCTGACCGTCTGCGATCTCGCCCGCCAAAATCATCTCGGCGAGCGGGTCCTGCACTTCCTTCTGGATGACGCGCTTCAACGGCCGCGCGCCATAGGCGGGATCGTAACCCTTGTCGGCGAGCCAGGCGCGGCCCTTCGCGTCGAGATCGAGCGTGATCTTGCGGTCCTCGAGCAAACGCGCCAGGCGCTTGAACTGGATGTCGACGATCGCGCCCATGTCCTCGCGCCGCAGCCGATGGAACAGGATGATCTCGTCGATGCGGTTCAAGAACTCGGGTCGGAAGTGCGAGCGCACGATGGCCATCACCTCGTCGTGCACGGCGGAGGAATCCTCGCCCTCTTTCTGCATGACCAGGAACTCGGCGCCGAGATTCGACGTCATGATGATGAGCACGTTGCGGAAATCGACCGTGCGCCCCTGTCCGTCGGTCAGGCGGCCGTCGTCGAGTACTTGCAGCAAGACGTTGAACACGTCCGGATGCGCCTTCTCGATCTCGTCGAACAACACGACCTGATAGGGGCGGCGTCGCACCGCTTCGGTCAGCGCACCGCCTTCCTCATAGCCGACATAGCCGGGCGGCGCGCCGATCAGCCGCGCGACCGAATGCTTCTCCATGTATTCCGACATGTCGATGCGCACGAGCGCGGTCTCGTCGTCGAACAGGAAGGATGCGAGTGCCTTCGTCAGCTCGGTCTTGCCGACGCCCGTTGGCCCCAGGAACATGAACGAGCCGATCGGCCGGTTCGGGTCCTGCAAGCCGGCGCGCGCGCGCCGCACCGCGGTCGAGACCGCCTGCACGGCTTCCTTCTGACCGACGACGCGCTTCGATAATGCGTCCTCCATTTTGAGGAGCTTTTCGCGCTCGCCTTCGAGCATGCGGTCGACCGGCACGCCGGTCCAGCGCGAGACGACCTGCGCGATATTGTCGGGTGTCACCGCCTCCTGCACGATGTCGACGCCTTGGCGCGACTCGATATCGGCGAGCTGTTTCTCCAGTTCCGGGATGATGCCGTAAGTCAGGCGGCCCGCCTCGGCATAATCGCCGCGGCGCTGCGCCTGCGCCAAGCCGTTGCGGGCATCTTCTAGTTTCTTCTTCAGATCGGCGGCTTTGCCGAGCTTGTCCTTCTCCGATTGCCAGCGCGCGGTGATCGCCGCCGACTGCTCTTCGAGTTGGGCCAGCTCCTTCTCAAGCCGCTGCAGCCGGTCTTTCGACGCGGCGTCGTTCTCCTTCTTCAAGGCTTCCGCTTCGATCTTCAGCCGGATGATCTCGCGATCGATCGAGTCGAGCTCTTCAGGCTTTGAATCGACCTGCATGCGCAAACGCGCCGATGCTTCATCGACGAGGTCGATCGCCTTGTCCGGCAGGAAACGGTCGGTGATGTAGCGGTTCGAAAGGGTCGCGGCCGCGACGAGCGCGGAATCCTGGATGCGCACGCCGTGATGCTGCTCGTACTTTTCTTTAAGTCCGCGCAGGATCGAGATCGTGTCCTCGACCGTCGGCTGCGACACGAAGACCGGCTGGAAGCGCCGCGCCAACGCCGCATCCTTCTCGACGTGCTTTCTATACTCGTCGAGCGTGGTCGCGCCGATACAATGCAGCTCGCCACGCGCCAGCGCCGGCTTCAACAGGTTCGATGCATCCATCGCGCCGTCGGCTTTGCCGGCACCGACCAGCGTGTGCATCTCGTCGATGAACAGGATGATGCCGCCTTCGGCCGCGGTGACTTCTTGCAGCACGGCCTTGAGCCGTTCCTCGAACTCGCCGCGATATTTCGCGCCGGCGATGAGCGAGCCCATGTCAAGCGCGAGCAGCTTCTTGTCCTTCAGACTCTCCGGCACGTCGCCGTTGACGATGCGCAGCGCCAGGCCTTCGACGATCGCGGTCTTGCCGACGCCAGGCTCGCCGATGAGAACGGGATTGTTCTTCGTGCGCCGCGAGAGAACCTGGACGGTGCGGCGGATTTCCTCGTCGCGGCCGATGACCGGATCAAGCTTGCCGGTGCGCGCTGCCTCGGTGAGGTCGCGCGCGTATTTCTTCAGTGCGTCGTATTGGTTCTCGGCCGAGGCGGAATCGGCGGTGCGGCCCTTGCGCAGCTCCTCGATCGCGGCATTCAGCGTCTGCGGCGTGACGCCTGCATTGGCAAGGATTTTCGCCGAATCGGCGCTCTTCTCCATGGCGAGCGCCAGCAAGAGCCGCTCGACGGTAACATAGGAATCCCCCGCCTTCTCGGCGATCCGCTCGGCCGAGTCGAAGACGCGCGCCGTGGTCGGCGCGAGGTAGAGCTGGCCGGCGCCTTGGCCGTGGACTTTCGGCAGCTTCGAGAGCGCCAGCTCGGTCTGGACGAGGGCGTCGCGCGAACGCCCACCGGCGCGATCGATCAGGCCGGCAGCCAAGCCCTGGTCGTCCTCGAGCAGCACTTTGAGAATGTGCTCAGGCGTGAACTGCTGGTGCCCTTCGCGGCGCGCCAGCGACTCCGCAGACTGGATGAAGCCGCGCACGCGCTCGGTATATTTCTCTAGGTTCATGTGATGACCTCCTAGAGCGCCGGACCGCCCCGAAGCGGTGGCCCGGCGCGTCAAAATGGATTCGGCTCCTCACGGCAGCCGTTGTTCCAGATGTAGGTGCGGAAGGGCGCGCGTGAAAGGGCGGGGAGAGGTCGTTTCGCCGCAATTTCAGTGCGCTGGCCGACTCACATCGGGGGCACGAGCCCGTCGCGGCCGTAGCTGATCGCCGTCGCCTGCAGGACACCATCGTCGCCGCGGGTCGCGCCGAAGATGATGATCTGCGTGCCAGGCTTCAGCTCGCCTTTGTCGCCGCCGGTATACGCGACGATCTTCGTCTCGGGCGTGAGCGCGATCTTGGCTTCCTGCCCCTTGTAGCTGACGGTCATGGTGCCGCCGTGCACGCCTTCAACCTGCAGCAGATTGAGCGCGCCGTTGGTCATCTTGCTGTCGGGGAGCAAGTCCCAGTTCACGCGCCCTTCGGCCGTGCCGCGGCGCTCCTCGGGGAAGATATGGACCGCGACGGCTTTCTCGCTGCCATCAGACGCGGGAACGCTGGTCACGCCGATATACGTGTTCGGCTTCAGGTCGGCGGCGCTGGCTTTGACGAGCGCGGATATTCGAGCGTTGTCGGCGAGCCGGACTTTTACGGCCTCGCCGTTGCGCGATTTGATCGTCAGACTTGGGCCGTCGACCGCCTCGATCATGCCTCGGATGCGCACCGGTTGCGGCTGCTGCGCGAACGAGGGCAACGCGAGCAGGAACGTTGCGAGGGCGGCGAAAAAGGCTGAAACAGGCATGACACGTCTCCGCACAGTCGCCGATTACTTCAGACTGTCGGCGACCTTCTCGATGCCGGCTTTGGCGCAGACTTCATCCTTCTCGCCGCCCGGAGCACCGGAAACGCACACCGCGCCGATCGTTTCGTTGCCAACCTTGATCGGCACGCCGCCGCCGATGCCAACGACGTTCGGAATCTGCTTCATCCACGCGTTCTCGGGCTTTTCCATCGCCTTCTGCACTTCGAGCGAGGTCTGGCCGCGCGTGCGAGCCGTGTAGGCTTTGAGACGCGCGAATTCAAAAGTGTGCGGATTGGTGCCATCGCCTCGCACTGCAGCAGCGAGATTCCCGGCTTTGTCGACAATGGAAACGGAAACTTTGTAGCCGTCCTTGCTGCATTCATCGAGCGCGCCGTCTATGATCATCAGCGCCATTTTCATCGAGACATTCTTCTCGCTTTGCGGCGCCTGCGCGCAGGCCGGCGCGATCAGCGCAAGCGAAGCAATCGCGGCTGGAACGTATTTACCCAAAGCCAACATACTTTCCTCCCAGACGAGCCCCTGAACCTTTGGACTGTGAAGGCTGCAAGACGCCGGAGCTGTGCGGATTATTCCTCGCCGCGCTTCGGCTTCAGCAAATCCGGGCGGCGCTCGCGCGTCAGCCGCCGAGCTTCCGCGCGGCGCCATGCGGCGATGCGGCCGTGATCGCCGGAGGTGAGCACGTCGGGAATGGCGCGCCCTTCCCAGTCGCGCGGGCGCGTATAGTGCGGGTACTCGAGAAGGCCGTTCTCGAAGCTCTCTTCCTCGCCGGAGGCTTGCTTCCCCATGACGCCGGGGAGGAGCCGCACGCAGGCCTCGATCAGAGCCATCGCTGCGACCTCACCGCCGGCGAGGATGAAGTCGCCGATCGAGACTTCCCGTAGACCGCGCGCTTCGATGACGCGCTCGTCGACGCCTTCGAAGCGGCCACAGACGACGACTATGCCAGGCGTCGCGGCAAGCTCCCGCGCGATCTTTTGCGTCAGCGGGGCGCCACGCGGGCTCATAAGTAGGCGCGGGCGCGCGTCATCCCCAGGTATCGCCGCATCGAGCGCCGCGGCAACAACATCGGCGCGCATCACCATGCCCGGCCCACCGCCGGCGGGCGTGTCGTCAACCGAGCGATGACGGCCAAGCCCGTGATCGCGAATTTGTCTGGTCTCGAGCGACCACAATCCGCGCTGCAGCGCATCGCCAACGAGCGAGGCGCCAAGCGGTCCGGGGAAGATTTCGGGGAACAGCGTCAGGACGCTCGCGTGCCAGGACATGCGGTTTGATGGCGAGGACGCCGTCTCCCGTCAATGACCCCTGCTCGACGCGGAAATCCGACCGCGAGCGAGCTGCCGCGCGCTCACGGCTTAGCGAATTTGATCAAGCGCTGCGCGTCGAGCGGCGCAGCACTTTTTACGTCGTTGTCGAAATAACAGAAGACATCGCGGCCTTGGCTTTTCCAGCGCCGCGCATCGCGGGCCCACTTCTTCAAGGTTTCGTCTGAGTAGGTGCCGTGATAGCGCCCGCTCGGCCCATGGCCGCGGATGTAGACAAAGCTCGCCGTTACTTCCCAGGGCGCCGGCGCATCGGCATGGTCCGAGAGGCAGAGCGCGATATCATTATCGTGCAACAAGGTGAGAATCGGCTTCTCATACCAGCTGGCGTGCCGGAATTCGAACGTGTAGCGCCGCTTGCGATTCAGCATTTTGAGGAACGACGCGAGCCGCTCGCGGTTGGCATGAAATTGCGGCGGCAGCTGAAACAAGATCGGTCCAACTTTGTCACCGAGATAGGACAGCCGCTCTTCCAACAATTCCAAACTGTTGTCGCACCGCTCCGTCAGGCGCTTCCAGTGCGTTATGAATTTCGACGCCTTCCAGGCGAAGACGAAATCGTCCGGCGTATTCTGACGCCAGCCCTGCACGGCTTCGATGGTCGGCGTGCGGTAAAACGGCGCGTTGAGTTCCGCCGTCTTAAATCGGGAAGCGTAGTAAAGCAGCGCGTCCTTCTTGCGCAGCTCCTGCGGGAAGAACGGCCCCCACCAGGAGGCGTAATGCCAGCCTGAGGTGCCGATCAGGATTTGCGGCATGGCTGCGTCCCCGGCGGTCCTATGGCGCGGCGCTTCGTCGGCATGCTAAGACAAGCCTCAAGTTCAGCTGAAGTTGCCTTTTAGGAAGCATGACCCTCGCCCTTGTCACGGACGAAGCCGCCAAGGCCGACCGCATCGAGCTGATGCCGATGCTGGTCGAGCTCGGCCGCCGTGCGCGCGCGGCACAGCGAGTCGTCGGTTTGGCCAATGCGGAGCAGAAAACAGCAGCCTTGCGCGCGATGGCTAGAGCAATACGCGCGGCAAAGGCGGACATACTCCTCGCCAACGCGACCGACCTCGTTGCCGCCAACAATCGCGGCCAGACCGCCGCCTTCATAGACCGGCTGACGCTGACCGAAGCCGGCGTGGAATCGATCGCCTCGGCCGTCGAGGACATCGCCACCCTGCCCGATCCGGTCGGCCGCGTCCTCGCCACGTTCACGCGCCCGAATGGGCTCGTCATCGAGCGCGTCGCAACGCCGCTCGGCGTCATCGGCGTGATCTTCGAGAGCCGCCCCAACGTCACCGCAGACGCGGGCGCGCTCTGCCTCAAAGCCGGAAACGCGACGATCCTGCGTGCCGGCTCCGACAGTTTCGAGTCGGCGATGGCGATCCGCGCGGCGATGGCAGCGGGCTTGCGCGCCGCCGGCCTGCCCGAGGATGCGATCCAGCTGGTGCCGACGCGCGACCGCGCCGCCGTCGGCGCCATGCTGATGGGCCTCGAGGGCACGATCGACGTTCTGGTGCCGCGGGGCGGCAAGAGCCTTGTCGCGCGCGTGCAGAACGAGGCGCGCATTCCCGTTTTCGCGCATCTCGAGGGGATCGTGCACATCTTTGTCGATCGCGCCGCCGATCTCGAAATGGCGAAGACGATCGTGCTGAATTCAAAGATGCGCCGCACCGGCATTTGCGGCGCCGCCGAGACGCTGCTCATCGACAAAGGATGCGCGGCGACGCATCTCGCGCCCTTGGTGAAGCTGCTCCTCGAAGCCGGCTGTGCGGTACGCGGCGACACGCAAACGCTCGACGTCGATCCCCTTGTCGTGCCCGCGACGGATGCGGATTGGCGCACCGAATATCTCGACGCGATCGTCGCGGTGCGCGTCGTCGACGGGCTCGATGGCGCGATCGAGCATATCGAGACCTACGGCTCGCATCACACCGATTGCATCATCACTGGGGATAAGGCGGCGGCCGAGCGTTTCTTGAACGAGGTCGATTCGGCGATCGTATTGCACAATGCCTCGACGCAATTCGCCGACGGCGGCGAGTTTGGCTTCGGCGCCGAGATCGGCATCGCCACGGGGCGCATGCATGCCCGCGGGCCCGTCGGCATCGAGCAGCTGACGGCGTTCAAATACCGCGTGCGCGGAAGCGGACAGGTGAGGGCTTAGCGCGCGGTCATTGCGAGGAGCGTCATGCGAAGTCGGCTATAGCCGACCTCGAAAAACGCGACGAAGCAATCCAGGGCCGATGTCGCAACGGCGGAGAGTTTGCTCTGGATTGCTTCGCTTCGCTCGCAAAGACGATGCGGTGGCGTGCCTACGCCTCGAAAAACTGCGTCTCCGGCGGTCCTTCGGCGCCTTCCTGGATACGGATGTCGAAGCGGTAGACTTTCTCGCGCCCATTGCCGCTCTGCGGCTTGGCGATCAGCGTGTCGCGCCGGTCCGCCGGAACTTGCATGAGCACGGGATCGTCCTTGTTCGACTCCTCGTCGGCGAAATAAATCCGCGTGACGAGATGTTTCAGCATGCCGCGCGCGAAGAGCGCGACGTCGATATGCGGCGCCTGCAATTTGCCGTCAGGCGTCTTCACCCGGCCGGGCTTGATGGTAATGAAGTGGTATTTGCCTTCATTGTCCGGTTCGACGCGGCCGAAGCCTTTGAAGCCGGTGTTCGCGCCCTGATGCTCGCGCGCATGCGCGAAGCCGCCCTTGGCATCGGCCTGCCAGATCTCCACCATCGCATCGGGCACTCCGACATTGTCGCCGTCGAGCACGCGCCCCTCGATCCGGATTGTCTCGCCTTCGAGGCCGGGCACGATCAGATCGTTCGTAAAAATCTCGTGCAGTTTGTATTTCGTCGGCGTCAGGCAATACGCGTAAAAAGGACCGACCGTCTGTGAGGGCGTGATCCCCAACATCTCACTGCTCCATCGGCGTTGCGTTCGTCCCGCGAAGGACGATGTCCCACTCGAAACCGAGCCCCCATTCGGGGATCGTCGTGAAGAGCGAGAAGCGCGACACCATGCGCTGGCGTGCCTTCGGGTCGACCGACGTGAACATCGGATCGTAATCGAACAGCGGATCGTCGGGAAAATACATCTGCGTGACAAGCCGCGACAGGAAGGACGGCCCGAACAGGGAGAAGTGGATGTGCGCTGGACGCCAGGCATTCTCGTGGTTCTGCCAGGAATAGGCGCCGGGCCGGATCGTGATGAATTTATAGCGGCCCTCGTTGTCGGTTACGACGCGCCCTGCCCCAGAGAAATTCGGATCGAGCGGCGCGTCATGCTGATCATTGATGTGCACGTAGCGCCCGGCGGCATTGGCCTGCCAGATCTCGATAAGCGTGTTCGGCACCGGGCGTCCGTCCTCGTCGAGCACCCGCCCCGAGACGATGATGCGTTGACCGATCGGCGTACCTTCGTGTTGTGTGGTCAGATCGCTGTCGCCGGGTTGCACCACCTCGTGCCCGTAAGCCGGGCCGGTAAGCTCCGTCTCCGTCTGCGGCAGGATGATCAGCGGCCGCTTCGGCGCGCGCTTCACCGTGCTCGTGTAATAGGGAAAGAGCGACGGCGGATGAACCTTGGCGCTATCGCGCGGAAAATGCATCGTCATCGCGTCTCCTCATCCTCCCACGCAAGAACGGTCCTCGCCCGGCCAAAGTTCACCGGTTTTTGCTTCACACCTTGCCCCAGACTTCGCGGGCGATCTCGACGATCATCGCGAGCTTTGCCCATTGCTGCTCCTCGCCAAGCACGTTGCCCTCCTCGGTCGAGGCGAAGCCGCATTGCGGCGAGAGGCAGAGCTGCTCGAGCGGCGCATATTTCGTCGCTTCGTCGATGCGGCGCTTGATGTCGTCCTTCTTCTCCAAGGTGCCGGTCTTCGACGTGACGAGACCGAGCACCACGGTCTTGCCTTTCGGCAGGTACCGCAGCGGCTCGAAGCCGCCGGCGCGATCAGTGTCCCATTCCATGAAATAGGCGTCGACGCCGACCTCGTTGAACAAGAGCTCCGCGATCGGCTCGTAGCCGCCGGAGGCGACGAAGGTCGAGCGGAAATTGCCGCGGCAGAGATGCATCGAAACGGTCATCCCCGCCGGCCGCGATTTCAGCGCGGTGTTGATCATGCCGGCATAGATGTGCGGCTGCTCCTCGGGGTCGTCGCCGCGATCGGCAAGCATTTTGCGCTGCTCGGGATCGCAAAGATAGGCGAAGCTCACGTCGTCGAGCTGGAGATAGGTGCAGCCTTCTTCGCCGAAGGCGGCGATCGCCTTGCCGTAGGCTTGGCCGAGATCGCTGTAGAAATCGTGCATGTCCCGGTACACGCCGGCATTGATCATCTTACGCCCGCCGCGATAGTGCAGCATCGACGGCGAGGGGATGGTCATCTTCGGTGTCTTCGAGACATTCGCTTTCAGGAAGCGGAAATGCTCGAGCATCGGATGCGACTTGGAAAAATCGATCTTGCCGAAAACGCGCGGCGCCTCGGCCTTCGTCTGCACGCCGGCGAACTGGATGCCGTGATCGATATGCACGAGCTCGACGCCGTCGAGCTTGGCGAGAAAATCATAATGCCACCAGGAGCGGCGGAACTCGCCGTCGGTGATGCCCTGTAGGCCGATTTCTTCCTGCTTCTTGATCACCTTCCTGATCTCGGAATCCTCGACCGCCTTCAGCTCCGCGGCCGAGATTTGTCCACCCTCGCGCTTCGCCCGCGCCTCTTTCAGCGCTGCGGGACGCAACAGCGAGCCAACCTGATCGGCCCGGAACGGGGGCGGCGGATGTGCCATTCTTTTCGACTCCACTCGTCTTCAGTGCTTCGCGGGCTTGCGTTCCGCCACACCCAAAAGGGACGCCATCATCTCCGGGTCGGCGATGAGGTCGCGGCTTTCGCCCTCATAAGCGATCATGCCGCGTTCGAGAACCAGCGCGCGCTGCGTCAGCGGCAAAATCTTCGTCGCACTCTGCTCCACCAGGATGACGGTCACGCCCTCATCGCGGATCAACGTCTGGATCAGGCGCAGAAGCTCCTCGACGATGATCGGCGCCAGACCCTCCAGCGGCTCGTCGAGCAGGAGCAGCCGCGGATCGAGGACAAGCGCGCGCGCCATGGCGAGCATCTGCTGCTCGCCGCCGGAGAGCTGGTTGCCCATGTTGCGGCGGCGCTCTTCCAGACGCGGGAACATTTTCCAAACGCGTTCCAGCGTCCATTTGCCATGGCGTGTGACGGCGGTGAGGTTTTCTTCCACGGTGAGCGAGCGGAAAATATTGCGCTCCTGCGGCACCCAGCCGATTCCGGCGTGAGCCCGCTGGTTCGGCTTCAATCCTGTCACATCCTCACCGCCGACATGAATCGTGCCGGCGCGCCGCCGCGTCAGGCCAACGATCGAGTTGATGAGCGTCGTCTTGCCGGTGCCGTTGCGCCCGAGCAGCGCCAGGGAGCCGCCCTCCGGCAGGCTGAAGGAGATGCGCGACAGGACGATCGCCTCGCCGTATCCGGCGGAAAAGTCTTCGACGCGCAGGAGGTCGGCCGCCCGCTCAACCAAGCGCGGCTCCTGTATGGGGCCGAGAGAATCCCTCGACGTGGAGTTCGCCGAGATAGACTTGGCGCACGCGTGGATCGTTGACGATCTCACTCGGGCTGCCTTCGACCAGCACGCCGCCGAGAACCAGCACTGTCAATGATCTGGCGAAGCGGAAGACGAGGTCCATGTCGTGCTCGATCAGCACCAGCGCCATTTCGCCGGGGAGCGCCGCGACGACATCGAGGATCTGTTCGCGCTCGGATTCAGGTACGCCCGCGGCGGGCTCGTCGAGCAGTAAAACTTTCGGCTCGGAGGCAACCGCGATGGCGATTTCGAGCAGGCGCTGCTTGCCGTAAGGCAGCGAACCGACACGCAGATGCATGACGTCGGCGAGCATCAGCCGCTGCAATAGGTCGGCGGCGGCGTTCACAACGGATGTATCGGTGCCGACCGGCCGCAGCCAGCGCGAGGCGATGCCTTTGGCCTGCGACATTGCCAGGACGATTGTCTCCAGCGGCGTGAAGTCGGCAAAGAGCTGATTGATCTGGAAGGTGCGCGCCAAACCCGCGCCGGCGCGCTTATGCGCCGGCCAGCGCGTGACGTCGGTGCCGTCGAGATAGATCGTGCCCGAGGTCGGCGTAAGCACGCCCGACAAAAGATTGACGAAGGTGGTCTTGCCGGCGCCGTTCGGCCCGATCAGCGCGTGGCGCGCGCCGGCGGCCAGAGCGAAGGTGACGTTGTTCGTCGCGGTCAGGCCGCCGAAGTTCTTGTGCAGAGCCTTGGTTTCGAGGACCGGCGGCATCGGCTTATGTACGTTCGGCGCGCGGGCGAGCGAAGCGTTCCTGCAGCGCCCTCAGCAGGCCCATGATTCCGCCGCGTGCGAAGAGGACGAGCAGAACGAGGGCGAGGCCGAGCCAAAAGCCCCAATATTCCGGTGTCGCGCTTGCCAGCACATCGTACATCGCCTTGAAGGCGATCGCGCCGATCAGCGCGCCGTAAAGCGTGCCGACGCCGCCGAAGACGAGGATCAACAGTGCATCGGCGGATCGCTCAAACGACAGAACGTCGAGCGAAACGAATTGCGTGGTTTGCGCGAGCAGCGCGCCGGCGATGCCGGCATAAGCCGCGCCGACCGTGTAGATCACGACGAGCCGACGCTCGACGGGAATACCGATCGCCCGCGCGCGCGTCACGTTGCCCTTGATCGCGCGCAGCGACAGGCCGAAGGGAGAATTCACCAGCGCGCGCGCGATCACGAACAAAACGAACAGCGTGCACAGCGAATAGAGGTAAGCGTTGCGGCCATAAATATCGAAATCGAAGAGGCCCAGGATAGGTGCCGGCAAGACGCCCTGCAAACCATCGGCGCCGCCGGTGATCCACTCGAGCTTGTTGCCAAGTTCCTGCACGATGAGTGCAACGCCGAGCGTCACCATGAGCCGCGTGAGATCCGAGCCGCGCAACACCAGAAAACTGGAGAGGAAGCCGATGAAACCCGCGACGAGTGCGGCACCGATCAGCCCGAGCACCGGATCGCTCCAGGGAAACGTGCCCATTCCATGTTTGGCCATGAGGCCTGCCGTATAGGCGCCGAGGCCGAAAAAAGCGCCCTGCCCGAGCGTCACGATTCCGGCATAGCCGAGCACGAGATCGATCGACAGCGCGAGCAGCGCCAGGATGGCAATCTCGTTGAAGAGCAGATACCGGCTTGGCGCGATCCAGATGAGAGCGATCGCGAACAGCCAAAGCAGCACTTCCGGCCAGCGCCAGCGCGCTCTGGCGACGAGGTGTGCGCCGGGGCCGGCGCTTGCGATCGGAGTGTCTGCGATAACGCTGGTCATGTCAGCGGCTGGTGACGCGTCCGAACAGACCTTGCGGCCGGAAGATCAGGACGGCGACCATGATCGTGTAGATTATGAAGCCGCCGATCGCCGGGACGTAATATTTGCCTGCGATATCGGCGACGCCGAGCAGCAGCGCCGAAAAGAACGGCCCGATAATGGTCGTGGTCCCCCCGACCGCGATGACGATCAAAAAATAGATCATGTATTTTAAAGGAAATGTCGGATCGATGTTGAAGAACGGCGTCGCCAGCGCGCCGCCAAGACCCGCAAGGCCTGAGCCCATCGCGAATGTCAGCGCAAAGATTCTGCTGACGTCGATCCCAAGTCCGCGCGCGACGCGCTGATCGTCGACGGAAGCTCGCAATTGGCTGCCGAAGCGGGTCTTGGTGAGGACGAGCTGCAGTGCAATCGTGAGCAGGCTGCAGAGGATGATCACGAAGAGCCGATAATAGCCGATGCTGGCGCCGAAAAGCTGCAATCGACCGTCCAGTGAGGGCGGCAGATTGACGATCTGCTGATTGGCGCCCATGAAATAGTCGACGGCCGCGACCGACATGAAGATCAGGCCGAGCGAAAACAGCACCTGATCGAGATGGCTCTTGTCGTAGAGACGTACGTAGAGCGTGCGCTCGAGGAACGCGCCGAGCGCGGCGGTGATGATGAAGGCCGCCGGCAGGCTCCAGAAAAACGAGAGGCCGAGCCGGTTGACCATGACGACGGTGATATACCCGCCGGCCATGGCGAAGGCACCGTGCGCGAGATTGATGAAATTCATCAATCCGAGCGTGATCGACAGTCCGACGGCAAGGATGAAGAGCAGAAGCCCGTAAGCGATGCCGTCGAACAGGATCGTCAGCACGACGAGCCTATTTCTTGCCGTGCAGCGGGTCCTTGACGTTCGGGATCGTGGCAAACTCTATATTGTAGATCTGCCCGTCCTTCTTCTCGGCTTTGCGAATATAGACATTCTGCACGATGTCGCGCGTGTCCGGATCGATCGAGATCGGCCCGCGCGGGCTCGTCCAGGACAAGCCTTTCATCGCATCGAGAAGCTTCGTCCCGGTCGTGTCGCCGCCGGTCTTTTCCAGCGCTTTGTAGATGAGGCCGATCCCGTCATAGCCGCCGACCGACATGAAGTTCGGCCGCATGTTCGGATTGGCCTTCTCGAAATCGGCGACGTACTTCTTGTTTTCCGGCGAATCGTGCGCGGCGGAATAGTTCATGGACGTGATCATGCCGAGCACGACGTCGCCCATTCCGTTGAGCTGCTCGTCGTCGAGGACGTCGCCCGTGCCGATCACCTGGATGCCGGCTTCCTTGAACTGACGCTCGGAGACCTGCTTCATCAAGCTCGCGCCGAATCCCGACGGCACGAACAGAAACAAGGCGTCCGGCTTCAAATCCTTCGCCTTCTGCAGGAAGGGCGCGAATTCCGGATTGCGCAAGGGCGCGCGCAACGAATCGAGCACCTGCCCGCCATCGGCGGTGAACTTGTCTTTAAAAGCCTTTTCCGCATCGATGCCGGGGCCGTAATCGGAAACGAGCGTCACGACCTTCTTGATGCCGTTCTTGGCCGCCCATTCGGCCATCGGCGTGGTGTTCTGCGGCAGCGTGAAGCTGGTGCGCACAAAGAACGGCGATTGATCGACGATCATTGAAGTGCCGGCGGCCATGATCACTGCCGGCACTTTCGCCTGCGTCGCGATCGGGCCGGCGGCGAGCGCCAGCGGCGTCAGGCCGAAACCGGCAATGACGGCGACCTTGTCGTTGACGACGAGTTCCTGCGCCAGACGCTTGGTGATGTCAGCCTGGCCGGTGTCGTCGCGGGTGATGACCTCGATCTTCTTGCCGGCGACCTTGTCGCCGTTCTGCTGCATGTAGAGTTTGACCGCCGCTTCGATCTCGCGGCCGGTCGAAGCGGAGGGCCCGGTCATCGGCAGGATGAGGCCGATTTTGACGGTGTCCTCGGCGAGCGCTGAGCCGCAGAAGCCGAAGGCGAGCGCCGCACCGGCAAGACCCATCAAAGCGTGACGACGCAGCATTTTTTCATCTCCCCATCTGGAGCCGCAATCGGGCTTCTCGTTTGAGCATGTGCGTAGCAACAAGCTGCCACATTCACAAGGCGCGCGCCACACGGGTGGGCAGTACCCGGATGCAGCTCAGGTGAGCACGCGCTGGAGCGAGTCGCTCGCCGGGATGGGCGCTACAATGCAGGCGCGCGGCATCGCCGCCGCACGCAAAGCAGCGTACGAGAAAAGAGAAGCGAAGAGGACACGGGGACTTAGGGTCGCCGATACCTGAAGCTTCATTTTTGAAGAGAGCCGGTTTCCCGGGTCCCCGTGTCGGCGTCTTTAAGGTCCTTCCGCGTCCCGCGCTTACATGGGAGAGCTTGCGCTCTCCCATCCCCAGGGGCGAACACCCCGGACCGGTCGTAGTGCCGGACGGGCGGGCCACTCGACGGTGCACGCCCTTATCGGACGCGCCCCGCCGTTTGCGAGACCTCCCGGGACCGAGATTGCGTGACCTCGGGCGCGGGCGCCGATCCCCGCCGCGTTTGCAGACCGCTCTAGAAACGCCCTCTTCGAGGACGGGGACGGCGGCTACATAGGATTAATGTGGCGATTATGCCGGACTTGACAGAAGTAGATTAAAGCCACTACGGTGGTTGAGACAGGCCGGCGCGTGCGTGGGGTTACTGGGTACACTCGTCGTCGGCACAGTTGCCGAAGGGCATGTGCCTATTGCGGAAGCCGAAAGCTCCGGGATTATTGGAGAACGGCTCGACGTTGGGATCAATCTGGAAGGCGTTCCCCATGGGCTCCATAGCCCAGCAAAACCGTGTCACTCTTTCGGGTGTACCTGGGAACCCGTCGAAATATTTGGCCCATCCCCGATAAAGGAACTTGGTTCCGTTTTGGATGTCGTGCAGGTCCGATGCTGTTATGGCAGCTGCGGGCGGGAACGGTGCTACGCCGCCGGTGGCGGAAACCTTCGGGCCGAGGAGGCCGCCGCCCGGAGCAACGCTCGTAACAGTGAAGTCAAAATTGGCTGGAAGGGGCGAGTTGCGCAGTTCGCATCCGGTATAGATTCGGAGCTTTCGAGTAGGAGTATCGCCGCTATTTTTCCACAGCGGGACGAATCTAGCGCTGAAATAGCCCGCTACCTGTCCTGGCTCCCACAAAGGGCTGAAAGATTCCGCAAAGACGAACGCTCGCTTGTCAGCGATAAGAGCTTCCCTAGTGAGTCGGGCCTGAGTGCTCGTGGCGCGCCAGAGAGTAAAGGTGAAAATCGCGATTATCAGTGTTGCCAGGGCAGTAACGGCCTCGCTGTTGTTCTCAAAAAACAGCCCAGTGCACCGTACGTAAGTATCGACAGTGGTGCCGAAAAAGGATGGCTGTTTTTCGGCGGCGCTGGTTTGTGCGCTATTCTCTTGGCCGGATGTGCATTGCTGGAAAGTTGGGGAAAAGGAACGTTCAAAATACAGAAAAACGGCACAAATTATCACAAAAAGCGCGGCGGGGAGCAACCATGAACGCCTCGACATTAAACCCCCTGAATAGCCGTTCCGAAAATATCCGCGTTCTCCCGGTTGTTATACCTGAATTGGAACTCGGCAACATAGAGGGCCATGTACTTGCGGCTAACCTTGTGGAAAGAGCCAACGATCCCGCGCTTGAAGATGCTCCAAAAGCCTTCAATCGTGTTCGTATGGACCGCGCCGATCACGTACTTGCCAGCGGCGTGGTGAACGCTGGCATGCGGGTATTCGGTCAGCCCGCCATAGACGCGGCTTTCATCCGTCGCGAGCAGGCTGACTTTGTCAGAGACTGCCTCGCGCACGAACTCTTGCGCGGCCTGCTTCGTCACGCGGTCGAGAACGCGGGTAATCACGTTCCCCTTACGCTGTACGGCTCCAATGATCGGCGTTTTGCCAACGTAGCCGCCGCCCCAGCCACCGCGTTTGTGGTGCTTGTTGATAGCCTTCCCGCCGATGAAGGTTTCATCGACCTCGACAATACCGCCGAGCTTGGTTTGCGGCTCAATAAGCGCGGTACGGATTTTGTGGCACATGCTCCAAGCGGTTCGGTAGGAGCCGAACCCCATCACGCGCTGAATTTCGAGGGCGCTGACACCTTTCTTGCTGGTCAGCATGCAATGAACGACGCGGAACCACTCGCGAAGCGGCTTATTCGTGTTCTCAAAGATGGTTCCGGCAAGGTGCGAGAAGCGATAGCCGTCCGGCGCGCACGCCTCGCATTGCCAGTGAAAGCCGCTTTTGAGGCTGTAGACCTTCGGGTTCTCGCAACGCGGGCATTTGACGCCTTCTGGCCAACGGCGGGCGATCAGATAGGCGCGGCAGGCTTCCTCATCCGTGAAGGTGGCCTCGAACTGGCCAATGGTCATTTGCGGAACGGGTTTCGGGCGGCGGGCCATGACATTCCCTCTTGCGTAGAGGGATATAGCCATGCCTGAGCCTGTCTGTCAAGTCCGGCATAATCGCCATTAATGTCGGCCTCTGTCAAGGATTATTTTCAGCATTTGGTCAGTCTGGGGCTCCAGGCGCCGATTTTAAGGGCGAGAAGCATTCCGTTGATGTCATCGAGCACCGTCTCACGTGACCTCCAACTCGCGTCGTTTGGTACGCCGCGGCCGAATGTCGGTATATTTCGAGGACGCCTGCGCTTTCGAGAGATCGTGCGCACTCTGCATATTTAGCCAAAACTGCGCTGTCGTATTGAAATAGCGTCCCAGCCGAATGGCCGTGTCGGCCGTCACGGCGAAGCTCAAACCAACTGAGCGCGGCGAGGTTCTTGGAAGGATGAACTCGAGCGATCTTCTGCCAGTTCGCCTTCTCACACCAGGTGTTTTCTGATCCAGTCGGCGGCCTGCTCCTCGGACATTGTACCATCGGCGATCGCGAGCCACACGCGCACTTGTTCTGCGTCCTCCGCCTTCAGGTCAGACCCGTTGAGCAGAAGAAAGGTCAGCGCCACCACGTTTGAGACCCTTTTGTTGCCGTCGACAAAGGCGTGGTTTTTGGCAAGTCCGATCGCGTAGGCTGCCGCCAAATCGGCGAGGTCGGGCTGACCGTAGGACAAGAGGTTCTGCGGCTTGCCCAGTGCCGATTCCAGCAGCCCTTCGTCTCGCAATCCGGGCGATCCGCCGTGCTCGGCAAGTTGCTCCTCGTGGAGGGCGAGCACGACGGCTTTGGAAACCCATTCGGGCTTCTGCATTATTTCGCAAGCTCACGTAGAACGTTGCGATTACGCTTCATGATCTTTCGAGCGACTGCCATCTGCCGCTCGAAAACGGGATCATACGGGGTGAGGCGCACCCCACCGGGAACTTCGGTCATGTGGACGGTGTCGCCTGCTTCGACACGAAGGCGCGCAAGTGCCTCCTTTGGGAGAACGAGGCCGACGGAGTTGCCGATCTTACGGAGCTTTAAAGCTGTCATGGGTACCTGCGCGGTGCGATGAGCTCAGTGAGCCGTTATAACAGAAGTTAGAACCAGCCAAAACAGACACAATCGATCAAACTGACGCACTACCTCCTTCAACCCGCCCTTGACTCTGCCGGGGAAGAGCGGAATCT
Organism: Methylobacteriaceae bacterium; assembly: GCA_019244955.1. Classification (GTDB taxonomy): domain Bacteria; phylum Pseudomonadota; class Alphaproteobacteria; order Rhizobiales; family Beijerinckiaceae; genus JAFASC01. The sequence continues at coordinate 708 of JAFASC010000135.1, read as the reverse complement.
ATTAGAACAAACCACGAACTCAGCCACCTCCTGAAGGCATGACCGATGTCGCTCGCCGGCAGCTCGGAACGGATCGGCTTTTTGCGCGAAACGCTGGCGCGCATCGAAGCCCAGGCCCTTCCTGGAAACGTCCCTGCCGCGGCGATGCAGGGCGTGGTCTGGCGCGGGCATAAGCCTGATCGGATCGCGTTGGGAGTGCCGGGCTTCAGCCTCGACCGCGTGCTCGGCGGCGGGCTGCAGACCGGCGCGCTGCACGACATCGTCGCCGCCGACCCGCGCGATGGCGCGGCTGCAGCGGCGTTTGCTTGCGCCCTGGCGATCTGCTTCGGCCGGGCACGGCCGCGCGGCGCGCTCGTGTGGATCGTCGAGGATCTCGGCGCGCGTGAAGAAGGCCTCCCTTATGCCCCGGGCCTGCGTCTCAATGGGCTCGATCCGGCCCGCTTGATCCTCGTACGCACGACACATGTGCGCGACACATTCTGGGTGATGGAGGAGGCGCTGAAATGTCGTGGCGTCAGCGCCGTCCTCGCCGAGACGTGGGCGAAAGCACGGGAATACAGCCTCACCGTCTCGCGTCGCCTGGCGCTTGCGGCGCGCGCCGGCGGAAGTGCGGGCCTGCTGCGTCACGCGGCCGTCGCGGCTGAAGCCGACGCAATTGTGAGCGCTGCGACGACGCGCTTCGAGATCGCCGCGCGCCGCAGCCTGCCC
>JAFASC010000001.1 GCA_019244955.1 Methylobacteriaceae bacterium | reverse complement strand
CTGCCGCCCCAGCGCTGCCGCAAGCACGCGGCCGAGCGCGCCCGATGCGCCGGTCAACAAAACGGGCTTCTTAGAACCGCTCGGCACTGATCTCTCCCATTGCTTGACGCTGGCTGCTGGCGCACCGTAGACGCTGCCGGGCTTTCTCGAGTGTCATAATATCGGAGGCTTGTGTGGACGAAAGCGCAGCGTGGATACCGGCCTCGCGCTACCCTGATCCCGCGGTTCAAATCCTGGATGCCAGTTTCGCGCGCTATCACCTGCCGCTGGCTGCTGTCGAGCGCCTTGCGACCGGCTTTCGCTGGTGCGAAGGCCCGGTCTGGTTCGGTGACGGGCGCTATCTCCTGTGGAGCGATATTCCAAACAATCGCATGATGAAATGGGAGGAGGAGACGGGCACCGTCAGCGTCTTCCGCCGCCCTTCCAACTACGCCAACGGCAACACGCGCGACGGCCAAGGCAGACTTGTGACGTGCGAGCATATGCGGCGCGTGACCCGCACGGAATATGACGGCTCGATCACGGTTCTCATCGACCGTTTCGACGGCAAGCGGTTGAACTCGCCGAACGATGTTGTCGTGAAATCGGATGGCTCGATCTGGTTTAGCGATCCGCCATTCGGAATTCTCGCCAATTATGAGGGACGTCAGGCCGAACCAGAGCTTCCGCAAAACGTCTACCGTCTCGATCCTGAAACGGGTGCAGCCATGGTGGTGGCCGACGGAATCAAAGGCCCGAACGGCTTGTGCTTCTCGCCCGACGAATCGCGTCTTTACCTGGTCGAATCCCGCGGCGTCCCGAACCGCAACATCCGCGTCTATGATGTCGCGGGCGACGGCCGTACGCTGTCGGGCGGCGATATTCTCATCGACGCCGGTCCCGGCGGCACCCCGGATGGGATGCGCTGCGATATCGACGGCAATCTCTGGTGCGGATGGGGAATGGGCAGCGCCGAGCTCGACGGCGTGATGATCTTCAATCCCGAGGGCAAGCCCATCGGCCGCATCGCCCTTCCGGAGCGTTGCGCTAATCTTTGCTTCGGAGGGCCGATGCGCAACCGCCTGTTCATGGCGGCGAGCCAGTCGATATACGCCCTCTACACAGCCACACAGGGCGTTGCCGGCGGTTGAGGCTTGCCGGATGTAGGTCGTGGCGCGATCTTCTCTCTCATGCAAGCGCTTGATGTCGTCGACACAGCCGCCGCTCCGCCCACGACTGCGATGTCGCCGGAGGATGAGGCTGCACTTGCCGAAGCGGTGGCTGCGCTCGAGCGCATGACGTTTGCCGGCCGGTTGACCGAGATGGTCGGGCGGCAGATCGATTTCGCCGGAAAGCTCGTGCCGCAGCCGATTTCCGGCGCTGTCGGCAAGGCCGTGACCCTGGCGCTCAGGGCGGCGTTGCGCGTCGCGCTGACCGGTCTTTCGAAGCCTCGCGGGGCGCATGCGTCGGCGGCGAGCCGGCGTCGGCTGCACCGGGCACTCGTCACGGCGTCTGGAGCAGTTGGCGGCGCGTTCGGACTCATCAGTTTGCCGGTCGAGTTGCCGGTCTCCACGACACTGATCCTGCGCTCCATTGCCGAGATCGCACGTAGCGAAGGCGAGAACCTGGACGACCCCGAAGCGGCGCTCGCCTGCCTGCAGGTCTTCGCACTCGGCGGCCAACCCGGAACCTCGGACCTTGTCGAGGGCGGCTATTTCGCGCTCCGCGGCTTCCTGGCGAAGTCGGTCAGCGAAGCTGCCCGCCACATCGCGGTGCGCGGCGTCGGCGGCGAGACCGCGCCGATCCTGTTGCGGCTGATGAGCCAGATTGCCGCGCGTTTCGGCTTGGTTGTCACGCAGAAGGTTGCTGCACAGGCGGTCCCCGTCCTCGGCGCGGTCGGCGGGGCGGCGGTCAACCTTGCCTTTGCCCAGCATTTCCAGTCGCTGGCTCGCGGCCATTTCATCGTTCGGCGACTGGAGCGCACATATGGACATGCGCCTGTGCGCGCGGCCTACGAGCGGATCGCGGCCGGCCTGCGGCGCGCCGCGGACATGGGACGGAATTCACTCACCTTCCCGGGCGGCAAGGACGGCGCAGCGGTTTGACTTCGCCGTTCGATGGGCCGAAAAAGCGGGCTGATCTCATGTCCCGCAGCCCATGTCGAAGCTCAACCTCACGCTGATCGACAATTACGACAGTTTCACCTTCAACCTCGTTCACTATTTCGGGGCGGAGGGCGCGCGCGTCCAGGTGCATCGCAACGACACGATCAGCGTCGCCGACGTACTAGACAGAGGCCCCGATGCGATTGTCCTGTCGCCCGGACCATGCACGCCGCGCGAGGCCGGGATCTGCCTCGAGCTAATCAAGGAGGCAGGGGGCGAGGTGCCCATTCTCGGCGTTTGCCTGGGTCATCAGGCGATCGGCGAGGCGTATGGGGGCAGCATCGTCCGCGCGCCGATCCCGGTGCACGGCAAGCGCTCCGTCATCCGGCATCAGGGCCGCTCCGTCTTCCGCGGCATCAACGGCCCGTTTCTCGCAACGCGCTATCATTCGCTCGTGGTTGAGCGCGAGAATCTCCCGCAGCCGCTCGAAGTGACGGCGGAAACGGACGACGGCCTCATCATGGGTCTGTCGCATGCGAGGCATCCCGTGCACGGCGTGCAATTCCATCCGGAGAGCATCGCCTCCGAACACGGTCACCTGATGATCCAGAATTTCCTGCGCATTGCCGCGGCCTGGAACGAGACCCAGCGCCGCGCAGCGTGAGCTCCATATGGAATCGTTCAAACCCTTCCTGGCCAAAGTCGCTGCCGGTGCCAATCTGAGCCAGGCCGAAGCGGCGGAAGCGTTCGACGCCATGCTGTCGGGGGAAGTCACGCCGGCGCAGATGGGCGGCTTCCTGATGGCGCTGCGCGTACGCGGTGAAAGCGTCGACGAGCTCACCGGCGCCGTCAGCGCCATGCGCTCAAAAATGCTGCGCGTCGAGGCGCCCGACGACGCGATCGATATTGTCGGAACCGGCGGCGACGGCGTCGGCTCCTACAACGTGTCGACGCTTGCCGCGATCATCGTCGCCGCCTGCGGCGTCCCGGTGGCGAAACACGGCAACCGGGCCGCCTCGTCGCGCTCCGGCGCGAGCGATGTGCTGACCGCACTCAATGTGCGGATCGGCCTTCCGGCCGAAGAGGTCGCCGCCTGCATAAGCGAAGCAGGGATCGGCTTCATGATGGCGCAGACGCACCACGCCGCAATGCGCCACGTCGGCCCCGCGCGCGTCGAGCTCGGGACACGCACGATTTTCAATTTGCTCGGACCGCTGTCGAATCCCGCCGGCGTGAAGCGTCAGCTTCTTGGGGTGTTTTCCGCGACTTGGCTCGAACCGTTGGCGCTCGTCCTCAACAATCTGGGCTCCGAGCGCGTATGGCTCGTGCATGGTTCGGATGGGCTCGATGAGATGACAACAACTGGGGCGACCCATGTCGTTGCGCTGGAAAACGGCACGATCCGGCGCTTTGAAGTAACTCCGGAGCAGGCTGGTCTGCCGCGTTCCGACATCACCTATCTCAAGGGCGGCGACGCCGCGCACAATGCCACTGCGCTGATGGCGGTCCTCGATGGTGCGCGCATCCCGTATCGCGACATAGCCGTCTTCAATGCGGCTGCGGCGCTGCTCATTGCCGGCAAGGCGCGCGATCTGAAGGAGGGGGCGGCACTTGCTGCCCGAGCGCTCGATACACGCGCTGCCCGCGCGACGCTTGGCGAACTCGTGCGCGCGTCCAATCGCGGCTCCGCGGCCGCGAACGTCACCGCGCTGGCCGCGGCGAGGTGAGCCGTGGCTGATATCCTGCGCAAGATCGAAGCCTACAAGCGCAAAGAGATCAGCGAAGCGAAGGTGCGCATGCCGTTCTCGGCGCTGCAGCGGGCGGTGCGCGATCACGATCCCCCGCGCGGCTTCGTGCATGCGATCGAGACAAAGCGCGACGAAGGGCGTATCGCCCTTATCGCCGAGATCAAGAAGGCAAGCCCATCAAAAGGCCTGATCCGGCAGAATTTCGATCCGCCCGCTTTGGCGCGGGCCTATTACGAGGGCGGTGCCGCATGCCTGTCGGTGCTGACGGACGGCCCCTCGTTCAAGGGCGCGCTCGACCATTTGGATGCTGCACGCAAGGCCGTGCCTTTACCGGCGATTCGCAAAGACTTCCTGTTCGATCCTTATCAAGTTTACGAGGCGCGCGCTTACGGCGCCGATTGCATCCTGATCATCATGGCATGCGTCTCCGACGATGAAGCGCGGGCGCTCAACATCGCCGCCCATGACCTGCACATGGACGTTCTCGTCGAAGTGCACGACGAAGCCGAACTCGATCGCGCTTTGAAACTGGAAACCCGGCTCGTCGGTATCAACAACCGCGATCTTCACACGTTCGAAGTCTCGCTCGGAGTGAGCGAGCGGCTATCGAAGCGCATCCCCAAAGATCGGATCACCGTGGGCGAAAGCGGCATCTTCTGCCACGACGATTGTCTGCGGCTCGAGCGCTGCGGCATCTACGCCTTCCTGGTGGGCGAAGCACTGATGCGCCAGAAGGACGTCGCGACTGCCACTCGCCTGCTCCTGCAAGGCGAGCCTGCGCGTGCCGCACGGGCCGTGTGATCTCGCGGTGTGATGGCTGATCTCACGCATCTGTCGCGGCGCGGCGAAGCCCATATGGTCGATGTGTCCGCCAAACCCGTGAGCGAGCGCGTCGCGGTGGCGCAGGGCAGGGTGCTTATGCAGCCAGAGACGCTTGCACTCTGCCTGTCCGGTCAGGCGAAGAAAGGCGATGTCTTCGCCACGGCGCGCATAGCCGGCATTCTCGCCGCGAAGAAGACGCACGAGTTCATTCCGCTCTGCCATCCCTTGCTGCTGACGAACATCAGCGTCGACCTCGAAGGCGATGAGAGCTTGCCCGGCGTCCGCGTCACTGCGACGGTAAAAGTCTCCGGTCAAACCGGCGTCGAGATGGAGGCGCTGACAGCCGCTTCCATCGCATGCCTCACGATCTACGACATGCTGAAAGCGGTCGACCGTGGCATGAGCATCGAAGGCGTGGCACTCGTCGAAAAACGCGGCGGCAAGTCGGGCGATTGGAGTCGTGACGGGCGCCATGCCTGACACGTTGCTGCCGGTCGAAGCGGCGCTGGCGCGTGTACTCGCGGTGGCCCGTGGGCCGTTGCGGCGCGAAACCGTGCCGCTATCGCAGGCTTATGGTCGCACGCTCGCGGCCGATCTTGTCGCCAAACGCACGCAGCCGCCGAAAGCCGTCTCGGCGATGGACGGATATGCGCTGCGTGCGGAAGACGCCCGCGCGCCGGACACGCGACTGACGCTCATTGGTGAAAGCGCCGCCGGCCGCGGCTTTCTGGGGCGGGTGGGCGCAGGTGAGGCCGTGCGGATTTTCACCGGCGCGCCGGTCCCGGTCGGCGCCGACGCGATCGTCATTCAGGAAGACGCCGAGTTGGACGGTACGTTCGTCCTGGTCAACGTTCCGGCGAAGTCGCAAGCTTATATCCGTCCCGCCGGTCTCGATTTCCGCGAAGGCGAAGTGCTGCTTCGCGCAGGCACGCGCCTCGG
>JAFASC010000350.1 GCA_019244955.1 Methylobacteriaceae bacterium | reverse complement strand
CACAAATATCGAGTAAGGGCTTGCCGGGGAGACGCTCAGCCGCCATGCGCGCTGGTATGACAATGATGGGCTCGGCCATTGGGTGCCAGGACGCCGGAGCGCTTTGCGGCGGCGATAGGTAGCAAGCGCTGCGCTCTATACTTGTTGCCAAGCTCGGCGCAAACCGGGTAATCGAAGCGGGCGCGCGCCGGCCAAAAACCGGCCGCGAGCGCGAAGTGCTGCAACGCAGACGCGCCTGCCGAGTTTGTGAGAATAATCGGGGCCGGAGCCGGGGAATGGACTCGTTCGAATTCAACAAGATTGCGGGCGGACTTCTCGTCACCCTCCTGTTCACAATGGCGCTCGGCGTCTTCAGCGATGCCGTGTTTTCGCATCCGAAGCTTGCCAAGCCCGGCTACGACCTGCCCGCGGCGGAAGAGGCATCGCTGGAGGCCGGGAACGCGCCCGCCGCAGCGGCGCCGCTGCCGGAGCGCCTCGCCAAGGCCGACCCGAAGAAGGGCGAGGCGATCGCCAAGGCCTGCGCTGCGTGCCACAATTTCGAGAAGGGCGCCGGCGCGAAGATCGGCCCGCCGCTTTACGGCGTCGTCGACCGCCAGCGCGCTTCAATTCCAGGCTTTGCCTATTCCGACGCGATGAAGAGCAAGCCGGGAAACTGGACGTTCGACGAGCTCGACAAGTTCATCGCCAATCCCAAGGGCGACATCCCGGGCACCAAGATGGCCTTCGCCGGCGAGAAGGACCCACAGAAGCGCGCCGACATCGTCGACTATCTCAACAGCTTGTCCGACAGCCCCAAGCCTCTGCCGCAGCCAACGGCGGCTGCGGGCGCGCCAGCCAGTCAGGAGACGCAGGGCTCGGGCCAGCAGCCGGCTGCAACTGCCCCCAAAGGCCAGCAACCCGCGCCGGCTACCGTGCCGCCGACCAAGACCGAGGCGCCAAAATAGGCTATTGGGCGCCTCCTGCCGCCCTGGCCGCAACCGACCGACTCAGCTCGCAAGCACCCTCGGAATCGTGACGCGGGTTTAATTGGCGCGGCCGCCGAAAAGCGACATATTCTATTCGGGTGCCAGATCGCGGACGGCAGTGCCGCTCACCGGGAGGATTGATGATCGCGCGTTTTCTTTTGAGCCGCCGCGCGGCCCTGGGCGGGGGCGTTGCCCTTGTCCTCGCTCCGGCTTGGGCGCGGGCCCAAACCGAAGGCGCCTCTGCCGTTCCGGCTGGAGTCCCGGAAGGCGGCGTCGAGAGCCATGGTCTCTCAATCTTTGGCGATCTCGCCGAAAAACCTGATTTTAAGGCGTTCGGCTATGTCAACCCGGCGGCGCCGAAGGGCGGCCTGGTCGGGCAGGAAATGTACGGCACGTTCAACTCGTTGAACGCCTACGTCATGCGCGGCGACCCCGCCACGGGCGTGACCCTCATCTTCGACAGTCTGATGACGGGGAGCCTCGACGAACGCGACGCGCTTTACGGCCTGGTTGCCAAGAGCGTGTCTGTCTCGCCGGATCGGCGAACGTATCGCTTTCGTCTGCGCAAGGAGGCGCGTTTCCATGACGGTTCGCCGCTGACAGCGAAAGACGTGGTGTTTTCGCTGAATACGCTGAAGGCTAAAGGACACCCGACGATCCGCGTTGAGCTGCGCGATATGGAAAGCGTCGTTGCGGAAGCCGATGATATCGTCGTCGTCACTCTTGCGGCGACCCGCAGCCGCGAGACGCCGTTGATGATTGCGCGTCAGCCGATTTTTTCGGCGGCCTATTATGCAAACCATCCGTTCGAAGAGTCGACGCTCGATCCACCGCTCGGTTCGAGCGCCTACAAGATCGGGCGCTTCGAACAGGGCCGCTACATCATGTTCGAGCGCGTCAAGGACTATTGGGGCAAGGATCTGCCGGTAAATGTCGGACAGGCGAATTTTGACGTGGTGCGCTTCGACTATTTCGCCGATCGGCCCGTGGCCTTCGAGGCATTCAAATCCGGTGCTTTCCCGGTCCATGAGGAATTCACCGCCGCGAATTGGGCCACCGCTTACGATTTTCCCGCCTTTCGCGATGGGCGGGTCAAGCGTGAAGAGATACCCGACGAGAATATCTCCGGCATCCAGGGCTGGTTCTTCAACTTGCGGCGGCCGCAATTCAAGGATCCGCGCGTGCGCGAGGCGATCGGCGCCTGCTTCGACTTCGTCTGGACGAACCGCAATCTCATGTATGGGTCCTACACCCGCACGCAATCGTTCTTTGAAAACTCCGACATGAAGGCAAAGGGGCCGCCGGACCAGCAGGAAATCGCGCTTCTGGAGCCATTCCGTGACAAGCTCCCGCCGGAAGTTTTCGGCGAGCCGTTCGTCCCGCCGACATCCGATGGATCCGGCCAGGATCGCGCCCTTTTGAAGCACGCCAACGATCTTCTCGGCCAGGCAGGGTGCAAGCGCGTCGACGGGAGTTTGATGTTGCCTGACGGCAAACCGTTCGAGATCGAATTCCTCGATTTCTCCAACACAATGGAACGGCACACGCAGCCTTACGTGAAGAACCTCGGTCTGCTGGGTATCAATGCGCGATTGCGTGTCGTTGATCCCGCGCAATATCGGCAGCGGCTGGAGAACTTCGACTTTGACATGATGGTGCAGCGGCTTGTCATGTCGTTCTCGCCGGGCGAGGAATTGCGGGCTTTGTTTGGCTCCGACGCCGCGAAGATGATCGGCTCGCGAAACATGACCGGAATCGCGAATCCGGTGGTAGATGCGTTGATTTCGAAGGCGCTCCTTGCGTCAAGCCGTGACGAACTCGTCCACGTTTGCCGCGCGCTCGACCGCGTACTGCGCGCCCAACGCATCTGGGTACCGCACTGGTACAAGGCGAATCACTGGATCGCGCATTGGGATGTGTTCGGTCGTCCGCATAAATCGCCGCGTTACGATCCCGGCATTATCTCGACGTGGTGGTGGGATGCGGAAAAGGCGAAGCAGATCAACTACCCAGCCGGCTGATTGAATGCTCGCTTACATCGCGCGCCGGGTTTTATTGATGGTTCCGACGATTTTCGGAATCATGCTTGTCTCCTTCATCATCGTCCAATTCGCGCCCGGCGGCCCGGTCGAACGCATCATTGCGCAGCTGCAGGGATTTGAAGCCGGCGCAACCTCGCGCTTCGGCGGCGGCGGTTCGGATATTGGACAGACCGGCAGCGGCCAGGTCGGAGGCGCGGGCGCCGATACAACGGGCAGATATCGCGGTGCGCAAGGGCTCGATCCAAAATTCATTTCAGAACTCGAGAAGCAATTCGGCTTCGACAAGCCGGCACCCCAGCGCTTCCTCATCATGCTGAAGAATTATGCTGTCTTCGATTTCGGACGCAGCTATTTTCGCGACGTGCCGGTCTTGCAATTGATCCGCGAAAAACTACCGGTTTCGATTTCGCTCGGACTGTGGATGACGCTCCTCTCCTATGCCATTTCCGTCCCGCTCGGGATCAGCAAAGCCGTGAACGATGGATCGCGGTTTGACGTTTGGAGTTCCGCTGTCGTCATCGTCGGCTACGCGATCCCGAGTTTCCTGTTTGCCATCCTCTTGATCGTGCTTTTTGCTGGAGGTTCCTTCTGGCAGATATTTCCGCTGCGTGGCCTGACCTCGGAATATTTCGACCAGCTCTCGCTGCTCGACAAGATTAGGGACTATTTCTGGCACATCACCTTGCCGGTGATCTCGATGGCGCTTGGCGCCTTCGCGACCGCGACGTTTCTTACCAAAAATTCGTTTCTGGAAGAGATCAAGAAGCAATACGTGTTGACTGCTCGAATGAAGGGCTTGAGCCGTCGCCAGGTGCTCTACGGCCACATCTTCCGCAATGCCATGCTGGTCGTCGTGTCAGGCTTTCCCGGCGCGTTCATCAGCGCCTTTTTTACCGGCGCGCTTCTGATCGAGACGATTTTCTCCCTTGACGGATTGGGCCTGCTCTCGTTCGAATCGATTGTCAATCGCGACTATCCTGTCGTGTTTGCCAATTTGTACATATTTGCGCTCCTCGGGCTGTTCGTGAACCTTCTTTCCGACCTCACCTATACGTGGATCGATCCACGGATCGATTTCGAAACGCGCGAGGTTTAGGAAGGTGAGTTCGCCTGCCATGCGCGAAGAATTGGCCGCGGCGGCGCGCGAAAATCTTGTGCCGGCCCTGCCCCGTGCCGGTCTTTTGCGGCTGAGGCCGCTGAATCAGCGCCGTCTCGATAATTTCCAACGCAATCGCCGGGGTTATTATTCCTTCTGGATATTCGCAGTTCTCTTCGTCATTTCGCTGTTTGCGGAATTCATCGCGAACGACAAGCCGATCATCGCCTCCTACAAAGGCGAACTGCTCTTCCCGATCTTCAAGAACTATCCGGAGGAGAAGTTCGGCGGCTTTCTCGCCCAGACGGATTATCGCGACCCGATCATTTCGGGCGAAATCGCCGCCCACGGGTGGGCCGTTTGGCCGCCGATCCGCTACTCCTATAATACGCACAATCTCGATATGCCGCTGCCGGCGCCTTCGCCGCCAACCTGGATGCTTACCGAGGCGCAGTGCCAAAAGGCGGCGGCGCGGAAGCTGAAGCCGGGCGAGCCCAACCGAGGTTGCAACGACATCGAGTGGAACTGGCTCGGTACCGACGACCAGGGCCGCGACGTCGTCGCGCGGCTGCTCTATGGCTTTCGTATTTCCATCCTGTTCGGGTTGATCTTGGCGAGCATTTCCTCGGTTATCGGAGTCACCGCCGGCGCCGTCCAAGGCTATTTCGGCGGCTGGACCGATCTCCTCTTCCAGCGCTTCATCGAAATCTGGTCGTCGCTGCCGCATCTATATCTGCTGATCATTGTGTCTTCGATCATCACGCCCAGTTTTCTTGTCCTCCTCGTGATATTGTTGCTTTTCTCCTGGGTTTCCCTCGTCCATGTGGTGCGCGCCGAGTTTCTGCGCGCGCGCAATTTCGAATACGTGAATGCGGCGCGCGCGCTGGGACTTTCCAATGCCAAAATCATTTTCAAGCACGTTCTGCCGAATGCGATGGTGGCGACGCTGACATTCCTGCCGTTCATCTTGAATTCCTCGATCACAACCCTGACCTCGCTGGACTTCCTCGGTTTCGGTCTGCCGCCGGGGTCGCCTTCGCTCGGCGAGCTGTTGCTGCAGGGCAAATCGAATCTGCAGGCCCCGTGGCTTGGTCTGACCGGGTTCATCGTCATCGCCATCATGTTGTCGCTGTTGGTTTTCACCGGCGAGGCGGTGCGCGACGCGTTCGATCCGCGCAAAACCTTCGAGCGGGGATGATGACGCAATCCCTCCTTGAGGTCCGCAATCTCTCCGTCTCGTTCCGTCAGGGCGAGCGCGAGACGGTCGCGGTGGACGATGTCTCTTTCAAATTGGAACGCGGGCGCACGTTGGCGCTCGTCGGCGAATCCGGATCGGGAAAATCGGTAACCGCATTGTCCGTCGTCCGGCTTCTCGGATTTTCCGGCCATGCGTCAGGTCAAGTCCTGTTCCAGGGCGAGGACATGCTTGGAGTGAGTGAGGCTCGGCTCCGCGAGATCCGCGGCGCCAAGATCACGATGGTTTTTCAAGAGCCGATGACCTCGCTCAATCCGCTGCACACGATCGAGCGGCAGATCGGGGAAATTATCGAGCTGCATGGCGAGCCCGGTGCCGACGTCCGCAAATGCGTGATTGATCTCCTCAACGAGGTCGGCATTCGCGATCCCGAGTCGCGGCTCAAGGCCTATCCGCATCAATTGTCAGGCGGCCAGCGCCAGCGCGTGATGATCGCCATGGCGCTCGCAAACCGACCCGAGCTGCTTATCGCCGACGAGCCGACGACCGCGCTCGACGTTACCGTCCAGGCACAAATCCTCAAGCTATTGAAGGAAGAACAGGCGCGCATGGGTATGGCGCTCCTCTTCATCACGCATGACCTCGGCATCGTGCGTAAGCTCGCAGAGGATGTTTGCGTGATGCAGAAGGGCCGCATCGTCGAAGCGGGTCCCGTTGCGGAGATTTTTGCAAATCCTCGACATCCCTACACGAAGGCGCTCCTCGCGGCAGAGCCAAAAGGCTTGGCGCCGCCTTGTGACGGCACTGCGCCGATCATCGTCACCGGCAACGATGTTCGCGTGTGGTTCTCGATCAAGCGCGGGTTCTTGCGCCGCACGGTCGGTCACATCAAGGCGGTCGACGGCATCGACGTCACGGTGCGGCAGGGGCAGACGCTTGGCGTTGTCGGAGAATCCGGTTCGGGCAAAACAACTTTGGGCCTCGCGCTTCTACGCCTGATCCGCTCGGAAGGGGCGATCACCTACCTCGGCCAGCGTCTCGACGGCCTGCGATCGAAAGAGATGCGTCCATTTCGTCGCGACATGCAGGTCGTGTTCCAGGACCCCTATGGTTCGCTTTCGCCGCGGCTCTCCGTCGCGGAGATCGTAGCTGAGGGGCTGCGGGTGCAGAACAGGAAGGTCTCCGAGCGGCAGCGACGTGAGATCGTCGCGCGCGCGCTTGCCGATACAGGGCTCGACCCCGCGGCGATGGATCGCTATCCGCACGAATTTTCCGGAGGGCAACGGCAGCGCATCGCCATTGCGCGCGCGATGGCACTCGAGCCGAAGTTCATCGTGCTTGATGAGCCGACCTCCGCGCTCGACATGTCGGTCCAGGCACAGATCGTCGATCTCTTGCACGAGCTGCAGCGCAAACGAGGCTTGGCCTACATGTTCATCAGCCACGACCTAAAGGTCGTAAAAGCGCTCGCGACAGATCTCATCGTCATGCGCCACGGCAAGGTTGTCGAAAACGGCCCGGCAATCGAGGTGTTTCGCGCGCCGCAAAGCGACTATACGCGCGCGCTTTTCGCGGCGGCGTTCAACATAGAGGCAGTTCCGACGGCTGCCGTATCGGAATAACCCGAAGTCAACGGTTCTTCCATCCGAAAAACCGTTGTCTGCAGAAGGTACATTCAGCCCGTCGGGGAGCGGCCCTAGCGGTCCTACGACCCGGATTCTTGCTGCGAAAGCATAGCAGCGCGGGCGGACAGGCCGCGTCGGCCGCCCACACGAAGCGCACGCAATCGGGTAGCGATCTGCAGGGGACGTAAGCGGCGGCGCAAGACGACCGCCAATATGCGCGGCGAACACAGCAAGCGCACAATAGGTTTGCGGCGCGGTTTGCGCGCCCGGGCCCTGCTCTCCGCGTGCTCCGCATCCGACATTGCCAGCCGCCGCGCTTCACGCGAATAAGCCTTCCAGGCCGGCACGATGAGCGGCTTGACAATCGTGCAATCGCCAGCGGCGAATGACAGCGGCTCGCCGAGCCTTATTTTCGCATCCGGGTTCTGTCCGGCGGCGCGGCACAAATGGCGGGCTATCTCTTCGACTTTTTCCTTATCCGTCACGGCGGACCGTCCCTCGTACCTGGTGCGATTGAGGGCCCGTGTTCCTAACGGAGTGTTACTTTCAAGCCTCGTCAGATTTAGCCCGCGGCACGCTTTGCGCACGAACGGGAAGCAATTGTTTATGCTTTTAAGAGCGATTTGTCGCAATCAAGCTCAATGCGGGTGTATGACAGTGACATCAAAGGATTGCGCGGGGCTGCAGGATGAGTGCGTCATTATCAGACTTGCGCCGCGTCTTCGAGACGGCAACCGCGAATGTCGACAAGGTTTCATTCACCATCACGGCTTTGCCAGCGACAGCGGAACATCTCATCGCAATGCTGAGCGCCGCTCGCGCTGCCGGACGGAGCTCCGGTGCGGCGCTGCGGCGCATCGAACTGCCGAGGATCGCGGCACAATCCTTCGGCAAGAACTTTCACGAAGTGGCAGTGGGCGAGGCGGACGGCGCTGATGTTTTGCGGCTCTTCTTCGCGCGCGATACCTCGAGTTTCCAGGCCACGGCCTGAGCTCGCGGCTCCCAAATTCAATAATCCACACGCATCAGGAACAACCCGCGCGCGGGCGCCACTGTGCCGCAGCGCGCCCGGTCACGTGCGTCAAGCGCCGCTTGGAGATCGGCGCCGTTCCACTTGGCCGAGCCGATATGTTCGAGCGAGCCGACAATCGAGCGGACTTGGGTGTGCAGGAACGAACGCGCAGAAGCGTGGATTTCGATGCGATCGCCTGAGCGCACTACATCGAGACGATCGAGTGTACGCACCGGGCTGTTCGCCTGGCACTCCGCCGCGCGGAAAGTAGAGAAATCATGCTTGCCGACCAGCAATTCTGCCGCTGCCTGCATAGCAGGCGTGTCAAGCGCACGCGCAATGTGCCAGACGTGATCGCGTTCGAGGGTGGGGGGCGCGCGGCGATTTAGGATGCGGTAAACATAGTGGCGCGCCGTCGCGGAGAAGCGGGCTTCGAAGTCCGGCGGGGCTTTTTCCGCCGTTACGACGGCGACGGGCGCGGGCTTCAGATGCGCGTTCAACGCGTCGCGCAGCCGATCGCCGCGCCACTCGCGCGCGAGGTCCACATGCGCAACCTGACCGCGCGCATGCACACCGGCATCCGTACGCCCCGCCGCATGCACGACGCGCAGCTCGCCGGAAATGCGCTCGAGCGCCGCCTCAACTGCTTCTTGCACGGACAGCCCATTCGCTTGTCGCTGCCAGCCCACAAATTGTGTGCCGTCATACTCGATCGTCAGCTTGTAGCGCTGCATCAGTTGCGTAGCACCTGCGCAGGCAGGCGTACCCCGCGCATAAAACTTGCCGCATCCATCGGCGCCCTACCCGCGCGCTGCACAGTCACAAGCCGCACGGCACCCCTCCCGCACGCAAACGTGAGATGATCATCGAGGAGCGCTCCCGGCCGTCCGGCTCCCTCGACCACCGACGAGCGCAGTGCTTTTATTCGCTCGCGCCCGCGTCCGAAATCGGCATCGAAGAACGCGCCGGGAGAAGGCGAGAGACCGCGGATGTGATTGTGCACCTCGTTTGCCGGCCGTGACCAATCGATGCGGCATTCCTCCTTCGAGATCTTGTGCGCATAGGTGACGCCACGGTCTGACTGCGGATGGAAGACGAGAGAGTTGCGCGCAAGCGCCGCGAGCGCGCGGGTGATGAGCCTGGCGCCAACATGCGATAGCCGATCGTGCAGATCGCCTGCGGTCTCATCCAGGTCAATTGGCGTTCGCTCAGCGAGCGAAACGGGCCCGGTATCGAGTCCTTCGTCCATCCGCATCACCATGACGCCGGTCTCTTCATCACCCCCCATAATCGCCCGTTGGATCGGCGCGGCACCCCGCCAACGCGGCAAAAGGGACGCGTGCAGATTGAGGCAGCCCTGGAGAGGCGCTGCAAGAATCGGCAGCGGCAGGATGAGCCCGTAAGCCACGACAATTGCAGCATCGGCCGCATGCGAGCGGAAAATTTCTCCTTGCTCCTCATCGCGCAGAGTCTTCGGCGCAAAAACCCGGATACCAAACTGTTCCGCAATCTGCTGCACCGGCGAAGGTGTGAGCGCAAGACTGCGCCGCCCCGCGGGTTGCGGCGGCCGCGTGTAGACGGCAATTACCTCGTGCGCATCGCCTATGATCGCATTCAAGGCGGGGACGGCGAATTGCGGAGTCCCCATGAATATAACGCGCATCAGCTTCCGGTTTGGCGCTGACGCGTCTCGCGCTCATCGCCGTCACGTTTGGCCTGTTTTATGAACTTCTTGATGATCCGCTCCCGCTTCAGGCGCGAGATATAGTCGATGAACAACACCCCGTTCAGATGATCGATCTCATGCTGGAGCGCGGTGGCAAGAAGACCGTCAGCTTCAATTTCTCGGGGCTCGCCATTGCGATCGAGAAAGCGCGCCCGCACCCGCTCCGGGCGCTCGACGTCCTCCGTAAAGTCCGGGATCGACAGACAACCTTCCTGATATACGCGCTTCTCCTCCGACGACCAGACGATCTCTGGGTTCGCCAAAAACAGCGGATGCTTTTCGTCGCCGTCCTTCGCGGTGTCGATTACGACGACGCGCTTCGGCACTCCGACTTGGATTGCCGCCAGCCCGACACCAGGCGCGTCGTACATCGTTTCCAACATGTCATCCATGAGCTGGCGCACGCCATCGTCGACGCGTGCCACCGGCTCGGACTTTTGCCGAAGCCGCGGGTCGGGAAGGCTGATGATTGGGCGGATGGTCATGCGTTGCTCTGGCCGAAACGGCTCTGAAATAAGCATCGGATGCGAAAGGGTCAATTTCCCTGGGCTCCGCGCGAGAAGTGTTGACGCAAGCGGAGCCCCGGCTAGCATCGCCACAAGGGAACTTGGGAGGAATTTCATGCGCCGTATCACCGGACTGGCGACGCTCGCCGCTTTGCTCGCTCTCAGCTGACCGGTTTGGGCAGCAGACACGCCGCGCTTCGAGGTCGATGCGGCGTGGCCGAAAGCGCTGCCGAACAATTGGATCATCGGACAAGCGGCGGGCGTGGCCGTTGACGGCGACGATCACATCTGGGTCATCCAGCGGCCAAAGACGCTGACGGCGGACGAAAAAGCCGCAACGCTCACTCCGCCGACCAGCAAGTGCTGCGCGCCGGCACCACCACTGCTGGAGTTTCGCCCAGGATGGCACGCTCCTTCGCTCCTGGGGCGGCCCAGGGCAGGGATACGACTGGCCCCAGAATGAGCATGGCATCCATATCGACCCGAAGGGCTTTGTGTGGATTGCCGGCAACGGCGAGCAGGACGGCCAGCTCCTGAAGTTCACAAAGGACGGAAAATTCGTCCTGCAGATCGGCCATCCCGGCGCGCAGACAAACTCAAGCGACACATCCCGGCTCGGGCGCCCGGCCAACATGATGGTCGACGATGCGGCGCAGGAAATCTTTGTCGCGGATGGGTATTTCAACCATCGCGTCATTGTCTTCGATTCGGAGACGGGGGCGTTCAAACGGATGTGGGGCGCCTACGGCAAGCCCCCGACCGACAATCAGATGGCAGCCTACGACCCGTCCGCAGCGCCGTCGCCGCAATTCGGCAATCCGGTTCATTGCGTGAAGCTCGCTCGGGACGGATTCGTTTATGTCTGCGATCGCGTGAACGACCGCATCCAGGTGTTCCGAAAGGACGGCACGTTCGTGAAGGAGTTCGTGGTCGAGAAGAACACGCGCGCCAATGGTTCGGTATGGGATCTCGATCTCTTCCCCGATGAAAAAGAGACCTGGCTCATCAACGCGGACGGCGCCAATAATGAAGTACGCACGCTGAATCGTGACACCGGCGAGATCGTCGGCGTGTTCGGCCGCAACGGCCGCAACGCCGGCGAATTCCACTGGGTACACAACCTCGCGATCGACTCGCGCGGCAATATTTTCACGACCGAGGTGGACACGGGGAAGCGCGCGCAAAAGTTTCTGCTGCGCGGGGATATGGTGCTGCGGAAGCGCACAGCGACGCAGTGATCACCCCGGCCCGTCATCGAGCCGCGCGAGGTCAAACATCTCGACGTCCTGAAGAAGCTCGATGAAGGCCGTCACGCCGTAATCGGCGGCGGCTTCTCCTTTCTCGGCGTCTGCCGCGGCGGCGTTTCCGGCTGCACCTGACGCAGACAGGTCCTGCGCCATCCAGCCGAAACCGGCAGGGCGGGCGGTGCGGAGCCAGGCGAAGTCGCGCTCGAAATCGAGACTTACCGGCCGAAAATTCTCCGCCTCATCCATGCGCACGAGATCCGGCCGGAAGGCGAGCATCAGCGAAGTCTCCACTTCCCCGCCGTGGATCCCGTGGGCAAGTTCCTGTGTTGAAAAAAGCCCGTCAGGATAGCCGAAGCGCGTCCAGGACGCCGTCACCGCAAGCATGTTCAGCCGGACGCGCAGATCCAGTGCGAGACGGTCCAGCAGCGCCGAATTGCCGCCATGCGAATTGAGAAGCACGAGTTTGCGGCAGCCGGTGCGCGCAACGCCTTCCGCAAGCGCCGCCCATGCGCTCAGCGCTGCCTGGTCGCTCAGCGACAGCGTGCCCGCAAATGCAGAATGTTCCTGAGACGTGCCGATTGCCTGCACCGGCAGAAACAGAACGGGCAAATCGGCGGGCAGGCGGGGCAGCACGCGCCCGAGATAGCCCTCCATGATGAACATGTCGGTGCCGAGCGGCAGGTGCGGTCCATGCTGCTCGATGGCTGCCAAGGGCAGCACCGCGATGAGGCGCGCCATGTCGGTCGCGCGTATATCGGGGGCAGTCAGTTCACTCCAGTGCCGGCTTGCGAGCATCGCGGGAGCCTAGGCGGGGCTGGCCGGAGCGGCAAGACAGAGGCCGCTTGTGGGGAGGATGGCCCGCCGCATCGCCTGCGCCTTTCTGGTCGCCTTCTTCCCGATTCTATCAAACACCGCGCTCGGCCTCGCCTCGACCGACCACAATCTGGTCGATCTCTTTGAACTCTACCGCGCGCCGGCCTGGAGAAAGCTTTGCGCATCGGCCGCGGGCTGGCGCTCGCGCAATTGTCGCGGAGCTGGCGGCCGGCGCCGCCGGCCAAGGCAGCGGCCTTGCCTTCCGCATTACCGAGGCGGTATCGGCTGAACATTTCGCGCATGTTTGCGGCGCTCGTGCTGATCTCCTTCGCCGGCCTCCTCATATATGGCGCGCTCGCCCTCATTTCGCAGCTTGCGCTGCGGCGCTGGCATGATAGTGCCCGTGCGCGGCCAATGTGAGCGCAATGCGACAAACCTTAAAGCGCGCTGAACACTTGCGCGCGGGCAACTCTCCAAAAGTTGAACTGATCGCATCGATGGACGCGAGCAGCGCAGAAGAATTGCGGGGGCGCTCCGTCGCGATTGGCCTTATGTTTGCGGCGCTCTTCTGCTTTGCCTGCCTCGACACGAGCGGTAAATGGATGAGCCGCCACATTCCGATCTGGGAAGTCGTGTGGGCCCGCTATATGGGCGCGACGCTGTTTGTGTTCATCTTCGTCAACCCCGCCACCACGCCCAGCATGCTGTCAACCGCGCGGCCCGGTTTGCAGCTGATCCGTTCCTTGCTTTTATTCGGGGCAACGGTGCTCAACTTCTTTGCTCTGCGCTGGCTGCAGCTTGCGCAGAATGTCTCCATCGCCTTCGCGGGACCGTTGCTCATCGCGCTCTTTGCCGGACCGATTCTCGGCGAATGGGTGGGCCCGCGGCGGCTTGCTGCGATTATCGTCGGCTTTCTCGGCGTCATCGTCGTAACGCGCCCAAGCCTCGCCGGGATACACCCGGCGATGCTGTTGAGCTTCGGCGCAACCACCTGCAACTGCTTCTACAGCATTCTGACGCGCGTGCTCGCCGCAAGCGATTCATCGCGCACCACGACATTCTTTTCTGCGGTCTCCGGTGCGGTCATTTTGACACCCGCACTGCCCTTCTTTTGGGTGACGCCGCCGGACTGGAAAGTGTGGCTGTTCCTCGTGCTGATCGGCGGCTTCGGCGCACTCGGCCACTGGTTCCTGATCCTCGCGCATCACCGCGCACCGGCGGCGCTGCTGGCGCCGTTCGGCTACACGCAAATCGTCTGGATGATCGGGTTCGGGTATATCGTATTCGGCGATTTACCTGATGGGTGGACACTGACCGGTGCCGGGATCGTCATCGCCTCGGGCTTGTATCTGCTCTATAGGTCGCGTGTGGTAAAGCAGGCAACGAAGACGGTTTAGAGCTTCACCCCTTCCGCGTAGGACCTGTTCCAGGTCGGGCTGATCAAAATCTCGTTCAAGCACACATGCGCCGGCATGCGCGCCACGAACAGAATGGTTTCCCCGAGATCATCGGCCTGCAGCATCTTCGCTTTGTCGGCGTCAGACACCGGCACCGGTCGTTTATCGAGAATCGGAGTGGCAACTTCGCCGGGGCAAATGCAGCAGGAGCGGATGCCGTTCACGCATTCCTCCTGATTCAGGCTTTCGCTGAGCGCGACGAGCCCGTGATTCGATACCGAATAAGCCGGCCCTGTCAGCGGCGAGACGTAAACGCCGGCCCATGACGAAATCTGGATGATCAGCCCACTCTTCTGTTTGCGCATCATTGGCAGTACGGCGGCGGTCGCGTAAAACGGACCTGAGAGATTTGCGTCCATCACGCTGTCGAACGCAGACGCGTCCACGTCAGCCCATTTGCGATTGCGGACATTGATCCCGGCGCTGTTGACGAGAATGTCGCAGCGCCCCCACTCCTCGGCAATGCGCTTGGCGATCGCCTCGACCTCGTCGCGCTTGCCCATGTCGGCAGGCGCGACGATCGCCTCGCCGCCTTTGCCGCGGATCATCTTGGCGGTGTCGTCGAGCGGTTCGCGTCGGCGGCCGGTGAGCACGATCTTGGCGCCCGCCCCTGCGAGCCGCACCGCGCCGGCCTGGCCGATGCCGGTGCCGCCGCCGGT
This sequence comes from Methylobacteriaceae bacterium, assembly GCA_019244955.1. GTDB lineage: Bacteria > Pseudomonadota > Alphaproteobacteria > Rhizobiales > Beijerinckiaceae > JAFASC01. The sequence goes on along the minus strand of JAFASC010000350.1, from coordinate 866 downwards.
CACCCATGCGACTTCGCCTGCGATCGAGCGCTGCATCGAGAAATTCCTGGCTAGAGAACCGGCTCGAGCCGGAATGTACCGCCATCGCGCACAATATGACCAGCGCCTGGACCGGTGAAATGACCGCCAATTGCGAGCGTGCGCGTCCCTGCGAGCCGTTCGCAGATGAGGCGGCGCGTTTCAGTGGATTGCCGCTGATCGAGATCGATCGGTGTCGCCCAATCGAGGTGCGCGATCTGACACGGATGGTGAAAGACGTCGCCGAGCAGGAGCGCTGAGTCGCCCCCACTCTCGATCGCGATGCTCATATGTGCGGGACTATGCCCCGACGTGGGAATGAAATGGATATCCCCGCTGAACCCGTGGTCGCTGCTCACGAACTCGACGAGGCCTGCATCGACGATCGGTTTGATCGAGTCAGTATAATGCGCCTCGACGTCCGGCTCGTCGCGATGCGCGTGCCAGTGCTCGTATTCCTTGCGGCTCCAGACATAGCGGGCGTTCGGAAAGGTCGGGACCCAGCGCCCATCGATCAGGCGCGTGTTCCATCCGACGTGGTCGACATGCAGATGAGTGCAGATGATGGTGTCGACCCGGTCGGGCGCGAAACCGTGCGCGGCTATGTCGTCAAGGAACGATGTTTGCAGATTGTTCCAACGCGGGACGCCGCGGCCTCGCTTGTCATTGCCCAGTCCCGTATCGACGATAATGCGCTGCGTCGGCGTTTTCACCAGAAACGACTGCACGGCCATTTTGAGCCGGCCTTCAGAATTGGCAAAATGCGGCTGCAGCCAACCGACTTTCAGAACCTCCTCGCGGCTCGCCTGCGGTAAGATAAATCGTGTACCGCCGGCGATCTCGAGCTC
>JAFASC010000332.1 GCA_019244955.1 Methylobacteriaceae bacterium | reverse complement strand
ACGCTGAAGAGCGACTCATTGTCCGTCCAGACTTCTTCAGGCCGCCATCCTGCTTCACGCGCCAGCACGCGGAACTCGTCGATCGTATATTTGTGGGAATTCTCGGTGTGGATACGTTCGCCCTTTGCGAACGAGAACGTATGTCCGATCACGCCGGCCTGTTGCGCGCGCCCACTGACGAGATACATCTCGATGCGGCCTTCGCGGGGATTGTAGACAGCCTCGTGGCGGAACTGCGTTAGATCGAAGGTCGCGCGCAACTCGCGATTGATGCGGGTCAAAAGATTGAGGTTGAACGCGGCGGTGACACCCGCGGCGTCATTGTAGGCAGCAACAAGCGTGTGCGGGTCCTTCTTCAGATCGACGCCAATGATCAGACGGCCGTCGGGTCCGAGCGTGCGTGCCATGCCGGCGAGGAGTTTCGTCGCTTCCGGGCGCGTCAGATTGCCGATCGTCGAGCCTGGAAAGAAACCGACCTTCGGACGCGAACGCAGATCCAACGAATACGCCACCTCGTCATTGAAGCTGCCGAGGATCGGGTGCACGTGCAGGGCGGGAAACCGGGCCTCAAGCCGCTCTTTCGCGCCCGCCAGTGCAGAATCGGAAACGTCGATCGGCACGTAAGCCGCAAGATCGAGCATTTCCGCGAGAAGCAGCTCGGTCTTACGGCTCGAACCCGAGCCGAATTCGACGAGGATCGCGCCGTCAGGCACACGATCGGCAATATCGGACGCATGAGCGGCGAGAATCGCGGTCTCGGTCCGCGTCGGATAGTATTCGGGAAGATACGTGATCGCTTCGAACAGCTCGCTGCCGCGCGCGTCATAAAAATAGCGGCACGGGAGTGTCTTTGGTGAGGACGAGAGACCCTCGACTACCGCGTCGGCGAATTCATTCGCCGCCGGGGCCCAGTCGAGCGCCTCGTCGGGTTCCAGTGCCAGCGCGCGGTCGAGGCCCATCCTAAGCATCCTCGGCGAGGCGAAGCCCCATAAACTGCCAGCGCTGCTGCGGGTAGAAGAAGTTCCTGTAGGTCGGCCGCGAGTGCCCGTCGGGCGTGACGCAGGACGCGCCCCGGAGGACCTGCTGGCTGACCATGAACTTGCCATTGTACTCGCCGAGCGCGCCGACCGGGGGCCGGTAACCCGGATATGGGAGGTAGGCGCTCTGCGTCCACTCCCATACGTCGCCGAACATCTGGCGTGGGCGATCACACGTGCCGGCGGAATGCTCCGGGGCAGCATGCGGAGTGAGCACGCCCGAGCCCAGAGTATTGCCTGTGGTCGCGAGCCCTGCGGCGGCGATTTCCCATTCGAATTCGGTCGGCAGGCGCTTGCCGGCAAAGCGGGCATAGGCGTCGGCCTCGTAGTAGCTGATATGGCACACCGGGGCGGCGGGATCGATTGGCTGCAGGCCACGAAGGCTCATCTGGTGCCATTCGCCGTTGCACTTCTCCCAGTAGTTCGGCGCCTGCCAGCCCTCGCGATTGACCACCGCCCACCCGTCGGCAAGCCACAGCGCAGCATTGGCGTAGCCGCCGGCGCGCATGAATTCGAGCCACTCAGCGTTGCTGATGAGGCGGTCGGCGAGATTGAAGGGATGGATCAGCAGCCTGTGGCGCGGCGCCTCGTTGTCCCAGTGGAAGCCGTCTCCAGGATGGCCGGCCTCGCGGATGCCGCCTTCGAAGGCAATATAGGACAGCCACGGATCGGCGTTGCCCTGCGGGAGCGCAGCCGCCTCGCGATACGCCGGCCGCAGCGGGCTCTGGGCAAACAGCGCCAGGATATCGGTGAGCAGAAGCTCCTGATGCTGCTGCTCGTGATTGATGCCGACTTCGACAAGGCGGGCAATCTCGCTGGCCGGATCGACGCCGCGCGCGAAGAGCGCGTGCAGGGCCTCGTCGATATGGGCGCGATACGCGAGAACTTCGGCGCTCGAGGGCCGCGTCAGCAGTCCCCGCCTTGGCCGCGGCTGCCGCTCGCCCAGGCTTTCGTAATAAGAATTAAAACAGAAATTGAATTTTTCGTCGAAAATCTTGTAGCCCGGCAAGTGAGACTGCAGAATGAACGTCTCGAAGAACCAGGTGACGTGGGCAAGATGCCACTTCGTCGGACTGGCGTCCTCCATGGCCTGCACGACCTGATCTTCGGGCGACAGCGGCGCGGCTAGATCGAGGGAGAGTTTACGGGTGGCGAAGAGCCGCTGGGCCTGGTCGTCGGCGTTCCCTGCCCGGGGCGCGGAGCGATGCAGTTTGCGATCAACTATCGTCATGCACCCCTCCCGGCGGCGCGCCCCAGCGCCGCGACCACCTTAAGTATGGTGCGCTTCACATGCGTCAACAAAAGTCGGCGTGAATTGGCGCTGAGCCGCCCTGCGGATCGGGCATGGCCGGGTTGGCTCCTAGGTGTCCGGCGTCCTATGTTAGCGACCCGCTTTCCCCAATCAGCTGATCCATGAACCGCACGCACCGCCCCGTCGAGAAGGGCGACCACGTATTCCTCGTCGACGGCTCGTCCTTCGTCTTCCGGGCGTATTTTCAGTCGATCCGGCATGACCCGAAGTACAATTACCGGTCCGACCGCTTGCCGACCGGGGCCGTGCGGCTGTTCTGCACAAAATTGTTCCAGTTCATTCGGGAGGGCGCGACCGGCCTCAAGCCGACGCATCTCGGCATCATCTTCGACAAGTCCGAGGATTCGTTTCGCCGCGAGCTCTACCCTCCGTACAAATCGAACCGCAACGAACCGCCGGAAGACCTCATCCCGCAATTCCCACTCATGCGCGAGGCGGTGCGCGCCTTCGGCCTTGTGCCGGTCGAGCAGAACAAGTGGGAGGCCGACGACCTCATCGCGACCTATGCCTGCACGGCCAAGGCGAGGGGCGCCGACGTCCTCATCATCTCCGCCGACAAGGATTTGATGCAACTGATCGGGCCGGGGATTGCGATGTACGATCCCGCGTCCGGGATTGCCGGCCAGGCCGGCTCGCGCGACGAGCGGCGCATCACCGAGGAGGAAGTGTTCGCGTATTTCGGCGTCGGGCCGGACCGTGTCATCGACGTACAGGCGCTCGCCGGAGATTCCACCGACAACATTCCCGGTGCGCGCGGCATCGGCGTGAAAACAGCGGCGCAGCTCATTACCGAGTTCGGCGATCTCGACACGCTGCTTGCACGCGCGCCCGAGATCAAGCAGCCGAAGCGGCGCGAGATATTGACGGCGCCCGATTCCGTCGAGCTGATCCAGCTGTCGAAGAAACTGGTGACGCTCTGCAAAGAAGTGCCGCTGGAAACGCCACTCGACGATCTCGGCCTCAAGGATCCCGATCCGAAAACGCTGATCTCTTTCACCAAAGCACTCGAATTCACCACGCTGACCAAGCGCGCATCCGAGATTTATTCGGTTGACGCGAATGTCATCGAACCGGAGCCGGCGCTCGTCGGGCCGGCGGCCTGGCGCGGTCGCAATGGCGTGCAGGTCGATCCGGCGACTTTGGGCGCGACGGGGCCGGCCAAACCGGCGTTTGCGGCCTCGCGGGCGCGCGCCGGCGAGAAGCCCGCCGAGGTCGCGCTCGATGCCGGCCCGCAGGCGCTTGCCGTCGCGCGCGCCGAAGCGGCGATGGCCGAGAAAATCGATCGCTCCGCTTACCGCACGATCACCGATCTCGACACGCTCGATGGTGTGATTGCTGCCGCGCATGCCAGCGGCATGGTCGCGCTCGACACCGAGACGACATCGATCGATCCGATGCAGAGCGAGCTGATCGGGCTATCGCTCGCGCCGACGCCCGGCGATGCGTTCTATGTGCCGCTGGCGCATCGCGGCGAAGGCGACAGCGACCTCTTCGGCGGCGATCTCCTGCCGGGGCAGCTCAATGAGCGCGACGTGCTGGATCGACTGGCGCCGCTCTTCGCATCACCGGGCGTGCTCAAAATCGTGCACAACGCCAAGGTCGATCGCGTCGTGCTCGCCGAGCGCGGACTAAAGCTCGCTCCGGTGGACGACACCATGCTCATGTCCTACGTGCTAGATGCGGGCCGCAACGGCCACGGGCTGGACGAGCTCGCGGCGAAATATCTGCATCATCGAACGATTCAGATCGGTGAAGTCGCCGGCTCCGGGCGGACTTTCATCGGGTTCGCGCGGGTTCCGATCGAGAAGGCGACGGAATATTCGGCCGAAGACGCCGATGTGACGCTGCGGCTCTGGCGCGTGTTGAAGCCGCGGCTGGCCGCCGAGCGCATGGCGCACGTCTATGACTCGCTTGAGCGCCCGATGATCGAGGCGCTGGCGCGAATGGAGCGGCGCGGGATCGCTATCGACCGCACGATCCTCTCGCGGCTCTCGGGCGAATTCGCGCAGGACATGGCGCGGCTCGAAGCCGAGATTCACGTGCTTGCCGGCGAGCCCTTCAATCTCGGCTCGCCGAAGCAGCTCGGTGACATCCTCTTCGGTAAGATGCAGCTGCCCGGCGGCCGAAAGACGCAGACGGGCGCATGGTCGACCGCGGCAGGCGTGCTCGAGGAGCTGGCAGAGCAAGGCAACGAACTCGCCGCTCGCATTCTCGACTGGCGACAGGTGTCGAAGTTAAAGTCTACGTACACCGACGCGCTGCCGGGCTACGTCAATCCGCGCACGCACCGCGTACATACCTCTTACGCGCTGGCGGCGACAACCACGGGGCGGCTGTCTTCATCCGAGCCCAATCTGCAGAACATTCCGGTGCGCAACGAAGCCGGCCGCAAGATTCGCACCGCCTTCGTTGCGGTGCCGGGCACGAAGTTGCTCTCCGCGGACTATTCGCAGATCGAGCTCAGGCTGCTCGCGCATATCGCCGATATTCCACAATTGAAGCAGGCTTTTGCGGACGGCATTGACATTCACGCGCTGACCGCGTCGGAAATGTTCGGCGTGCCGGTGAAGGGCATGCCGGCCGAAATCCGACGCCGCGCCAAGGCGATCAATTTCGGCATCGTCTACGGCATCTCGGCTTTCGGCCTTGCCAATCAGCTCGGCATCCCGCGCGGGGAAGCCGGCGCCTACATCGCAAAATACTTTGAGCGCTTCCCCGGCATCCGCGATTACATGGATGCGACGAAGCGCATCTGCCGCGAACAGGGCTTCGTGACCACCTTATTCGGGCGCAAGTGCCATTATCCGAAGATCGCCGCGTCAAATCCGAGCGAGCGCGCCTTCAATGAACGCGCCGCCATCAACGCGCCGATCCAGGGCTCGGCCGCCGACATCATCCGCCGCGCCATGGCCCGCATGGATAAAGCTTTGGACAAGGCCGGACTGAGCGCGCAGATGCTCTTGCAGGTCCATGACGAGCTCGTCTTCGAAGTCCCGGACGGGGAGATCGAGGCAACTATTCCTGTGGTCCGCAAGGTGATGGAAGATGCGCATCATCCCGTCGTGCAGCTCTCGGTGCCACTGCATGTCGACGCCCGCGCCGCCGGCAATTGGGAAGAGGCGCATTGAGATCGGTTCAGCGCGAGGCTAGTACTACCTTCGAAAAAGGCACGTCATGACCACCATCACCTCCCTCGAACAGCTCGACGCGATCTACGGCAAGCCCGGTCAGCCGGCGCTCGTCAAAGAGGTGGATCACATCACGCAGCATTACCGCGCCTTTATCGAAGCCGCGCCGTTCTGCGTCTTGGCGACAGCGGGCCCAGCGGGACTCGATTGCTCGCCGCGCGGCGATAGGCCGGGATTTGTGCGGATTGCGGATGAAAGAACCCTGCAGCTGCCGGACCGGCGTGGCAACAACCGCACGGATTCGTTGAAAAACATCATCTGCGAGCCGCATGTTGCATTGCTCTTCCTCATTCCCGGCTGCAACGAGACGCTGCGTGTCAACGGCCGCGCGCATCTGTCGATCGCCCCGGAGCTGCTCGAATCGTTCGCAGTCGAAGAGAAGGCCCCGCGCTCAGCAATCGTGATCGAGGTCGACACGGTTTATTTCCAGTGTGCGCGCGCGCTCCTGCGCTCCGATCTGTGGAACCCGCAAAAGCACGTCGATCGCCGATCGCTGCCGACCGCCGGCGAAATATTGGCCGCTCTCAGCCACCAAAAGGAAGGCGGTCCGGATTACGACCGCGCCTGGGGGGCGCGCGCCAAAGAGACGCTGTGGTGAATGAACAGGCAGTCACCGGAAATCGGGGCTGCGCTTCTCTTTGAACGCCGCCAAGCCTTCTTTGATTTCCCGCCCGCGCGTACTCTCCTGATGACGACTTCTCGCGGCGTCTGCATCGAATGCATCGCGGGCGATCTCGTTGATAGCGGCTTTCATGCCACGCAGGACCTTCGGTGCATTAGCCGCAAGGATGTCGGCCAAAGCATCGACGCGGCTGTCGAGCTGATCTGCGGGGACCACTGCATCGAGGTATCCGATACGCAGCATTTCCGCCGCGTCGATTTTCTGGGCGGTGAGAAACAGCTTCTTTGCCGCCCCGACACCCAGTCGCGACACGTAGCGGCGAATGCCGCTCGGATAGTAGTGCAGGCCGAGGCGCGCGGCCGGCATCAGCATCTCGCAGGCTTCGATGCCGATGCGGAAATCGCAGGCGAGCGCGAGATCCGTCGAGCCGCCATAGACACCGCCATTCAGCCGGCAAATCGTCGGCAGCGGAAAATCCTCGATACGGTTGGCGAGCGCCTCGAAGCCCGCGCGCGTCGTCGGTTGCTGCGAGGGTTGTTTCTGTCGCTCAGCAATATCAGCGAGATCGTAGCCGCCACTGAAGGCGCGGCCGGTCCCGGTCAGGATGACGACGCGCACTGCCTCCTGACGCTCGATCGTATCGAACGCATCCAGCAATGCCCCAATATCGTCCGGGGTAATCTTGTTCAGCTGGCGCGGACGATTGAGCCGGACCGTTGCGCGCGAGCCTTCGATCGCAAGAACGGGTGTCGTGCCCGCATCGGGCTCGCGCTGCTGCATGTCAGAACGGATGATATTGATAGAGCCAGGTCTCGGACAGAACCTGCTCATCGAGGCGCAAGAAGAGCCGCATCTCGACCGGATCGGCGCCTTCGACCGTCAGATCGAACTGCGCGCGCCAATGGCCGGGGACTTCGTCTGGTACGGGCTCGGTGAAGACATAAGAGAACGTCCCCCGCGACGCCCAAAGCACCGGCTCCGGCTTTTTGCCGAAAGGTAGGTCGACCAACGGGCCGCCCAAAAACTCGACCATGAATTTGCGCACACCCTGCGGCCGCGG
>JAFASC010000193.1 GCA_019244955.1 Methylobacteriaceae bacterium | reverse complement strand
CACCGTCTTGAAGAGCGAATTGCGCGATTGGATGGGCAACCGCGCTGATGCGGGGCGCCTCCCACCGAAGGGATTTCCGAAGAATAATAGGTTCGGCTGACCTACTCGACGAGAGAAGGCCCCTGCACAAGGCGCTCGTGTATGGGCTCAACCCCGTCATGGCCACTTTGCTCGGCATGCTGACCGGCATAGGTGGCGGGAGGGCGCGCGATGGTCTCCTGGCCGAGATCCATACGGTATTGCGTGCCGACCTTTACGCGGTCGCCGCACTGGCAGGAGCGGCCATCGTGGTGATCGCGAACATCCTGCAGCTGCCGTCTGGAGTGGACGCTTTTTTGGGGCGACGCTCTGCTCCGGCGTTGGTGTCCTTGCGATCAGGCATGGATGGCAGCTCCCGGTCGCCGACGCCAACAGGCATCGTCACGGGGATTCGGACACGCCGGGCAAATCGTAGTCGGCAAGAAGACGTCTGCGGGCAAGGCGTGTGGCGGCAGCGATGAATTGAAGGGGCCCGCCGGTTCTTGGAAACTGAAGTAAATTTCTCATCTTTCGAGACGGCGCCTCGCGCCTCCTCAGGATGAGTATGCCGCTTCGCGCCTCGCACCGTCACCTAGTCGGATGGCGATAAACGTCCGAAGTAAGCCGTCGGATCATCCCGCATAATCATACGCGCGCTCCCCGTGCGTTGAGAAATCCAGCCCGTCGAATTCGCGTTCCGCATCGACGCGCAAGCCCGTGAGCGGGCGCAAGGCGCGCACGAGTACAAACGTGATACCCGCTGACCAGAAAGCTGCAACCGCGATCGCCAGCAATTGCGCGCCGAGCTGGCGTGGAAAATCCATGCTCTCGGCAAATCCAACCCCGCCGAGCGCCGCCGCGGCGAACACCGCGAGCAGCGTCGAGCCGAGCATGCCGCCGACACCGTGCACGGCAAACACGTCGAGCGAATCGTCGATGATCAGCCGCTGTTTGACGAACACGGTCGCGAAGAAGCAGATCGCGCCGCCCAGTCCGCCAATCAGGATCGCCGCCGCGGGATGAACGTAACCTGCGGCGGGCGTGATCGTCGCCAATCCCGCAACGCAGCCCGTCACGATGCCGATACAAGTCGGCTTGCCGCTCCGTATCCACTCGATCGCGATCCACGCCAGCGCGCCGGCCGAGGCGGCGAGATGGGTCGACATGATTGCCGACGCCGCGCTCGCATCCGCGGCCAGCGCGCTGCCGCCGTTGAAGCCGAACCAGCCGACCCAGAGCATGCCGGCGCCGGCCATGGTCATGCCCGGCCGGTGCGGCGGCTCGAAATGCTGGGGGAAGCCGCGGCGCTCGCCAATGAGGATCGCGGCGACAAGCGCGGACACGCCCGCCGTCGTATGCACGACGATGCCGCCGGCAAAGTCCAGCGTACCTAGGCCCGCGAGCCAGCCGCCGCCCCAAATCCAATGCGCGACGGGAATGTAGACGATGAGCACCCAGAGCGCGCTGAAAGCGAGCACAAAGGGAAACGTCACGCGCTCGGGGAAGGCGCCGATGATCAAAGCCGGCGTGATGATCGCGAACGTCATCTGGAAAAGTGCGATGACGATTTCCGGCAGGTTGCTCGGCGGGACTGATGGATCGAGCCCGACGAGAAAGCCTTTCGAAAGATTGCCGAGAACGGCGCCGGTGCCGCCGAACACCAGCGAGTAACCGCAGACCGCCCAGATCAGCGAGACGACGCAGCAGATCGAGAAGCATTGCATCACGACCGACAGCACGTTCTTCGCCTGGACGAGGCCGCCATAGAACATCGCAAGACCGGGCAGCGTCATGAACAGGACGAGCGCGGAGGCCGTGAGCACCCAGGCGACATGCCCGCTTTCGGCCGGTGTGCCGGACGCGGCGAGTGCGGCGCTCGCCAAGAAGCAGCAGGGCAGGGCGGCCATCACGGAACCGAAACGATGCATGAAAAAGCGCCCGACATCGGCCCCAAGCGGCCACAGGCGGTCTTAATTGATGCTTTTCTGTGCAACAAGCCTATGAGGCGGGCCGGCGTGCTTTCTCCACGGCTGCGAACACACGCACGAAATTGCCGCTCGCCAGCTTCTCGAGATCGGCATCGGGCCAGCCGCGCTGCATCAGCTCGGCGAAAATCGCGGGAAAGCACCCGACATCCTTCAGCCCCTCGCCTTGTGGGCCGCCGAAGAAATCCGAGCCGATGCCGAGGTGATCCGGCCCGATCTTGCCCCGGAGGTAATCGAGATGGTCGCAATATTCGGAAAGCGTGCCGCGCGGCCAAGGGCCGACGTCGCGCTCGCGCGCCGGCACGACCTCGTCCATGTTGACGCCTTTCGGCGTCGCGCCGTGCTCGTCCTTCAGTGGCTTCATCCAGTCACGCGACTTCTGCGAGATGAAGTCCGGCACGAAGCAGGGCATGACGATGCCGCCGTTGGCGCCGACGCGCCCGAGCACGTCGTCCGGGACGTTGCGCGGGTGATCGCAGAGCGCTCGCGCGTTCGAATGCGACCAGACGACGGGTGCGCGCGGAATATCCAGCACCTGATGCATGACCGCAGGGCTGACGTGGGCAAGATCGACGATCATGCCGATATCGTTCATTGCGGCGATGACGTCGCGGCCGAAATCAGTGAGGCCATTGTGGCGTGGTTCGTCGGTCGCGCTGTCGCACCAGTCTGTTGTCGCGTTATGGCAGAGCGTCATCAACCGCACGCCGAGATCGTAGAACGCAAAGAGCGTGTCGAGGCGGTTCTCCAGCGCCGCGCCGTTCTCGATCGTGATGAAGCTGGCGATTTTATTCCCGGCTTTGGCGCGCGCGATGTCCGCGCTGGCGAAGGCCGGCAGAAACACGTCCGAATGATGCGCAATCATGCGGTGCGTCAGCGCGATCTGCTGCAGCGCAAAGCTCGCCGGCTGCTTCTCGCGTGGCGGCACGAACGCCGCCCAGAACTGCGCGGCGACTCTGCCTTCGATCAGCCGCGGAATGTCGGTGTCGCGGCCCTCGCGCCGCTCTTCCAAATGGAATGCCGCGACATCGCCGTGCGCTTGCTTGTCGGCGCGGATGACGAACGGCAGATCGTTGTGGCCGTCGACAAGCGGGACCCGATCCAGAAACGCTCGCGCGCGTTCAAGCATGCTCACGCAAATTCCATGATCGGCGCGTCAACGGCAAGGGAGTCGCCTTCCTTGGCTAATATTTTAACAACCTTCACGTCGCGTTCTGCGCGCAGCACGTTTTCCATCTTCATCGCTTCGACGATGCAGAGTGCCTCGCCGGCTTTGACCTCCTGGCCTTCTTTGACCGAGATCGCCTTCACCAGGCCGGGCATCGGGCAGAGCAGCGCCTTCGTCGAGGCGCCGACCTTCTTGTCCGGCATCAGCTCGGCGAGCTCCGCCTCGCGCCGCGTATAGACGCGCGCCTCGAGCGACATGCCGCGATGCGCCAAATGATAGCCGTTTAGGATCGGCCGCACTTGGACCGCGAGCGGTTCGTCGTTGATCGTGCCGGTCCAAACCGGAACGCCCGGCGTCCACTCGGACGCAACATGGTATGCTTCGGTGTTGTCATCTTCAAAGCGCAGGAGCAGCGACTCGTCGCCGCTGTCGAGCGTGAGATTCAAACGCTCGGTGCCGAGCAGGACGCAGCGCTCGCGTTCGAATTGCACGGACCGCGCGGTCCGCATCTGCCCGGAAATCTGCCGCTTTCTTTCATTGGCGACGTGATCAACGAAGGCCGCGACGGCGGCGATGACATGCGCGATCTCGCCCTGCGGCTGCGGCGGCACGAATCCGTCCGGATATTCTTCGGCAATGAAGCCGGTCGACAGATTGCCGGAGCGCCAACGCGGCTTCTGCATGATCGAGGCGAGGAACGGGATGTTGTGGCGGATGCCGTCGATCGCGAAGCGATCGAGCGCATCGGCTTGCGCATCGATGGCGCTCGAACGATCGCCGGCATGCGTCACCAGCTTCGCGATCATCGGATCGTAGTAGATGGAGATTTCGCCCCCTTCGTACACGCCGGTGTCGTTTCGCACGGTCACACCGTCGTGGTGCCCCTCGCCGGGCGGGCGGTAGGTGATCAAGCGTCCAGTCGAGGGCAGAAAATTGCGAACGGGATCCTCGGCATAGATGCGGCTCTCGACGGCCCACCCCTTGAGCTTGATGTCGGACTGCTTGATCGCGAGCTTCTCGCCGGCGGCGACGCGGATCATCTGCTCGACGAGATCAATGCCGGTGACGAGCTCGGTGACGGGATGCTCGACCTGCAGCCGCGTATTCATTTCGAGAAAATAAAAGCTGCGGTCCTGGCCGGCGACGAATTCGACAGTGCCGGCGGAATCGTAATTGACGGCTTTAGCCAGCGCGACCGCTTGCTCGCCCATTTTGCGCCGCGTCCCCTCGTCAAGCAGCGGCGACGGGGCCTCCTCGATGACCTTTTGATTGCGGCGCTGGATCGAGCATTCGCGCTCGCCGAGATAGATCACATCCCCATGCTTGTCGCCGAGCACCTGGATCTCGACGTGGCGCGGATTGACGATGAATTTCTCGACGAACACGCGATCGTCGCCGAATGACGACTTCGCTTCCGATTTGGCGCGGGTGAAACCTTCAGCGACCTCATCGCGGGAATGGGCGATGCGCATGCCCTTGCCGCCGCCACCGGCGGAGGCCTTCAGCATGACCGGGTAGCCAATCTCGTCGGCAATTTTTATCGCATGGTCGGCATCTTCGATCACCCCCAGGAATCCCGGGACGGTGGAAACCTTCGCCGCATTGGCGGCTTTTTTCGATTCGATTTTGTCGCCCATCGCCTCGATCGCGCGCGGGTTCGGCCCGATGAAGGTAATGGCGTTGTCAGCCAGCGCCTGTGCGAACGCCGCGCGCTCGGACAAAAACCCATAGCCGGGATGCACAGCCTCGGCGCCCGTCGATTTACAGGCGCCGACAATCTTGTCGATGACGAGATAGGACTCCGCCGCGGGCGCCGGGCCGATATGCACCGCCTCGTCCGCCATCTCGACGTGCAGCGCGTCCTTGTCGGCGTCGGAATAGACCGCGACCGTCGCAATGCCCATTCGCCGGGCCGTCTTGATGACGCGGCAGGCGATCTCGCCGCGGTTGGCAATCAGGATTTTCTTGAACATGGCTTGGCCCGGTCTATTGGAGGCAGGCTCGGCCGTCCAGAGCGGCGCCAGAGGGCAGGCAATGATTGACCACGTCTCTATCGCCGTTGCGGACCTCCAGAAGAGCGCCGCCTTCTACCAAGCGGTGCTGGAGCCCCTCGGCTACCGGAAGATCGCCGACCGGCCGGCGAGCGTCGGCTTCGGCAAGGCATACCCTGAGTTCTGGCTCAATGCGCGGCCGAACGGCGCGCGTGGCGCCGAGGACACCGGTGCGCATATCTGCTTACGCGCAAGGAGCGTAGAGGCCGTCCGCGAATTTCATACGCGGGCTCTCTCGCATGGTGGGCGTGATGATGGTGCGCCGGGCCCGCGCAAAGGCGAGATGACCGGCTATTTCGGCGCCTTCATTCGCGATCTCGACGGCAACAAGATCGAAGCGATGACGATTCCACCGAGACAATAAAAGGCGCGGAACGAAGCCTATCGGCTATTGAACCTTGCTATAGCGCGGTAGATGTGAGTGTCGACAGGCGATGCAGCGCGGCCGCCATCATCGGCTGCGGCCGTTAACTCATGGCGTTGCTGCGGAGATATTCCGGGCAGCTGGGGAGGAAAAGATGGCTGCCACGAGCGTCACTACGCCGAGTCTTGAGCGGGCGACGATGCGCCAGATCATTTGGCGCATCGTCCCATTTCTCATGGTCTGTTATTTCATCGCCTTCGTCGACCGGGTGAATGCCGGCTTCGCCGCACTGCAGATGAATCAGGACATCGGCCTGTCGCAATCAGCCTTCGGCCTCGGTGGCGGGCTGTTCTATATCACTTACGTCCTTTGCGAGATTCCCAGCAACCTCGCCATGGAGAAAGTCGGCGCTCGGCTTTGGATCGCGCGTATCCTGGTCACGTGGGGAATCGTATCCGCGTGCATGGCCTTTGTGGTCGGCCCTTATTCCTTCTATGCCGTGCGCCTCCTGCTCGGCGCGGCTGAAGCCGGATTTTTTCCCGGCGTTATCCTCTATCTGACGTATTGGTTCCCGCCGGAATATCGCGGCCGCATCGTTGCGATCTTCATGGTGGCCATTCCGATCTCGAGCTTTCTCGGCTCGCCCATCTCGGCTGCCCTGTTGCAGACCGACGGATGGTTGGGTCTGCGCGGATGGCAATGGATGTTCATCCTTGAGGCAGCGCCGGCCGTGCTGCTGGGATTTGCGGCTCTCTTCGTTCTGCCGAACCGTCCGGCGGATGCTCGCTTTCTTACCCCTGAACAGCGCGCTTGGCTGTTGCAGCGCCTTGCTAGTCCGTCGGCGACCCGGAAGCAGGCCGTTGGACACGCTTCGCTGTGGAAGGTGATGAGCAACAAATACGTTTTGGCGGCATCGCTGATCTATGCCGGCGCATCCGGTGCAAGCCAATGTCTGTCGCTTTGGCAGCCGCAGATCATCAAGTCCTTCGGTCTGACCAACATGCAGACCGGTCTCCTGAACTCGATTCCCTTTGGCATCGCGTCTGTCTTGATGATCATTTGGGGGCGCAGTTCCGACAGGACGGATGAGCGGATGTGGCATACGGCAATTCCGCTCGCATTGCTCGCCGCGAGCCTTACGGTCGCCGTCTTCACGAATTCACTGCTGCCCACCATCCTCATTCTGTGCGTAGCGGTGACAGCGACTTACATTGTCAAGGGTCCATTCTGGGCGCTCTCGACCGAATGGCTGTCGGCCGGTGCCGCCGCCGCGGGGATCGCGCAGATCAATGCGATGGGCAATATCGGCGGTTTCGTCGGAACATCGCTCCTCGGCGTGATCAAAGATGCAACGGGCAGCTATCCCTTGGGGCTGATGCCGCTTGCCGTCATCTCAGCTGCAGGGTGCCTCCTGGTGCTCATCCTGGGCCGGGGCAGCCGCGCTGCGGCGATTGCAG
This sequence comes from Methylobacteriaceae bacterium, assembly GCA_019244955.1. GTDB lineage: Bacteria > Pseudomonadota > Alphaproteobacteria > Rhizobiales > Beijerinckiaceae > JAFASC01. Next base: position 30,045 of record JAFASC010000193.1, on the reverse strand, counting down.
CACATCCGGTGCACTGAGTACGGTGGTCGGTTCGCGACGACGAACCGGCTTCTATTCCGGCCGCCCCTTCTCGTAAGGCGCAAGCGCGTCCGCAAAGAAACGATGCGTGGGCGTCTCCATGCCGTGCTTTTCGCCGAGCCGCACGACAGCCCCGGAAAGCCACGGCAATTCCAGCGGATTGCCGACCTCGAGGTCATGCGCCATCGAGGCGCGCACCGCCGGCGGCAGACCGTCCAAAATCTTCAACGTGTCCTTCACGTCGCGTTTGCGCATATCGACCCCCGCGGCTTTGCCGAGGGCGACGATTTCCTCGATGAGCGCCTGCAAAAGCGCGCGCGACCTTGGATTTGTGCGGATCGGGCCCAGGCCGCAGCGGATCAACGAGGTCGTAGCCGCCATTGGCGCGAGCATTGCGAACTTGAGCCATATAGCGCGCGTAATGTCTGGCGGAATCTGCGCTTCGAATTGCGCTGCTTTACATGTTTCCTGAAAGGCTTTCACACGTGCACTCTCGCGCCCGTCTCGCTCGCCAAAAGCCAGAGCGCCAAAAGCCGCGCGGGTGTTGATCACCCCGGGCTCTGAAATGATCGCGGATATGTAGGCAATCCCAGGCACAACCTTTTCATGCCCCAGAACGCCGCCGACGACATCTGCCGCCTCAACCCCGTTCTGCACGGTGTACACACTGGTATTGGCGCCGACGATCGGCAGCAATTGCTCCGCGGCGGATTGCATTGCCGAGAGTTTGACCGCAAACAGAATGACATCGGGCGGCTCACCGAGTTCGTCGGGACTCGCCACGCACTTGGCCGGATTCACATGGAACTCGCCCAAAGTGCCTCCGGCGCTCAATCCATTGCGCCGAATCGCATCGCCATGTGCGCCGCGCGCGACGAAGGTCACGTCATTGCCAGCAAGTGCCAGCCGCCCCCCGAAATAGCCGCCGACGCCACCGGCGCCCATGATCGCAATGCGCATCGTTCCGTCCTTAGGCTTTCGGCGGGATAACAAGCTGCGTCTGCATCACGACGCCGGCCAGCCGCCCGTCGGCGCGACTTATCCTAGTCTGCCACACCATCGTCTGACGGCCTCTATGGATCGGCGTGCAGGAGGCGCGCGCGAGCTCTCCGACGGGCAGCGGGGCCAAGAAATTGGTCTTGCTCTCAATTGTCGTCGTCCAGGCGCCCTCGGGCAAATTGAGCACGGTTGCGAGCGCGCCGACGGAATCGGCAAGCGCCATCAATGCGCCGCCGTGCAACACGGGAGGAACGGTGCACAAATCGGCACGCACCTCCATCTCGGCTTCCACGAGATCGGGCGTGCTCGTCGTCACGCGGATGCCGAGAAGCTCGGAAAATGGCATGCTGGGAGGCGGGGTCATAAAATAGTTCCGGACCGCGCACCTCCTGGTGCGCCACACATTCAAGCACGTTTTCTAGATATTGCGCACTAGGAGATCGGCGGTCCGTTGCTCAGTTTTTTGAGGCGTAGCGCGTGTCTTCGCCACGCAGCCAGCGCCGCCAATCGCCTTCCGACCCGTAAAAGGCGTTACGATCGACGGCCCCTTGAATACCGGGCACGGAGCCGTCGGAGGCATATTGCCAGATGTGCCAGTGGCGGTTGCCGTAGCGAACAGCCGGATGATATTTGGTGCTACGGACCCAAATCGGATAGTCCGACAGCGCGCCGTCGGACAAAATGCTCTGATAAAAGTCGACGGAAGAATAGATCACCGGCCTTTTGCCGTACTGGCGCTCGAGTTCCTGGAGGATGAACCGCATCTCCGCGACTGTCTTCTCCGGCTCAAGTGTGCGCTTGCACATTTTCGATTGCGGCGTCGCCTCGACATCAAGGACAGGCGGTAACGCATCGGGATCGACCGGGACGTTCTTGATGAACCAGTTCGCCTCTTCCTGCCACGGGCGGCACCAGAACATGAAGTGGTAGGCACCGCGCGGGATCCCTGCAGCACGCGCACCCTCCCAGTTCGCCTGGAATTTCGAGTCAAGGACGTCGCCGCCTTCCGTCGCCTTGATCCAGGCGAAGCGGACGCCGGAATCGCGCACGGCCTGCCAGTCGATATCGCCCTGGTACTTGGAGACATCGATGCCCTGGATCGGGTGTTCGCGGTGGCGCGCGGCGGAATAGTTTGCGAGTTCGCTCTCCGGGACCATGAAGGCGAGCCGCCTGTCCTTGGCTGTGGGCGCGAGGGCGCGGCCATCGAGCGTCGGCCCGCAGCCGGCGAGGCCAAGGCCCAGCGTTACGAGGAGCACGGTTGCGGGAAGGGAGCGGAAGAACTGGGACGCGGCCATACTCGCCATGAGGGGCAAATTAGCGAGGAGCCGGTAATGACCCGTTAATGGGGCCAAATCCCGGCAGCCTCAGGCGAGGCCGAACCATAGCGTGGCGATCGACAGGAACGAGGCATACCCGACCACGTCGGTGACCGTCGTCACGAACGCGCCGGAGGAGACCGCAGGGTCGACCTTGAGCCGGTCGAGTAGCAGCGGGATCAGGATCCCGCCAAGCGCTCCGGCGATCAGATTGGTCAGCATGGCGAGCGCGATGACAACCCCGATCCCGGGCGTATGGAACCAGGTCGCCGAGATGATGCCGGTGATGAGGCCGAAGGCGGCGCCATTGATGGCGCCCACCATTAGCTCGCGCCCGATGATCCAAAGGGCGTTCGCCCGCGAGAGGTCGCGCGTCGCGAGCGCGCGTACGGCTACGGTCATGGTTTGGGTGGCGGCATTGCCGCCCTGGCTGGCGACGATCGGCGCGAGCACCGCTAGCGCCACCATCTTCTGCAGCTGACCCTCGAACAAGCCAAGGACGGAGGAGGCGATGAAGGCGGTCGCGAGATTGACGAGCAGCCACAAAAACCGGCTGCGGGTAATCCACCAGACCGGATCCGACAATTCCTCGCGGCGGCTGACGCCACCAAGTGCGCGAAGATCTTCTTCGGCTTCCTCCTGGATGACGTCGACGATGTCGTCGATCGTGACCACGCCAACGAGCCGCTCGGCCTCATCCACCACCGGCACCGAGACGAGGTTGTAACGCTCAAAGAGCCGGGCAACTTCTTCCCGGTCTTCCATGACATCAACGCGCCGGCGATCGGCCTGCATGATGTCTTCGAGCCGCACGGGGCGCTTCGAGCGCGCCAGCCGATCGAGGAAGACCGTGCCTAAGAAGCGGTGGCCGGGATCGACGACAAAGACTTCGAAGAAAGAGTCCGGGAGACTCTCGGGATGCGCCTCACGCATGTAGTCAATCGTCTGGCCGACATTCCAAAAGGCTGGGACGGCGATGAGCCGCGTCTGCATCAGCCGGCCGGCGGAATTTTCTGGATAATCGAGCGAGCGGCGCAGTGCGGTGCGCTCGATCAGCGGCAGCGCCTCGAGGACGGCGGCGCGGTCTTCCGGATCGAGGTCTTCGAGGATGGCGACCGCGTCGTCGCTTTCGAGTTCGCGGACGCCCTCGGCGATCTCCTCGTTGGGAATTTCTTCGAGGATTTCCTCGCGGACGGAGTCGTCGACTTCCGTCAGCGCGCTGAAATCGAAATGGGCGCCTAAAAGCTCGATGAGCCGCGGGCGGTCGTCGGGATCGAGCGCCTCGATGAGCGCGCCCATGTCCGCCTCGTGCAAATCGCCGGCGAGTGTGCGGACCTGTTCGGCGTCACTGGCCTGGACCGCCGCAGACACGCGCTCGACGAACTCGTCGCGCAGCCGGCCCTCTTCGTCACGCACCTGATCTTCGGGCGGCGGTTCCACGACGGGATGGCCTGCGATGTCCGTCATGATCCCGTCCGCAGCAATACGTGAGGCGCGTGCCCGTTCGTTTAAGCAAGCCGGAAGGCGAAGGCAAACCTCTATGGTATCAGCGCGCCCGGCCCGCTCCGACCGGCTGGCCGCGGATCACTCCGTCCCAGGAGGTGTTAGAGCTTCGGCAGGTTCAGCCAATCGCCGATCGCACCGAGCACCATGCTGACTGAGAGCGCCGCGAGCAGCATCCCCATGACGCGGCCAATCACGCTCGCGCCCGCCATACCGATCAGCCGCGAGATTGGTATCGCTGCGATGAGCACGATCAGCTGGATCAAAAGCACGGCGGCGAGCACCCCGACCGTGGCAAGTTGCCCCAAGGGATTGAACCTGTCGTCATCGGTAAGAAGAATGGCGGTGAGCATGGCGCCGGGACCGGCGATCTTTGGGATTGCGAGCGGATATACCGCACGTGCGAGGTGGCTCTGCTCTGCACCTTGCGCAGCGACGCGGATCTCCCCGCGGATCATATCCAATGCGACGAGGAAAAGCAGAATGCCGCCTGCGATCTGGAATGCACGGATCGGGACGCTCATCTTTTGCAGCAGAAATGCGCCGGCGAAAATGAAGAACACCAGCACGCCGAAAGCGACGAACACCGCATATACTGCGATTTTGCGTTGCCCTGCCGGCTCGAGCGTTGCGACGAGCGACAGAAACACCGGCAACGTCGAGAACGGGTTCATGACCAGGAAGAAGGTCACAAACTCGCTGACGTGCTGCTGCCACCACATGGCGCGTCCCCCGATCGCCTTCGGATGCTGCTTAGCGAAAGAAGATGACGAATAGACCCGTAGCGGCGGTCAACCCCGCGGTCATTCCAAGCATGAACGATGCGACGGGTGAAAAGGGCTCCTTGCTGACGATGCGCAAGTTCGACCGCGCTGGCGGTTCCGTCGATTTCTGGAAGTTCTTATGCAGACGTACACTGACAGTGGACATCGTCCATGTCCCCGCAACAAGAGGTAAGTATTCAGTGAACACGTAAAGAGATCCTTACGGGGACAACCTCGGGCCGAACTGCGTGATCGACGTGGCGGGCCAATGGCCAACGGGAACCGGGCCAGTCATGCTTAAGCCAGGTTTAACGTGATTGACTCTATCCTCTCGCTGGTCACAGTCGCGCCCGTCGCGTTTCGTACAAGGAGTATCCGGTGGCACCCCCGCGTCCCTATTGGAAGGGCTACCTCAAGCTCTCCCTCGTCTCCTGCCCCATCGCCCTGTATGCCGCGACATCCTCAAGCGAGCGCGTCTCGTTCCGGCAGATCAACCGCAAGACCGGCAATCGGCTGCGCCAGCAGCTCGTCGACGATGTGACGCGGGAGCCGGTGGAGCCCGGCGAGAAGGGCCGCGGCTACGAAGTTGCCAAGAACCAGTATATCCTCATCGAGGACGACGAGCTTGATGCCGTCGCTGTCGAGAGCAATCATACAATCGAGATCGACTCGTTCGTGCCGCGCGCGCAAATGGACGAGCGCTATCTCGACAGTCCCTATTATCTCGTGCCGGACGACCGCGTCGGGCAGGAGGCGTTCACCGTCATCCGCGACGCCATGCGCGGCAAGGACATGGTGGCGCTAGGCCGCGTCGTGCTGGCAAAGCGCGAGCGCGTGATCATGCTGCAGCCCTGGGACAAGGGCCTTATGGGCACGACCCTGCGCTACGCCTACGAGGTGCGCGACACCTCGGATTTGTTTTCGGGAATCCAGGACATGAAGATCGCCAAAGACATGCTGGCGCTCGCTGAACATATTCTTGAGACAAAGGCAGGCGAATTCGAGCCGGAAAACTTCCACGACCGCTATGAAGATGCAGTCGTCGAGATGCTACGACGCAAGCAGGCGGGCATGCCCGCAGAGCTCGCAAAACCGGCGGCACCTGCGACGAATGTCGTCAGCTTGATGGATGCGTTGAAAAAGAGTTTGGCCGTGGAGGACTCGAAAGCGCCGGCCGCGGCGGCCAGCAAGGCGAAGAAGCCGAAGAAGAAGGTGGAAGGGCAGCGCGAAATGCTGCTGCCGATCGCCGGAAAGGGTGCGGGGAAGGCGCAGGCCACAAAGCCAGCGGCGAAGGCGCCCCCGGCGAAGACGAGCACGCGACAAAGAAAAGCGGGGTAGTGCTCGGTTTTGCTTCGTCGTCGACCCTACAGAGCTTCAGGCGACCTTCTTCTCAGCCTCAACGATCGGTGCTGGGCGCGGCGCCAGCAGCTCGATCGCTTTGAGGGCAGCCTCCATCTCGAACGGAAGCCCGATCTGCGGCACGTAGATCGTGCGAAGTTCTTGCGCGATCAGACTCGTCGGAGAACGAACGTGCTTGCAGGCTCGGCGCATAAAGGCATTCTCCGCGGACGCAAAGATGGTCCGAGAGAATGGTTAATGCCCTGTTAACCTTGCGCGAAGCTTAGCCGCTTACTCGCGCTCCTTCGGAGTCAGCTGCACCAAAGTCACCGGCACATTAGTGGAGACGAACTGGCCCGGCGTCGCCAGCAGTTTGACGCTCCCGGCCGCCGGCGCGCGCAGGAAACACTGATCGAACAGCGCCCTTGCTTCATCAACAAGACCGGCCGCCACATCGCGTTTGGCCGCCGCCTCGGAAATGTCCTCGACGCGTGTGCCGGCATGCAAGAGATCGAGCCGCCGCTTCTGGTCTTCGAGCTGCGCGGCGGCAATGCGCGCGTCGCGTCGCGCCTGCAACAGGTTGGCGCGGCTGATCGTGATGCCCTCGTGCAGCTCCTGGGCGCGATCGTAAGCCGCCTGCGCCTCTTCCGATCGTGCACGGGCGACCCCGACATTGGCTTCTCCGATGGCGATCTCGTCCGGCCGCGGGCCGTTGCGGGCGCGCTCGAAAGCCGCTTGCGCGGCGGTCAGATTGGCGCCGCGCACTTTGATCTCCGCCTGCAGTGGCCGGCAATCGAGCGTCACGAGCAGCTGGCCCGCATCGACATAATCGCCATCGCGCACAAAGATCTTCTCGATCACCCCCGTTGCAGCAATTCCGAGCTGCATGATGGTTGCGGGCGACGCGACACGGGAGGATGTTTGTCCGATTGCCAAGGTGGGCACCAGCATTGGCATCGCAAGTGCCGCCGCAAACCTCAGAATAGTCCGAACCGGCATCGCCGAGCCTTTTTTGCCCGCTCTTTCGAGTGATCATAATTGCCACGGCAATTCTGGCAATCGGGACGGATCAGAGATAGGCTGCCAGCCCAGCATTTAGGGAGACCAGCATGCATGTCTTTTCCTTCGTGGCGATAGCTGGACTTGCCGGCGCACTCGCCGGCGTCACGGCTCCGTCGGCGGTCGCGCAAACCGCCAAGGCGACTCTTAGAAACGCGGACGGGAAAGACGTCGGCACCGCCCAACTGACGCAGGCCGCGACGGGCGGGGTGCTGATCTCGCTCGCTGTGAACGGGCTTCCCCCTGGCGACCACGCCTTCCATGTTCACGCTGTCGGCAAATGCGAGCCGCCATTCACCTCGGCGGGAGGTCATTTCAATCCGGGGAACAAGAAACACGGTATGATGGCGCCTGAAGGCCAGCACGCCGGCGACATGCCGAACTTGCACATACCTGCAAGCGGAACCCTCGCGGTCGATGTCGTAAACAGCGCAATCACTCTGGAGAAAGGCAAGGGTCCGAACGACGCGAACGGGCTCGCGCTCATCATTCACGCCGGCAAAGACGACTATAAGACCGATCCAACCGGTGACGCCGGCGGCCGAATAGCCTGCGGGATCATCGAATAAGAACGCCCGGCGGAAGGACGTGACATGAAGCTAAAGCGCATCATTGCCGGGTTTTCTGCCGCCTTTGTCGTCTTGGTGCCCCTCGCCGCGCTGGCGGCCGACATTCATGTGATGTCGTCAGCGGGTTTCAAGGCGGCCTATCTCGAACTGGTACGTGACTTCGAGCAAAAGACCGGCCATCACGTGATCAATGCGTGGGGGCCGTCGATGGGTGCGACGCCGCAGGCGGTGCCGAACCGCATCGCGCGCGGCGAGCCGGTCGATGTCGTGATCGGCGTGCGCGAGGCGCTGGACAAGCTTGCCGCCGAAGGCAAGCTCGTCAGCGAGACCGATCTCGCAAAAGCGCTGATCGGGGCTGTCGTGCGCGCCGGTGCACCGCATCCCGACATTTCCACCGTAGATGCGTTCAAGCGCGCGCTCGAGAACGCAAAGTCGATTGCTTATTCCGACAGCGCCAGCGGCGTCTACATTTCGACGGTGCTATACGACCGCCTCGGCGTCAGCGATGCGGTCCGCGCGAAGAGCCGCATGATCCCTGCCGATCCGGTGGGCGAGGTGGTGGCACGCGGGGATGCCGAGATCGGGTTCCAGCAAATGAGTGAGCTCAAACCCGTGAAGGGCGTCGATCTCTTGGGGCCGATTCCGGCAAACATCCAGAAGGCGACGACGTTCACGGCGGGTCTCGCCACGGGCGCGAAGGAACGCGCGGCGGGAGAAGCTTTGATCAAGTTCTTGTCGGCACCGGAAGCGGCAGAGGCGATCCGCCGGAGCGGCATGGAGCCGGCGAGGGGCGAATGACCTGACGTCACGCCGCAATGCGCGAGTGGCTCGCCGGCATTGCAAGACATGGATCTAATTCTACACGATATGCGCAGAGCGCGTCGATCGATTTGATGCCTGCTGGCAGGACGTGCGGCAGAATTAGCCGTCTCAGCCATCGCTCAACTCGCGTAGCAGCCCGCTTTTGCTGACGATTGCGTGCCGTCACTTTCGCCACGGTCTCCACACGGGGCCGGCGCAGCGCTTCGAATCGCCTAAAGCCCGCCTCCAGGCTGCTGGTCGCGCGCATGCAGGCGGCGAGCGTCACTGCGTCCTCAATCGCCATCGCCGCGCCTTGCCCGGCATGCGGCCCGACGGCATGAGCCGCATCGCCGACGAGCACGACCTTGTCGCGATGCCATATTGGCAGGACCGGCATGTCGAACAGCGGATAATCACGTACGGGCTCCGGGATCCCGGCGAGGATCGCCTGTACGAAACTGGGGTCGGCGCGATGCAATGCGCGCAACCGCGCAATGGTGGAACCGGAAGAATTGGGATGCTCCGCGGGGAAGGAATTAAACCAATAGACGGGTCCATCCCCGCGCTTCAAATAGCCAAAGAAGCCGACATGGCCGAACACCATGCGCATAACACCATCCGTGGAGCCCACGGCGTCGATCATTGCGATGCCGCCGGTGCCGATGAGGCCGGTAAAACGCGGTGTCGGAAAATCCGGGAAAATACGCCGCCGAGTTTGTGACCCCAGACCATCGCAGGCCGCAACCCAGACGACCTTCTTAATGTTCCCGCCGGCGACGAGTTGGACGTGCTCGCCAACATCAACCAGCTCCTCGATAGCGGAGTCGAAATGCACGTCGATGCCGGCCTGCTCGCAGGCGGTGAGGAGGAGCCGCATCAATACACCGCGAGCGATCGTCACGCTCGGGGCGCCGAATTCCTCGGCATGATAACTTTGGTCGGCAAATCCGAGGCGTATGCCTCGCTCATCAAGAAACTCCATGCCGCGGCTGACGATGGCCGCCGCTGCAATCCGCGCGTCGAGACCGACGGCGCGAAGTCCGTTGATCGCGTTCGGTGCCAGCGTCAGGAAGGCGCCTTCGTGGATGACGGAATCTCGGCTGCGCGCCTCGAACACGATCGACGGCAGGCCAAGCCCTTTGAGCTGCAGCGCGAGGACCAACCCTGCAATGCCTGCTCCGACAATTCCGATCGGGGCAGCGGCGGTGGCGCGGCGAAAGTCCACTTCCTTCATGCGTCATTTCCGAGTAAATTCGAATCTCAGATAGTTCGATAATCTAATCAAATGGTCGTGTCAAGCCTCTCCCCGTCAGAGCTCATTCAGCGGATCGGTACAGCGATTTCGCGGTGGCAGGATGCGACGGCGCGCTTCGATGAAGCCATCGGCGAGCGGCTCCACCTCTCCACAAGCGAACGGCAGTGCCTCGCATTGCTGACGCAGGGTCCGCACCCCGCTCGTCACATCGCGGAGGCGACGCGACTCACTCGCGCGGCCATCACTACGCTCGTGGACCGCCTCGAAGCGCGCAAGCTCGTTCGCCGTACAGCCGACAAACACGATCGCCGTCAGGTGCTCATCTCGATGACCCCGATGGCTGAACGGCTGACCGCGCAATATTACGGTCCGATCGCGGCTAAAGGAACGAGGTTTCTGGCGAGCTTTACACACGCTGAACTGACGGCGATCCTCCGTTTCGTGGAGGGCGCCCTGGAGCTTCAGCTCGGCGAAATCGACGAGCTTGCACGTAAGACGCCGCCCGGGCCCTGAGATGGCCGCACGCGTCCGACCTTGCGCTCGCCCACGCTCCTCCCTAAAACCCAACGCTTCCCTTACGCCGGCTGGTTTCGGCGAGTGAGCTGGAGCAAGACATGATCAACATCACCTTTCCCGATGGCGCTTCGCGCGCGTACGAGCCCGGCATTTCCGGCCTCGACATCGCGAAATCGATCTCGCCCTCCCTCGCCAGGCGCACGGTCGCCATGGTCCGCGACGGGGCGCTCGCCGATCTCGCGGACGCGATCGACCGCGACGCCAAAATCGAGTTCATCTCACGCGACGACCCGCGGGCGCTCGAACTAATCCGCCACGATGCCGCGCATGTCATGGCGGAGGCGGTGCAGGGGCTTTTTCCCGGGACGCAGGTGACGATCGGGCCGGTCATCGAGAACGGCTTCTATTACGATTTCTTTCGCAACGCGCCGTTCACGCCGGAGGATTTTCCGGCAATCGAAAAGCGCATGCGCGAGATCATCGCGCGCGACAAGCCGTTCACCAAAGAAGTGTGGTCGCGCGAACAAGCGCGCAACTGGTTCGAGACGCATGGCGAAGCGTTCAAGGTCGAGCTCGTCGACGCAATCCCGCCCGACCAGGATCTGAAAATCTATAAGCAGGGCGACTGGCTCGATCTCTGCCGCGGTCCGCACATGACGTCGACCGGCAAGATCGGCAGCGCGTTCAAGCTGATGAAGGTGGCCGGCGCCTACTGGCGCGGCGATTCCAACAATCCGATGCTGTCGCGCATATACGCGACGGCGTTTGCGCGCCAGGAAGAGCTCGACGCGTATTTAAAGCAGCTCGAAGAGGCCGAGCGCCGCGATCATCGCCGCTTGGGTCGCGAGATGGACCTCTTCCATTTTCAGGAAGAGGGGCCGGGCACGGTCTTCTGGCATCCGAAGGGCTGGACGCTGTTCCAGACGTTGATCGCCTATATGCGCCGCCGCCTCGCCGGCGATTACCAAGAGGTCAACGCGCCGCAAGTGCTCGACACAGCGTTATGGGAAACGTCGGGCCATTGGGGCTGGTATCGCGACAACATGTTCATGGTGAAGCCGGCGGGCGACGATCCCGATGACGAGCGCACGTTCGCGCTAAAGCCGATGAACTGTCCCGGTCATGTCCTGATTTTCAAACACGGCCTGCGCTCCTATCGCGAATTGCCGTTGCGCATGGCAGAATTCGGTCTCGTGCACCGCTACGAGCCGTCGGGCGCCATCCACGGCATCATGCGCGTGCGCGCATTCACCCAAGACGACGCGCACATCTTCTGCACCGAGGATCAGCTTGCCGAGGAGTGCATGAAGATCAACGATCTCATTCTCTCGGTGTACAACGATTTCGGCTTCGACCGCATCGTCGTGAAACTGTCGACGCGGCCGGACAAGCGCGTCGGCACCGACGCGATGTGGGATCACGCCGAAGCGGTGATGCGCCGTGTGCTCGACGAGATTAAGGCGCGACACGGCAATATCGTGACGACGTCGATAAATCCCGGCGAGGGCGCGTTCTACGGGCCGAAATTCGAGTACGTGCTGCGCGATGCGATCGGCCGCGAATGGCAATGCGGCACGACGCAGGTCGACTTCAACCTGCCGGAACGCTTCGGCGCCTTCTACATCGCGCCGAACAGCGAGAAGACGGTGCCGGTGATGATCCATCGCGCGATCTGCGGCTCGATGGAGCGCTTCATCGGCATTCTGATCGAACATTTCGCCGGCCATCTGCCGCTCTGGCTCTCACCGGTGCAGGCGGTCGTCTGCACGATCACGCAGGAGGCCGACGATTATGCGCGGGAGATGATTGCGGCGGCGCGCAAACAGGGGCTGCGGGTCGAGGGCGATCTGACCAACGAGAAGATCACTTATAAAGTGCGCGAGCATTCTCTGGCGAAGATTCCCGTGCTGCTCGTCGTCGGCCGTAAGGAGGCGGCAGAGCGTACCGTGTCGATCCGGCGCCTCGGCTCGCAGGCGCAGACGTCGATGAGTTTTGACGAGGCGCTGCGGGCGTTGACGGAGGAGGCAACACCGCCGGATGTGCGGCGGGAGCGGGCGGAGGGAATGCGCGCAGCGGCGGAATAGGGTCGTTGCCGAGACGCAATGCGGCTCAGAAATTCTCGCTTATTCCTGCAGCCTTAGCCGCGCTCTTCTGCGCCGCGTCGGCGCGCCGAAATCCGTCGCGCGCCTGAAGCCGATCCCAATATGAGCGTACCGCATCCGGCAACCTTTCGCTCAAGCCATTGAACTGCGAGAGCAGGAATGCATAGCCAACCGAGATATCGGCGGCGGTAAATCTGTCCGCGCAGACATAATCTGATCGCGAGACAATCGCCTCGACCGCGCGTAACCGCCCCAAAAACCAGCGCGCATAATCCTCGACAGCTTGGGGCAGGCGGCGCTCCGGCGGCTCCAGGCGCGAATAGCGCAATACGATCGCCTGCGGAAACGTCAGCGTCGCCTCGCCGAAATGCAGGAAGTTCAAGAACGTGCCGTAACAAGGTTCGTCCGGGCCAACTGCGAGCGGGCTCGGACCGTAGCGGGTGGAAAGGTATTCGCAGATCGCCGCGGATTCCGTCATGCGCGTGTCGCCGTCGATCATCAACGGAATCGTGCCGAGCGGATTTATCTGCAGATAGTCCCGCGCATGAACGCGCGGTGGAAACGGCAGAATTTTTAGCTCGTACGGCAGCTGCAGCTCTTCCAGCGTCCATAGAACACGGAAGGAGCGCGCATTCATGCAATGGTAGAGCGTGATCATCGGCCTTCCGCGTACGCGAAGCCGCGCGGCCCCGCAAGCTTCGAGGCGGTTTGACTCTCCCAGAAGCGAAGGCAAGGATCGGGAGCGGCGTCCGGCCGTGTTCCGCTGCGCCGCAACATCATCATGCCTGTCCTTAACTCTGCGATCATCAGGGAGAGTGAGGCCTACCGCGCCAATCGCGCGGCACATCTCGCCTTGATCGACGAATTCCGCGCGCTCGAAGCGAAGGTGCGCGAGACGTCGAACCGGGCGGAGAAAAAGTTCCGCTGGCGCGGACAATTGCTGCCGCGCGAACGCGTGAGCCTCGTGCTCGATCGCGACATGCCGTATCTTGAGCTGTCGACGCTCTGCGGCCTCGGCATGAACGAGGACGACGGCACGGATAATGTGTACGGCGGCGGCTCTATTGCCGGCATCGGCTTCATCTCCGGCGTGCGTTGCGTGGTTACTGCCAACGATTCCGGCATCAAGGGCGGCGCCTCGCATCCGATGGGCGTCGAGAAGGCGTTGCGCGTGCAGTCGATCGCGCTCCAAAACAAGCTACCCTATGTGTCGCTCGTCGAAAGCGCTGGCGCCAATCTTTTCCTACAGGCGGAAATGTTCGTGAAGGGCGGCGGTACGTTCGCTAACATGTCGCGCATGTCCGCTGCCGGCATTCCCGTGATCTCGATCGTGCACGGCTCGTCGACGGCCGGTGGCGCGTATCAGACGGGGCTTGCCGATTACATCGTGCTCGTGCGCAAGCGCTCGAAGGTGTTTCTCGCTGGGCCGCCGCTTTTGAAAGCGGCCACCGGCGAGATTGCGCACGAGGAGGCGCTCGGCGGCGCGGAGATGCATGCGGTGACGACAGGTCTCGGCGAATATCTCGCTGAGGACGATTCCGATGCGCTGCGCATCGGCCGCGATATCCTCGCAAAAATGGCGTGGAACGACAATCTGCCTTTTCGCACGCCGCGCGCCTACAAGCCGCCGCGCTATGATGCAGAGGAACTTCTCGGTATCGTGCCGACCGACTATCGCAAGCCCTACGAGGTGCGCGAAGTGATCGCGCGCGTCGTCGACGATTCCGATTTCCTCGATTTCAAGCCGCTCTACGGCGCCGCGACCGTGTGCGGCCACGCCGCGATCGAGGGGCAGCCGATCGGCATTCTTGCCAATAACGGGCCGATCGATTCCAATGGCTCGAGCAAGGCGGCGCAATTCATCCAATTGTGCTGCCAGTCCGGCACGCCGCTCGTCTTTTTGCAAAATACGACCGGCTACATGGTTGGCGTTGAGGCGGAGGAATCCGGCATCGTCAAGCACGGATCGAAGATGATCCAAGCGGTGACCAATGCGACCGTGCCGAAACTCACGCTGCAGATCGGCGGCTCGTTCGGGGCCGGCCATTACGGCATGTGCGGGCGCGCCTTCGGCCCGCGCTTCGTCTTCTCCTGGCCGAACAATCGCATCTCGGTGATGGGTGGCGAGCAGGCGGCGCGCGTCTTGACGATCGTCGCCGAGGAAGGTGCGCGCGTCCGCGGCGAGAGCCCGGATCGCGCCAAGCTCGATGCGATGTCTCAGCGCGTCGTGAAGGCGTACGACCGCGAGTCGACTGCACTCTTTGCGACCGCGCGGCTCTGGGACGACGGGCTGATTGATCCGCGGGACACGCGGCGCGTATTGTCCTTTTGCCTCGCCACGGCCATGGAAGGCGAGCGCCGCGTCCTACATCCGAACACGTTTGGCGTTGCGAGGATGTGATGGCGGAGTTGCCGGCAACAAAGGTGGTGCGTCTCGAGCGCCGCGGCTTTCGCATGATCGCCACGATCGATGATCCGGCGACGCGCAACGCCATGACCGACGCGCTGGTGGCCGACCTTTTCGCCATTCTCGAGGCAACGCACGACGACCGCTCGCTCCGCGCGCTTGTGTTGCAGGGCGCGAACGGCGCCTTCTGCGCCGGCGCCAATCTGAAAGGCAATCTCGCGCGGCTGAAAGCCGATCTGAAGCTCGACGAGACCGATCCGCTGTTCACCGCCAACCGTCGCGGCGGCGAGCTCTATGCGAAGCTGAACGCGCATCCGATGCTCGTCATCGCCATCGTCGACGGACCGGCGTTCGGCGGCGGTCTGGGCCTCACCTCATGCGCCGACATCGTGCTGGCGACGCCGCGCGCGCGCTTCGCTCTGTCCGAGACCGGCCTCGGCATTCCGCCGGCGCAGATCGCGCCCTACGTGGTGGCGCGCATTGGCCTGAAGCACGCGCGGCGGCTGGCGCTGACCGGCGCGCGCTTCGACGGGCAGGAGGGCGCTGCCATCGGTCTTGTCGACCATTTCTGTCCGCGTGACGACGATCTGCAGGCCGCGTTGAACGCGATCTACGAAAACGTAGGGCGCTGCGCACCGGGTGCGAATGCCACCACGAAGCGCCTCTTGCTGGCAACCGTCGGCCGGCGGCCGGAAGAACTCACGGACGAAGCTGCGACCGCATTCAGCGCTGCGCTGCGCAGTGAAGAGGGGCGGGAGGGACTCGCCGCATTCCTGGAAAAACGCCCGGCGCGTTGGGTGGAAAAAGCGTGAGCCGCTTTCGCAAAGTGCTGATCGCGAACCGCGGCGAGATCGCCTGCCGCATCATCCGCAGCGCGCATGCCAAGGGCTATCGCACGGTTGCCGTCTATAGCGAGGCAGATCAAGACGCGCTGCATGTGCGGCTTGCGCACGAAGCGGTGGCGATCGGCCCGGCGCCGGTGGCGCAATCCTATCTCGCGATCGACAAAATCATCGATGCCGCGAAACAGAGCGGCGCCGATGCGATTCATCCCGGCTACGGCTTTCTCTCTGAGAATGCCGGTTTTGCGCAGGCGTGCGGCGACGCGGGGCTGATCTTCATCGGCCCTTCGCCAGAGGCGATCCGCATGATGGGCGACAAGGCAGAAGCCAAGCGCCGTATGATTGCCGCCGGCGTGCCCTGCGTACCGGGTTACCAGGATGGCGGCCAATCCGACGCGCGCCTCACACACGAGGCGGCGCGCATCGGCTTTCCCTTAATGGTGAAAGCCGCGGCCGGCGGCGGCGGGCGCGGCATGCGGCTCGTGCAAGAAGCGGGCGCGGTTGCAGGCGCACTGCGCACGGCCCGCTCGGAAGCGAAGAACGCTTTCGGGGACGATCGCCTGTTGCTGGAGCGCGCCATTCTCGATGCGCGGCATGTCGAAATCCAGGTGTTCGGCGACACGCATGGCAACGTCATCCATCTCGGCGAGCGCGATTGTTCGGTGCAGCGCCGGCACCAAAAGGTGGTCGAGGAGGCGCCGTCGCCGGCCGTGAATGCGGAGTTACGCGCGCGCATGGGCGCCGCCGCGGTGCAGGCGGCAAGAGCGATCCACTATGTCGGCGCCGGCACGATCGAGTTCATGCTCGACGGGAAGGGCGAGTTCTATTTCCTCGAGATGAATACGCGCCTGCAGGTCGAGCACCCGGTGACAGAGATGGTTACCGGACTCGACCTCGTCGCGCTGCAATTCGATGTCGCCGAGGGCAAGGCCCTGCCGCTCGCGCAAGACGACGTGCGGCTCGAGGGCCATGCTATCGAAGTAAGGCTCTACGCCGAAGACCCGCGCCAGAAATTCCTGCCGCAGACAGGCACGATGCATCTGTTCGAGCCTGCGGCGGGCGAGGGCGTTCGCGTCGACCACGGGCTCATGCCCAGCGGAGTCGTGACGCCGTTCTACGACCCGATGCTGGCGAAAATCATCGCCCATGGCGACGACCGCGAGGAGGCGCGGCGGCGGCTCCTGGCGGCGCTTGAGGACACGGTGCTGCTCGGCGTCACAAGCAACAAGGAATTCCTGATCGAGGTGCTCGACACCGACGCGTTCGTGAGCGGTGAGGTGACCACCGACTTCATCAGCAAGCACATGAGGCTTGTGCCGGCCGGACCGCCGGATTTCAAAACACTCGCCATCGCCGCCGCGCTTTTCAGCGACGGGCCGGGGCAGGGCTGGCATTCCTCGCATTGGCTGCAGCATCCGATAAAGCTTGCGATCGGCGAGAGCGAAAAGACCCTGCACGCGGCGCGCGACGGTGCGTACTGGAACGTGACGGGGGAGGGGCAAAGCGCCCGCCTCCGCATTCTCGAGAGAACGCAAGATCGCCTGCACTATCAAATGAACGGCCACGTGCGCAGCCTCCGCTTCGCTCGCGTCCACGACACGCTTCACCTCGATCTCGGCCGCCAGGTGCTGCGGTTCGAAGATCGCACCTTCGCGCTGCCCCAGGCGGCCGAAGCCGCGGCGGACGGCATCTTGCGCGCGCCGATGAACGGGTCTGTTATTGCCGTGCGCGTTGCGGAGGGCGCGCGCGTCGCGCGCGGCGACATCGTCGCGGTTCTGGAAGCGATGAAGATGCAGCACGAGATCATCGCGCCGGCCGACGGCACCGTCGAAAAAGTCGCCGTTGCACCCGGTGCGCAGGTCGCGACGCGCGATCCCCTGGTGATCGTCAAGATGGAGGACGCAGCGTGAGGCGCGACACCATCCGCGTCGCCGGCGCGTCCGGCTTCTGGGGCGATTCTTCGATTGCCGTGCCGCAGCTTTTGCGCGCCGACGATCTCGATTACATCGTCTTCGATTATCTCGCCGAGATTACGATGTCGATCATGGCGCGGGCGCGAGCAAAGGATGCCTCGCTGGGTTATGCCACCGACTTCGTCAGCACGATCGCGCGGCATGCACGCGCGATCAGCGAACGCAAGATCAAGATCATTTCCAATGCCGGTGGGGTCAATCCGCGCGCCTGCGCGCGTGCCCTCGAGGCGAAGCTCACGGAAGCGTGCGTCAAGATGAAAATCGCAGTCGTGCTCGGCGACGATCTCCTCGATCGCGCTGCTGAATTCCGCGCCGCCGGCACGCGCGAAATGTTTTCCGGCGCCGAGATGCCGGAAAACTTATGGAGCATCAATGCCTATCTCGGCGCAGGTCCCATCGCAGCGGCGCTCGTTCAAGGCGCCGACCTCGTCATCACCGGGCGCTGTGTCGACAGCGCGGTGACGCTCGGCGCCTGCATCCATGCTTTCGGCTGGCGCGCCGACGAGTTCGATCATCTTGCCGCCGGTTCGCTCGCCGGCCACATCCTCGAATGTGGCGCGCAGGCGACCGGCGGTCTGCACACGGATTGGGAACAGACCGGCGACTGGGCCGATATCGGCTATCCCATCGCGGATATCGGGCCGGACGGCAGCTTTGTCCTGTCGAAACCGCCAGATACCGGCGGTTTGGTGAACTTCGCCACGGTCGCCGAGCAGATGCTCTACGAGATCGGTGATCCCCGCGCCTATGTCCTGCCTGACGTGACCTGCGATTTCTCAGGCGTGCGCATCGACGAGATCGGACCGGACCGGGTGCGTGTCTCCAATGCAAAAGGCCGCGCGCCGACCGACACATACAAAGTCAGCGCGACATACCAGGATGGCTATCGCGTCGGCGCGTATCTGGCGATTGGCGGCATCGATGCGGCGCGCAAGGCCGACAAAGTCGCCGACGCCGTCATCCGCCGCTGCGGCATCATTTTGAAGGCGACGAACGCCGCACCTTACACGGAAACGAGTGTCGAAGTGCTCGGAGCAGAGGCGTCCTACGGTCCGCATTCGCGCGCACGCGCAGCCCGCGAAGTCGTGCTGAAGCTTGCGGCCAAGCACCCCGACCCGAAGCCGCTCGAACTCATGGTGCGCGAGCTCACCTCCTCCGGCACCTCTATGTCGCCGGGGATTACCGGCATGGGCGGCAATCGCGCTAAGGTGTCGCCGGTCGTAAGGCTGTTTTCGTGTCTGGTGCCGAAGCATAAGGTGCCGATCGCGATCGAGATGGAGGGGATGCAAATGCCATTCTCCAATTCGGAGAACGGCCCAAGGACCGTCCCGAAGGACGCGGCGAGCGATTCATGCTTCGAGACGCATGCTGCGCATGCTCCTCAGGATGAGGAGGTGGGTGTTGCCTCGCAATCTCCTCAGGATGAGGGTGGCACGACCGTCCCGCTCATCGCCTTGGCATGGGCGCGTAGCGGCGACAAAGGCAACAATTCCAATATCGGCGTTATCGCTCGCAAGCCCGAATACCTGCCCATCATTCGCCGCGCGCTTACAACGGATGCCGTTGCCAACTTTTTCGCGCATCATCTCGACGGCAAAACAAGCGAGCCGGTCGCGCGCTTCGACGTGCCCGGCATCGGGGCAATCAACTTCGTCTTGCACGACGTGCTTGGCGGCGGCGGCATTGCCTCGCTCCGCAACGATCCGCAGGGCAAGGGCTTTGCGCAAATGCTGCTCGATTTTCCCGTGCCGGTGGACCGAAAGTTCGCGGCCGAACTCGCCTCAAGGATCGACCCATGATCTATACCGAACAGCACCGCGAGCTTATGCGCTCGGTGACGAAATTCGTCGAGAGCGAGATCAACCCGCACGCCGAGGAATGGGAGAAGGCCGGCATCTTCCCGGCGCACGATGTTTTTAAGAAAATGGGTGAGCAGGGCTTTCTGGGGATTAACAAGCCGGAGAAATTCGGCGGACTCGGTCTCGACTATTCCTATGAAATTGCATTTTGTGAGGCGCTCGGTGCGAACAAATGTTCCGGCGTGGCGATGGGGATTGGGGTTCATACCGATATGGCGACGCCGGCGCTGACGCGTTACGGCTCGGATGAATTGCGCGAGGAATTTCTTCGGCCCTCGATCGCCGGCGACTATGTCTCGTGCCTGGGCGTCTCGGAGACCGGCGCCGGCTCCGACGTCGCCTCGATCAAGACCACTGCGCGCAAGGACGGGGGCGACTACGTCATCAACGGCGGCAAGATGTGGACGACGAACGGCACGCAGGCCGACTGGATGTGCCTGCTCGCCAACACGAGCGACGGCCCGGTCCATCGCAACAAATCGCTGATCTGCCTGCCGATGAAGACGAGGGGCGTCGAGATCGCCCGCAAGCTCGACAAGCTCGGTATGCGCGCCTCCGATACCGCTCAAATCTATTTCGATGACGTGCGCCTGCCGCAACGGTATCGCATCGGCGAGGAGGGGATGGGCTTCATCTATCAGATGCAGCAATTCCAGGAGGAGCGCATCTGGGCTGCCGCCGGCCATCTCATCGGGATGGAGCGCGCGATCCAGATGACGATCGACTATACCGCCGGCCGCATGGCGTTCGGCAAGCCGATCATCGACAATCAGGTCGTGCACTTCAAATTCGCCGAGCTGCAGACTAAGGTCGAGCTGTTGCGCTCGCTCGTCTACCGCGCGGTCAACGATTACATGAACGGGCAGGACATGACGCAACTCGCCTCGATGGCGAAGCTGACGGCCGGCCGCCTTATTCGCGAGGTCAACGATGCCTGCCTGCAATATTGGGGTGGCATGGGCTTTATGAACGAGAGCGAAATCTCGCGGATGTATCGCGACGGCCGCCTAAGCTCGATCGGCGGCGGTGCCGACGAGGTCATGCTGACGATAATCGCCAAGGGCATGGGCATTCTGCCTGGGCAGCGAAGCAATCATTGAGGCATCAGCCCGCAAGGAGCCTCTCGGGCGCGCATTGACATCGCTTTCCCACATGCGAATCTGCCTGGCAAAGAACCGCTAGAGTGGGAATATGCCGCAAGCCGCAACCGCGACGCGCACTCCGGACGTGCCGACATTTGACTTCGATCCGTTCAGCCGCGAATTCTTCGACGATCCCTATCCCGCCCACGAGGCCATGCGCGAGGCGGGGCCCGTTGTCTGGATTCCCCGCTATCAGGTCTGGGGAATGGCGCGCCATGACGATGTCCACACTGCATTTAACGATTGGCAGACGTACTGCTCCGGCCGCGGCGTGGGCCTGAGCGATTTCGCCAAGGAAGAGCCGTGGCGTCCGCGCAGCCTGCTCTTGGAGGTTGATCCTCCCTATCACACGAAAACCCGAACGGTGATCGCACGCATTCTCTCGCCGGGAACGATCAAGCGACTGCGCGCGCCGTTCGAAGCCTACGCGGAAGAGCTTGTGGATAGACTCGTGGCGCGCGGCCGTTTCGAGGCGGTCAAAGACTTGGCCGAGGCCTATCCCTTGAAAGTCTTTCCCGATGCGATCGGCCTACCCGATGCCGGACGGGAATTTTTATTGCCGTACGGGAATATGGTGTTCACAGGCTTCGGGCCGCGCAATTACCTTTTCGAGGAGGCGATGCGCGACGGCGATCGCGTGCGGCAGGAGATCATGAGACTCTGCGCGCGCGAATCTCTGCGGCCGGATGGACTCGGCGCAGAGATTTTCGCGGCGGCCGACCGCGGCGAGATCACGCACGAGGAAGCGCCGATGCTGATGCGCTCCTTCCTCTCGGCCGGCGTTGATACAACCGTCAACGCCCTCGGGGCGGCCATGGATTGCCTCGCGCGTAATCCCGATCAGTGGCAGCTCTTGCGCGGCGAGCCGACGCTCGCGCGAAACGCCTTTGAAGAAACCTTGCGGCTTGAATCTCCCTCGCAGGTTTTCTTCCGCACGACGACCCGCGCCGTAGATGTTGGCGGCGTCGCGATCGGCGAAGGCCAGAAGGTGTTGCTGTTCATGGCCGCAGCGAACCGCGATCCGCGGCGCTGGCAAAACCCTGATAAATTCGACATCAGACGGCGTGTCGCGGGCCACGTCGCGCTCGGCAGCGGCATTCACGGCTGCGTCGGGCAGGCGGTGGCGCGGCTCGAGGGCGAGCTCGTTCTTACGGCGTTGGCGAAGCGCGTCGAGACGATCGAGATCGTGGGCGAACCCAAGCGCCGTTACAATAATACGCTGCGCGGCTTATCGAGCCTGCCTGTTGAGGTGCGGGCCAAGCATCATTAGCCTTCTGAACGCTCCTTTACAGCGCGGGCGTGAAGCCGATTTTTTCGGCCACCCACGTGGCCTCTCGTATCTCTGCGCGACTGAGATGTGGGAGCGGTTTTCCTATTACGGAATGCGCGCGCTGCTCGTTCTTTATATGACCAAGTATCTGTTGCTGAAGGGGCGCCCCGAGAATGTTGCAGGCCTTGCGGCGCTGAAGCGCACCCTCGAGACGGTATTCGGTCCGCTGGATATCCAGCCGTTCTCGTCGCAAATCTACGGCCTTTACACGGCCCTAGTTTACCTCACGCCGATTTTCGGCGGACTTCTCGCCGATCGCGTGCTCGGCCGCCGCCGCACCATCATCATTGGCGCGGGAACGATGGCTGTCGGACATTTCATGATGGCTTTCGAGCATCTTTTCCTCCCGGCAATGTTGCTGCTCATCCTCGGCAACGGTGCGTTCAAGCCGAACATCTCCGTGCAGGTAGGCGACCTCTATGCCCCGGGTGACTCACGCCGCGACCGGGCGTTCTCGATCTTCTATGTCGGCATCAATCTCGGCGCGTTTCTGGCTCCGCTCGTCTGCGGCACGCTGGGCGAGGAGGTCGGCTGGCACTATGGTTTCGCCGCCGCGGGAATTGGCATGACGATCGGGCTTGTGATTTATCTGGCGGCGGCGCCACACCTGCCGCCCAGCGATCCGCCGCATCCCGGCGTAAGGGCGGCGCTGAGTCCCACGGAGACGCACCGGCTTGCCGCGCTGGCAGTATTGTTTCTACCCGTGACGCTCTTCTGGGCCGTGTACGAACAGCAAGGCAATACTATCGCGCTCTGGGCCGACGATTTCACGGATCGCACAGTGCCGCTGACGGGGTTCCAAGTGCCGGCGACCTGGTTCCAGGCATTCAATCCACTGATGATTTTCGCCTTCACACCGCCGCTGCTGGCCTTATGGGCATATCAAAGCCGGCGCGGCAGCGAGCCGTCGACGATTAGCAAGATGGCGCTCGGCTGTCTCGGGCTTGCGCTCGCCAACGCCACCCTGATTGCGGCAGCCTGGTATGCGGGAAGCGAGAAAGCGAGCTGGCTCTGGCTCTTTCTCTACTTCATCGTGTTGACGATCGGCGAACTCTACATTTCGCCGATCGGTCTGTCGCTCGTATCGCAGGTCGCGCCAGCACGCTATCTCTCGGTGACGATGGGCGCGTGGCTTGCGACGAGCTTTGTCGGCAATTTCGCCGCCGGCTGGCTCGGAAGCTTCTGGAGCAGCATGGACAAGATGCATTTCTTCGCACTCATGACCGCTATTGCACTTCTTGCGAGCGGAGCAATCTTTGCGTGCCGCAGATCGCTTCAGTCGGTGCTGGATACGTGCGAGCAAGTCCGATGATTCGCGGCGCCGATATCCTTGCACGTGCGCTCGATCGCGCCGGGCTGACCAACATCTTCACGCTTTCCGGCAACCACATCATGCCGATCTTCGATGCGGCGATTGGCACGCGTCTCAATCTCATTCATGTGCGTCATGAGGGCGCCGCCGTGCATATGGCAGACGCCTGGGGCCGGCTTTCCGGCATGCCGGGACTTGCGCTCGTGACCGCCGGCCCCGGCCACGCTAATGCGATCGGCGCGCTTGCGACGGCGCAAGCGGCGGAATCGCCGCTCATTCTGCTCTCGGGCCATGCTGCGATTGGCGAGATCGGCCGCGGCGCCTTCCAAGAGATGCAACAGGCGGCAACCGCCGCGCCCTTATGCAAGGCCGCATGGGTCGCTGCGAGCGCGGAGGGACTCGGTCATGACATCGCGCACGCCGTCTCCATCGCGCGCAGTGGCCGCCCGGGGCCGGTACATGTCAGCCTGCCATTCGATGTGCTTGAGATGAAGGTTGAAGAGGGCGCGAGGCTTTGGCCCGCTGAAGCGGATTTCGAGCCGTCGCGGACGGTCCTCCCGGGTGATCGTGCGGACGCGATCCTCGCGGCCCTCGAAGAGGCAGAGCGGCCGCTCATTCTGGCAGGGGCCGCGATGGCTGATATCGGCGGCCGCGCGCTCCTGCGCTCGGTTGCTGTGTCGACGCGCGTGCCGGCGGTGCTCATGGAGAGTCCACGCGGGATCAAAGATCCGAGTCTCGGCGCCCTTGCCGAAATGTTGCGGCAGGCCGATCTTCTCGTGCTTCTCGGCAAGCCGCACGATTTCACCTTGCGCTTCGCTGAGCCGCCCTTTGTCGATCCTGGGTGCCGCTTTATTGCCGTCGATCCGGATCGCGCCATGCTTGACCGCGTTCGAGGTGAAAAGGGCGCTCGGCTCATGCTCAGCACCATCGCGGAGCCGCATGCGGCGGCACGGGTGCTTTCAGAGATGGCCCACCGTTCGGATCGGCGCCTTGACTGGTTTCACCAAGTCGGGACGGCGCTCGCCTACCGCCCGCCGGAATGGGACGCGCCGCGGCCACGCGACGCGAAGGTCCATCCGATCGATTTCTGCCGCGCAATTCAGCCGTTGCTCGCAGGCGACGAGGAAGCCGTCTTCGTGTGCGACGGCGGCGAGATCGGCCAATGGGCTCAGGCACTCCTCGAGGCGCCGCGGCGGCTGATCAATGGGGTGGCCGGCTCGATCGGATCGGCCATTCCCTTTGCACTGACCGCGCGTCTGTTCGAGCCCCGCGCACCAGTCATCGCGGTGATGGGCGACGGCACCTTCGGTTTTCACATGGCGGAATTCGACACTGCCGTGCGCCGCGATCTGCCGTTTGTAGCAGTGATCGGCAACGACGCGACGTGGAACGCGGAATATCAGATCCAGCTGCGCTCGTATGGCGAGGCGCGGGCGCATGGCTGCGATCTTCTGCCGTCGCGCTACGATAAGGTTGTCGAGGCCCTCGGCGGTCACGGCGAGTTCGTGGAGCGTGTAGATGATCTTGCGCCGGCGCTGCACCGGGCTCTTGCCAGCGGCAAACCGGCCTGTGTCAATGTGATGATCGAGCGCGTCGGGGCGCCGGTGATTAGACGGGAAAGCGCATGATCTACAGAATTTCGCGGCGTCATGCGCTTACGGCCGCAGCGAGCCTCATTGCCACGCCGACAATCTTGCGCGCCCAGGAAGCACGTAACGTGCGCATTGTGCAGCAGCGCGGCCTTCTTTATCTGCCTGTCGATGTGATGACGAATGGAGGGCTGATCGCAAAACATGCCGAACGCATGGGCCTTGGCAAGATCGACGCGAAAGCCGAAGTCATTAACTCCGCCGCAGCGGTGAACGACGCACTATTGTCGGGCTCGGCCGATTTCGGCACGGCGGGGCCGCCGCCGCTGCTCACCGTCTGGGACAAAACGCGCGGCACACCCAATGAGATCCGCGCGCTCGGCACGATGAGCAACGTGCCGATGACGCTTTACACGATTAATCCCGCGGTGAGGACGATCGCGGACTTCACGCCTGCCGACCGCATTGCGGTGCCGGCGGCAAAAGTCTCCTTCAACGCGGTGATGCTGCAGATCGAAGCGGAAAAAACTTTCGGTGACGCCGAGCGCCTCGATCCGCTCACCGTCTCGATGGGCCATCCCGATGCGCTCGCGTCGCTAGCCGCAGGCATGGGGCGGGCGGCGATCACGGCGCATGTCGCGGTGCCGCCGTTCACCGAGCGCGGCTTGCACCTGCGGGGCGCCCACGTGGTGCTTGATAGTCATCAGGTGTTTGGCGGCTCGTTCACGCAGATGATGCTGGTCGGGTCGCGCCGCTTTCGTGACCAGAATCCTCAGTTGCAGAAGGCGATTCTTGCGGCGCTTGATGAGTCGATCGCAATCATCAACGCCGACAAGCGCGCGGCGGTTTCGCTGTGGAAGGAAGTCCACAAGGCGAACGAAAGCGTCGACGAGCTTCTCGCCATCGTCTCCGATCCGCGCTTCGAATTTTCCGCGACGCCGCTGCGCATCCAGTTCATTTCCGACTTCCTGTTCCGGCAGAAGCGGGTGAAGGAAAAGCTCGCCTCATGGAAGGACATTTTTTGGCCTGATGCATGGGAGCGCCAGGGGTCCTGAGTCAGGCGGCTTGCGCCACGATCTGGGGCCGCTCAGACGCGGGCTTCGCAGGGATCGCGCCGGTCGCGCAGTCCACATGCTTGGAGAGCAACTCGAAATAAGCGCGGCGTGCCTCTTCCGATGTGATGTCGTGGTCTGCGTTCTCGATCGTGGCGATCCAAAGGCGCGGAAGCCGCAGCCGGCATCCCGACGCACCAAAGTGGCGCGCGAGTTCCTCACGGCCAGGATCGGTCTCGCTGTAAACCAGTAGAGTGTCCGTGCCGCGCTCCGAAAGGTGCCTTAGCATCCCGCTGATCCGCGCGGTTTGCGTCTCGATCCCGAGAAGCCGCGCCGCGATTCGCCATAACCGGTTCCCGATACGCGCGGCGGGGCGGCGGAGCATTGCGCGGGCGATCCCGGGCAGGCGCGCCCAATTGATCTGACCTTTGAGCAGGCGCTGCCACATTGCGCCCGATCCGATCTCCTGGAGGTAAGAGTCTGTGGCGCGATAGGCTTGCGCCATCAATGCTTCGAGGTCTTCATCGCCCGTCCAGATGAAACGTTGCAGGTTGACGAGGAAAAGACCGCGAACGCGCGGATCCGCGCGTCCGGCATTGAGCGCCAGCCAGGCGCCGCTGCAATGGCCGACAAGCGTGAAATTGGAAAGCCCGCGTTGCTCGAGAAGTTCCAACGCCTCGCGAACATCGGCGATGCTTTCCTTCCGGTATAGCGCCGCGCGGGGACTGCCGGCGAGCGGAGCGGCGTCTCCTAAACCGGCGATGTCGAGGCGCAGCGAGGCGACACCGGGCGCGGCGAGCGCACGCGCATGTTCGACACTCATGCGGCCCCAGCCGAAGTGCGGATTGCCGCCGGTGTTAAGAAAGAGAATTGTCGCGACCGGTGTTTGCGCCACCGGCCGGCAGAGCACCCCCGCTAGCCGGTCGTCGTGGCCAAAGATCATGCGTTCTTCATGAAACGACGACGCTTGCAGGGCGAAGCTTCTAGGCAGAACCGGAACGTTTGACGCCGCCTGGCGGGCTTTCGTCAAATAGGAAACTACCGCCTGCCAATCCTTGAGTGGAATTTGCGCGAGTGTCGCTGAATCCATCAGAGCAGCGAAACCGGTAAAGTCTTTGCGCGTCACATGGCAACCGGCAGTCTCGTATGCTTCTTGAAGCTTATGGATGAGACTGGAGGTTTCGCCGACCAGCAAAACCTCGCGCGCCGGCCTCGTCCTCACGCAGGTGAGATCAAGGCGTGCAATATCAGATGCTGTTTCCTTCGTGATAATAAATCCGTCATTGGCGATCTCGCCATGCGTCAGGCTCGCGTTGCCAAGCCGCCAGATACTGCAAAGCATCCTGGATCGCGCCTGCGCCTCGCGAATATAGG
Source organism: Methylobacteriaceae bacterium (assembly GCA_019244955.1). Classification (GTDB taxonomy): domain Bacteria; phylum Pseudomonadota; class Alphaproteobacteria; order Rhizobiales; family Beijerinckiaceae; genus JAFASC01. Next base: position 2,925 of record JAFASC010000193.1, on the reverse strand, counting down.
TGCGGCCGTTCGCGACGGGCGCGATCGCAACCAGCCGTTCGACGCGGATCTCCGCAGCCGAGAGGCTAGCCAAGGTTGCGCCGAGCCGGATGCCGACAAGGTCCAGCGTCTCGAAGCCGCACTCCTCGCGCATGAACTGCGCTGCCGCCCGAATTGACTGACGCCAAGCCTCGACGCGCCCAGGTTCGCGGTCGTCGCCGAGGGAATCTCCCGTCCCATGGTAATCGAAGCGCAACACCGACAATCCGGCAGCCGCGATCATCGCCGCAAGAGCGTGCCAGCTTTGATAGAGCGGCAATATCTCATGGTTGAGAGCGCCGCAAAGAAGAACTCCATGTTTTCCGCTAGCTGGATGCAGCCACCCGGCACAAGCGCCGAAGGTGACCGGCACCATGCGCGGCGGAGGGAGGATGCCCACGCTCATGCCGTTGCACGGATCAGCTGTACGATTGCAACCGGATTTGTAACGGCGTAGCGCCAAAAAAGCCGCCGCGGCTCGACCAGAACACGGTATGCCCATTCCAAACCGAGCGTTTGCACCCGCTTCGGCGCACGCGGCTTAGTGCCGGAGTAGAAATCGAAGAGACCGCCTGAAGTCTTGATCAGTCCAACGTTGGACAGACGCGAGGACCAGCGCTCGACAAAGTGCTGCTCAGTCGGCACGCCCATCGCAAGCCAAAGAATGTCGGGCGCGAGTGCGTTGATCTCGTCGAGTTTTGCTTCGAGGGCAGCGCCTGTGAGGTAACCGTGCGAACGCCCGAGAATCCGCAGGCCGGGATATTTCTTGCGCGTCATTTCATAAGTCTTGCAGTTTACCTCATCGCTTGCGCCAAAAAGGTAAAAAGTGACGCCCGAGCGCTCGGCGCGCGCGGCAACACGATCGTAAAGATCGGTTGTCGCGACCCGTTCCGGCAATGCTGCGCGACCGAATAGTATCGAGGCGAAAACCAGGGGTTGGCCGTCGGCGCTGACGAGATCGGCGCCGTCAATCAGCTTCGCGAAGGCCGGATTTGAACGGCAACGCGCGATCACCTCGCCGTTCGCGGACGTAAAATTCAAGGGGCCACGACCGGGCGAGCGCCTTTGTACGACCCGCACCATGAGATCGGCCGTGGTATTCAGGTCGAGGCGGGCGATCTCGATGCCGCCGACCCTCACCTTCTCTATGCTTGAAAGAACATTCGCCTCAGCCACGGCTGAACTCCTGGGCAGGTATGAGATTTTCGGGGAGGGGCATCGTCGCGGCGCCGGCAATCAGGTCGAGTGCGGCATCGACGGTGACGATGCGCATGCCGCGTCGCCTCGCGCCTTCGAGCGCTTGGCTCAAAAAGCCAGGCGAGCAGCCGAGCGGGCTCGGCGTATCGGCGACATCATGGATGCAGAAGACGAGCCAGCAACGCGACCGCTGAGCTTCATCTAAGCGCGCCTCAAGCCGCTCCGGCGTGAGACGTGTGTCGCAGAGCTCGGTTGCCCGCGTATAGTGGGGGTCAAACAGACCGCGGTTAACGCCGGCATAGATGCTGCGGCTCGAGCGCACCAGCCGATTGAGTTGATGCTTGCGTGCCAGCGTGCATTGACCGAAGGGATAGGCAAAGTTTCGCGCGTCGATACCTGGATCAATATCCTGCAGCGTTTCACGATTGCGCCTGAGATCGGCGGCGAATTCATCCGCCGTAAGGAGGGAACTCGACCGATGCAAATGCGAGTGCAGCCCGATCTCATGTCCGCGCTGATAAAGGTCTGCAACTTCACTGGCGCCGGCTACCGTCCAAAAGTCGCTTCGGTGGCCGAGCAGTCCGGTAGCGATGTAAAAGGTCCCGCGCGCACCGTGCGCTTCCAGGATCGGAGCGCCGATGCGATATGCACTCTCGGGAACGTCGTCGAATGTGAAGCTGACGAGAGGCTCGCAATTGCGCATACGTTTTGGCGTGAGCGGCACGTGGCGGGCGAGACGATGGGACGCGCGTCTCGCTAAATGCAGCGCCGACTCGCCGAGATAGCGTGTCTTTGATGCGATCTTGGTTGCCTTCGCCAACACGCGCTCTCCCGCCGCGAGCGTGCCGTTTCTGGACGCCGCGCTTTCGAATAGCGCAAACCATGCCAGCGGGCGTCGGCCGGAAATCCGCCGAGACTCCTCCGGGATCAACTAACCCAACGCAAACCCCGTCTCAGATTGAGACGAGGACTGCAGCGTTAACCCATCTGCCGATACTCTCTCGCACGGCACATCGATTGCAGCGCGCGCCAGCATGAGGACATTTTCCAGACGTGAAACATTGTTCGGCGCGGTCGCTGCGCTGCGCACGGGCGCAGGCGGTGCCCGCGCGCGCCCCGCAATCGAGCTAACGACCGGGGTGAAGAGGCCCGTGCTGTTCGGCGCAGCCGTACGTCCGGCCCTGCTGAGCACCGATGCCGCCTATCGCCAAGCCATCCTGGCCTATTGCGATCAAATCGTTGCCGAGGGCGGGTTCTTGTTTGGCGATCTGCATCCGCAGCGACACGAGTTCCGTTTTGACGAAGCTGACAGCGTCAGCACGTTCGCTCAATCGCACGGGCTCGCCCTTCGCGGCCACACGCTGGTCTGGTACGGCGTTATGCCGCGCTGGACCGAGGAGATCGCGACGGCCGCCGAGGCCGAACGCGAGCTCGTACGCCATATCGAAACCGTCGTCTCGCGCTACAAATCGAGCATTCGCAGCTGGAATGTGGTTAACGAGCCGTTGCGCGACGATGCTCGCCGTGCCTCCGATCTTCGCCCGCTGATTTGGCAGCGCCGGCTCGGCGCAGACTACATCGCGATTGCCTTGCGCGCCGCACGCGCAGCGGACCCTTCGGCACAGCTCGTCCTCAACGAGTATGACGTGGAATTCTTCGGGGCCCGTTTCCGCAACAAGCGCGCAGCCTTCCGCGAGCTTGTGCGCAGCT
>JAFASC010000147.1 GCA_019244955.1 Methylobacteriaceae bacterium | reverse complement strand
CAGGTCGCGCAGGCGCAGGCGCCGCCGCATTCGGCGACGATCTCCGGCACCGAGTTGCGGATTGCCGATTCCATGACGGTCGAGCCTTCCTCTGCCTCGACCTCTCGCGAAGCGCCATGCGAATCGACGTAGGTGATCTTGACCATGCCTTGAAAACGCTCCGGGGCGGATGAGGGGCCGACAAAAGGCGGTCCCCTTGCGGCGGCCCTCTTTAAAGCCTCGGATCAGCTTTGGCGAGAGGCTAGAAAGGCGTTCGTTCTAGCCGCGAAGCAGGTCGCAAATCGCGCGGCAGGCCTCGTCGACGGCTGCTTGCAACGCACTGAGAGCCGGCTTTAGATCGGGCTTTCCGTCGCGCGCCTGAACTTCATAGATCTCGGCTTTGATGGCGACGCGCGTCGCGCCGATCGCGCGCGCCGAGCCTTTCAGCGTATGGGCGAGATCGGCGCGCCAGGGAATGCTGTCGGCGGGCAGATCGGCGGACAAGCGCTCCATGATCTGGGCGGCTTGGCGCCTGAACAGGCCGAGAAGCTCAGTTTCGAGGCCGCGGTCGCCATGGGTCTGGCGGGCAAGATGAATGAGATCGATGGCGCGGTAGCCTTCGTTGGAGGAATCGTGTGCCGAGGGCGTAGCCACCGGCGGCGCCGGTCGAAGCAAGATAGCCTGGGCCGCCAATCTCTCCTCCGCATTTTTCCGATCGCTACAAGTCTCGGCAGCTACGGTAAATGCCGCGTTAACGACGTTTCCGGAGGTCTTTACGCGCCTGTTTCTTTCGGCCTTGCTGACCTGTACAGTAACCTTTGGTTAACTTCGGCTCCGCGAGGCGGGCGGAGGCCGTCGTCATTCGTCCGGACATCATCTAGGACGAGCGGCGCAGTGTGAGAGGCAATTCATGGCCAAACCGAGCAGGGCTCAGGACCCCGAGGCAGCGGCACTAACGGCAATAGAAGAGGCGCTGAACCTCGAAGTTGCCGATGCTCAACAGCTACCGTCCGAGGATGCCCTGGAACGCCAGCCCCACGACACGCAGGCGCTGGGGCAAGAGGCGCATCGCCAAGACGCGGATCGCCAAGCGGCCGATGATGAACAGGCCGAGGGCGAAGAGGCGGGGCTGGGCGCCGGCGTGCAGCTGCCGAAGGCACGCACAACGCCCATCGACGACTGGACCGCCCCCGATCTTAATTTGCCGGAGCACGGCGAGGCTCACCTGGACGAGGCTGCCAGCGATCAGAGGCAGGCGGCCGCCGTCGTCGACCAGCCCGCCGTGCCGCCTCGGCCGGCGATGCGCGAGAGCGCGCCGCTGACGCCGTCCGTCCCCGCCGCCAACGAAAACCGCCAGTCGGTCGGCGCCATCCTGCAGGCCATGCGGGTTCGCCCGAACCCCGCGCCGCTCATTGCGGCGCTGGTCCTTTCGATCATCTGGGCCGGAATCTGCGCCGCCTACCTCGCCAGCCATCGCGAACTAATCGTCCCGGCCGACGGCGTGCCGCTGTATCGCCGTCCGGAGCTCGGTTTCGCCATTCTCGGCATCGTCGGCCCGATCGTCTTCATGTTCGTGACCGCGCTCATGGCGCGCCGCGCACAGGAGATGCGGCTCACCGCGCGCTCGATGACCGAAGTCGCGATCCGTCTCGCCGAGCCGGAGACCGTCGCGACCGAGCAGGTGGTGACGCTCTCGCAGGCGATCCGCCGCGAAGTCGCCTCTCTCGGCGACGGCATCGAACGCGCGCTCGCCCGCGCCAGCGAACTCGAAACCATGATGCGCTCCGAAGTCTCCAATCTCGAGCGCTCTTATTCCGACAACGAGCGACGCATCCGCTCGCTGATCGACGGATTGTCGACACAGCGCGAGGAAATCGTCATCAATTCGGAAAAAGTGCGCACTGCGATCGTCGGCGCGCATGAATCGTTGTCGCGCGATCTCGCAACGACGTCCGTGCGACTGGCGGAAACCGTCAGCGACGCCGGCAGCCGCATTACCGCGTCCCTCGGCTCGAAGAGCGAGGAAATCGCTTTTGCGCTGAGCCGGACCGGCTCCGATCTCGTGCAGACCCTGTCGGATCATGGCGGCGACATCGTCCAGCGCCTGGCCGAGACTGGCCAGGCCGCGACCGCGCAAGTGACGACGGCCGGAGAGGGAGTCGCGCAGACGCTCGCCGAGCGCATCACCGAAATCGATGCGCGGCTGCGCACCACCGCCGAAGCACTTCTCGGCAATTTCGAATCGCACGGTGCCGAAGTCACGCAGCGCATCGAAGTCCTCGGCCAGAATTTCACCGAAACCGTCGCCCAGCATGGCGACCAGATCGCGACGCGCCTGACCGAGACCGGCGACCGGGTCCACGACACCGTCAATCACGCGCACGAAGCGTTCGCGCAATCGAGCGACCGGCTCGGCAGCCTGCTCAACGACGCACAGGAAAGATGGCGCCTCGATCTCGAGACGCATGCAGATACCGTGCACACGCGCCTCGCGACGACGGCCGCCGACACGGCTGCGGCGCTCGCCGCGCATGCAAGCGCGCTGCACGAACAGTTCACCGGAACGGCGGAGCAGACGGTCTCGGCGCTGGCGAGCAACACGGCCGCCGTGCAAGACCAGTTCTCCGCGACGGCGGAGCAGACCGCCACCGCTCTTGCCGCACATATGGGATCGCTCGAACAGGCATTCGCCTCGACGACCGAGCGCACGGTCAGCGCGATGGACGAGCATACCGGCACGCTGCAGGAGCGCTTCGCAACGACGGCAAGCGAGGCGATCGCGGCGATCGGCACGCATTCCGATCGCGTGCATCAGGCCATGGCCGAGCGGCTCGGCGTCTTCGAAGAGACCATGCTGCATTACGGCAGCGAAGCCGACCAGCGCCTCGAGCATCATGCCGAGCATCTTTCCGGTGTGCTGGGCGATCGCCTTGTTGCCTTCGAAGACGCCATTTCGCGCGCCGCCAACGATTCCGACGGGCGTATCGCCGCGCATGCCGAGCACCTGACCGGATCGATCGGTGCGCTCGAGGAAAGATTGCGCCGCCACGGCGACGACGTCGACCAGCGTCTGGATCAGCATGCCGAACGCGTCAGCGGCACGATCGGCGGATTTGAAGAGGCGCTGTTGCGGCATGGCACTGAGACGCATGAGCGTCTGAGCGAACAGGCCGAAGGTCTTGCCGCCGCGCTCAGCGAGCGTGTTGCCGCGGTCGAAGAGACGGTTGCGCAGCATGTCGGCCACATCGACGAGCGCCTCGGCTATCACGGCGAGCGTCTAAGCGGCACGCTCGGTGAGCGCGTTGCGGCATTCGAAGAAAGCGCCGGCCGGCGCGTGAGCGAAGCCGACGAGCGGCTTGGCCAACATAGCGAGCGTATCGCCGCCTCGCTCCATCAGCGACTCGGCGCGTTCGAAGATGCCGTTGCCCGGCGCACGGGCGAAGTCGACGAGCGGCTCGGCCACCACGCGGAAAATGTGACCGGCGCCTTGGAGGAACGGCTCGCTGCGTTCGAGGCGGCAGTCACGCAACGGACCGGCGAAGCCGACGAGCGGCTGGGACATCACAGCGAGCTCGTCAGCACCACCCTCGGCGATCGGCTTGCCGCTTTCGAAGCAGCGGTTGCGCAAAGCACGATCCGCGTCGACGAGCGGCTCGGCGAACACAGCGATAGGCTTGCGGCCTCGCTCAGCGATCGGCTCGGCAGCTTCGAGACGACGTTCCGCACCCAGGGCGAAGATGTCGCCGCGCGTATCGCAGAACATTCGACCCGCTTCACCGGTGAGATCGGCAGCCATCTCGATGCGATCGAGCAGGCGGTTACCGTGCACGGAGTTGCCCTGAGCGACCGGCTGGAACAGCAGACGCAGGACACGGCCGCCATTCTCGGCGGCCATGTCGATGCATTCGACGAACGCGCCACAACGAAAACGACCGAAATCGGTCACCAGCTCGAGGAGCTGATCTCGCGCATCGATACCGGTCTGGAGACACGGGCAAAGACGCTGAATGACGCGCTCGCCATGCGCGCGCTCGAAATCGCGCGCGTGCTCGGCGAAGGCGGCCGCGAGGTGACCCGCGCGCTCGACGGCAAGGCGCGCGAAATCAACGACATGTTGGTCGAGCGATCGAGTTCGGTCGCCGATACGCTCGCCGCCAAGGCCGGCGAGATCAACGAGACGCTTGGCGGGCGGGCAAGCGAAATCGCCGACACGCTCGACAACCGCATCGCGGTGTTCGAAGAGCGGGTGGTCGGACGCCTCGACACAGTCTCCGGTGAGATCGACGACCGCGGCCGGGAAGTCGTCGAGACGATCGGTGCGCGTCTCTCCGACATCCATGCGGCGCTGGCGGCGGCGACACACGAACTCGACACGACCCTGCATGCGCGCGCGGGAGATCTCGGTGTCGCTCTCAACAACCGCGTCAGCGAAATCAGTTCCTCACTCGGCGACAGACTTCTCGCGATGAACGTTGCGCTCGGTGAGAAGGGTAAGGAAGTCCACGACCTCCTGGTGACGCGGTCGAGCGAATTGCAAGACCTGTTAGAGACGAAGGCGCCGCTCATCGCCGAACTCATCTCGTCGCGCGGTGAGGAGATCGCCAAAGAGCTTGCCGATGTCGGCGAACTCGTCACCAACACGATCGAGAGCCGTGGCTCGGCCATCGTCGAGCATCTCGGGATGCGCCGAAACGACCTCGCCGCGGCGATCGACGCCTCTAGCGTCGCGCTGCAAGAGGCGATCGACGCGAGCGCCAACAGCTCCATCGCCGCCTTGATGGGCGCCAATGACCGGCTGAAGAGCGAAATGAGCGCGGTCCTGGATCGGCTCGGGCAGACGAATGTGTCGCTGCAATCGATCATCTCTCAGGCAAGCAACAATCTGTCTGCAATCGAATCGAACCTCAACACCAACCTCGGTGAGTTCGGCCGCGCGATCGAAAACGTCTCCGACCAGGTGGCGCAGCTTGGCGAAGTAGCGAATAGCACCCTGACGGGTGCCGATGCGCTCACCGGTTCGATCAGCTCGCATACCGAAGCATTGATGCAAACGGCAACCGAGCTCGAACGCTCGCAGGCAGCGCTCGACAGCGCGCTGGCGCAGCGTCATCAGTCGCTCGAGGGGCTGCTCGGCGAAATCGAGAACCGGCGCAGCGACTTCGAAAATGTGCTGCAGGCGTTCAGCGGACTTATCCAGGATGCGTTCCGGGATGCCGAGGGGCGGGCGCGCGACATCGGCACGTTCCTCGCCGAATCGGCACAGCAGGCGACGAACGATGTCGAGGGCCGCTTCGGCGAAATCCGCGCCGCGGCCGGCAAGGAGCGCGAGCGCACCGCCGCCGCGTTGCGCGCCGCCTACGAGCAGGCGAACCAGGAAATGGCCGATCTGCTCGGCCGCGCGACGCAGAGCTTCCAGGCCGCGGCGGAAGAAATCCGCGGCGTCTCCGCGGAAATCCGCAACGAGCTTGACGCGACCCGCGACGAGGTGCGCCGTGGTGCGCTGGAATTGCCGCGCGAGACTGCCGAACAAGCCGGCACGATGCGCCGCGTCGTTGCCGAGCAGATCAAGGCGCTGAACGAACTGACCGAGATCGTCGCGCGCTCGGGCCGCGCCTTCGATGTTGCGGAACCCGCAAGCCTGATCCAGCCGAGCCGCCCGCCGGACCCGCCGGCTCCGCGTCCCGTCGCGCCGCGTGTCACCGAACCGGCTCGCGCGAGCGAACCCGCCCGCTCTCCCGAACCGGCGGCGCGCGAGGCACAACCGCAACCCCAAGCGCAACCGCGTCCGCGCCAACAGCCGACGCGCTCGCCGCAAATCGCACGCGTCGACGAGCGTCCGCCGGCCCAGACTCACGATCGCAGGCACGGCGGCTGGCTCACCGATCTCCTCGCCCGCGCCTCGCGCGAGGAGCACGAGGAAGCCGCGTCGCCACAGCAAGAAAATCGTCAGGCGCCGAACCGCGCCATCGATTCCATCGACGCGCTCTCGCTCGACATTGCGCGTCTGCTCGATCACGATGCGGTTGTCGACCTCTGGGACCGTTACCGGCGCGGCGAACCGCACGTTTTCGGCCGCCGGCTTTATACGGCGCAGGGCCAGCAGGCTTTCGATCAGATCCGCGGACGATATCGATCGGACACGGCTTTCCGCGAGACCGTCGACCGCTACATCCAGGAATTCGAACGGCTGCTGACGGAAGTCACCCGCGACGATCCCGAGAGCCCCTTGGCAAAGAGCTACCTGACGTCGGAGACGGGCAAGGTCTACACGATGCTCGCCCACGCCGCAGAGCGCTTCGAGTAGGATTCATTCCCGGCGGTCCGCGCGACCACCGGGAGCAGACTCGGCAAGCTCTTCGGCGAAGATGGATTTCTATGCGACGTCGTAAACCGTCGACGCCGCGACGCCGATCACGCAGCCTTTATTCTTCCGGCCTGAAGCAGCTCCGGGACGCGGCTTGCCGGGCCCGGCGCGCCGAGCAGAAAGCCTTGCACCTCGCTGCAGCCCAAATCGGCGACGACTCGCAACTGCTCCGGCGTTTCGACCCCTTCGGCGGTCGTCGCGATCCCTAGACCTCTTCCGAGCCCGACGATCGTTTCAAAAATCGCGATGCAATCGGGCTTTCGACCGAGATCCTGCACGAATGCACGATCGATCTTGATCCGGTCGAAAGGAAACGAGCGCAAGTAGCTGAGGCTCGAATAACCAGTGCCGAAATCATCCATGGCTATGCGCACGCCAAGGCCGCGCAACTCATGCAAAGCGGCACCCGTCGCATCGCTATCTTGAAGAAGCGCAGATTCGGTGATTTCAAGCTCGAGCCGCCGCGGCGCGAGACCGGTGCTTCCGAGAGCGGAGGCGACGATAAGCCCAATGCTTTTGTTGCGGAACTGTGCCGGCGATAAATTGACGGCAACCTTCAGGTCTGCCGGCCAGCTTGCTGCTTGCGCGCATGCCGTGCGGATCACCCACTCGCCGAGCGGCCCGATGATACCGGTGTCCTCTGCAAGCGGAATGAAATCGGCCGGGGAAATCATGCCGCGCTCGGGATGAAACCAGCGCAACAAAGCTTCGAAGCCGGTAATTTCGCCCGAGTGCGCAGCGACGAGCGGCTGATAATAGAGTTCGAACTCGCCGCGCTCGACGGCTCCCCTGAGATCGAGTTCGAGCTTGCGCTGCTCCTGCAAACGGATGTTCATTGCCGGCACGAAGGAGCGACATATGCCGCGTCCCTCTTCTTTAGCCTGGTACAGCGCCATGTCGGCATTTTTGAGCAGGCTTTCGGCGTCGTCGCCATCGTGCGGGGCCAAGGCCATACCGATGCTCGTTCCGATGACCACGTGGTGGCCCTCGACATCGAACGGGCTGGCGAGGCTGCGAATGATGCGATCGGCGACGACGCCACTCTCGTTGCGCTCGAGATCGCCGAGCAGCACGGCGAATTCGTCGCCGCCAAGCCGCGCGACGACATCCGTTTCGCGTACGCAATCCTGCAAGCGCTGGGCAGCCGTTTTGAGCAGCGCATCTCCTGCCGAGTGGCCCAGCGTGTCGTTCACAATTTTGAAATTGTCGAGATCGAGAAGCAACACCGTCAAAGTTTGGCCGCGCCGTACCCGCGCCAGCGCCTCGTTCACTTTTTCGCCGAACACTCTCCGGTTCGCGAGCCCGGTGAGCTCGTCGTGGCGGGCGAGCTGCAGAATTTTCGCCTCGGTCTCTTTGCGTTCGGTGATGTCTTCATAGGTCGCCACCCACCCGCCGGCCGGCATCGGATGATGCCTGATGGCGATCGTGCGTCCATCGAGCAGCACGCGCTCGAAGGCCACTGCGCCGTGCTGGTTCAGCTCACGTAAATATTCCTCGTAATGAGCTTCCGCGGGAGCAGGCAGATTGCCGACGTCGACATTGTGCTGGAGGATCTCGCGCAAAGTCACGCCGGGCTTGACGAGGTCCGGCGAAAGCCGCATCAGTTCGAGATAACGCGCATTGCATACGAGCAGCCGAAACTGTTCGTCGAACATGCACAGGCCGTGCGCCATGTTGTTCAGCGCCACGTCGAGCTGCTGGCCCTGTTGGCGTATCTCGTTTTCCTGCTCGGTCAGGCGCTGGTTCTGTCGCTGCAGTTCTGAATTGACCAACGTGAAGGCGCGATTGGCGTGCTGCAGCTGCTCGAGCGTCTCTGACAGCCGGCGCTTGGCCTCGTGCTCCTCGGTGATGTCGGTGCCGACGCCGCGATAGCCGGTAAACGCTCCCGCCTCGTTGAATACAGGTTGGCCGCTGATCTTCAGCCAGCGCACATGGCCGTCGTCGAAAGCATAGGGGTAGACCAGGTCGCGGAACGGCCGGCGCGCGTGGAGGTCGTCGATATGGGGCTGCCAGAACGCCTTGTCGTCGGCATTCATCGCCACTTGGAGACGGCTCTTGCCGATCTCCTGCTCGGGCGAGCGTCCGAAAAGTTCACTCCAGCGATAAGAGAAATAACAGAATTTGAATTGATCATCCATTTCCCAGAACCAGTCGCACGAGATCTGGGCGAAGTCCTCGAGCAGGCGTGCGGACATGGCTGGTTACATCCCCCCTCGTTTGCGAGACTAGGGGACGGCGGCTAACGGAATGTTGACGAAGCGGCCGGCGGGCTATGCTCCGCGCCGGCGTTTTTCCGGTTAGCTACCTCGCCGCGGCGCGCTCCCGCTCGCGCTCGGTCGCGCCGGCGCGCGGTCCCGGCGCCGCAGGCGGCGGCGCCTGCTGGGGCTGCTCTTTCGCGCCCCAGATTATCTGCTGCGGGTTGCGCTCGAGCGAGCGGAAGACGCGGCTCACATCGCTCACCGTCTGCCGCGCGTCGATTGCCAGCTGCTCGTATTGCTTCAAACCGTTGCCGGTGAAACGCACGACGCCGGTCGTGATCTCCTTAGTGCGAATATCGAGATTATCGGCAAGCTTTTTGATCGACTTCGCTGCATCGGAGATTTCCGCAACCATGCCTTTGTTGTCGTCTGTTGCGAGGAAGCCGTTCAGGTTCGTGAACGTCGTATCGAGCTTGCCCGCGACCGCATTGAGCTTCACCGAAATCTCGCTTACTTGGGCGACGATCAGTCTGACCTTTTCCGGATCGATCGCTTTGACGATCCCGTCGGCATCGGCGGTCAGCGTCTCGAGTTTGGCCGCAAGCGGCTTGATCGCCTTGCCGACATCCGCGGTGGCGGCGAGGAAATCGCGCACCCCGTCGGCATTATCGGCAAGTGCCTTCGAAAACACTTCGACATTCTTCAGCGTGTTGTTCACCGCGCCGACATTCTCATCGAGCGCGCGATTGACCTTGTCCAGAACGTCATCGGCGCGCGCCGCGATGCGCGTGCCCGTATTGATCAGATTGGCGAAATCCGAGCGATCGCCGTGAATGACCGCGATATTGCCGTTCTGCCCGTTCGGCAGCCGCTCCGAATTGTTGCTGCCGCCGGTAAGCGCGATCGAGGCGACGCCGGTGATGCCGCTATATTCGAGCCGCGCCAGGGTGTCCTTGCGCATCGGCGTGCGCGCATCGATGTCGATCGACACCTTGACGTTCGACGGATTGTCGGGGGCGAGCTCGAGCTTGGAAACCTCGCCGATGCGAAGGCCATTGAAGAGCACGGTGCTGCCGCGCGTCAGACCCGAGACGGAACCCGGGAAGACGATCGCGTAATAGGCATGGCCGGCCGATTTGCTGGCGCCGTTGAACCAGAAAACGAAGCCGAAGGCCGCCGCCACCACCGCCAGGGTGAACGCGCCGATGAGAGCGTGTTTTGCCCGAGTCTCCATGGGGTGGTTCGTCGCCTATAAATCTGTTCGCATCACGGCAGGGCAGGGCGGGGCGGCCGCTGCATCTGGCGGGCGCGCTTGCCCTGGAAATAGGCTTTGAGCCAGGGATGCTCGGCCTTG
>JAFASC010000131.1 GCA_019244955.1 Methylobacteriaceae bacterium | reverse complement strand
GGCGGCAGGCTCGCCGCATCAAGCACGACTTCTTTGTCGAACTGTGCGCCGTCGTCGGAGTGCAGGCTCTCCCAATAGCGCATGGCGTCGTCCCAGCGCTGGCCTTTCGGCACTTTGGGCTTGTCCTTTAGATACGCATAGGTCTTCGCGTCGGGCGCGATCATGCCGGCGCGCGCGCCGCCTTCGATCGACATGTTGCAGACGGTCATGCGGCCTTCCATCGATAGGCCGCTTATCGCCTCGCCGGCATATTCGATGACGTGGCCGGTGCCGCCGGCGGTACCGATCTCGCCGATGATGGCGAGTATGATGTCCTTGGCCCCCACGCCGGCGCCGGTTTGGCCGTCGACGCGGACCAGCATGTTCTTGGCTTTCTTCTGGATCAGCGTTTGCGTCGCCAGCACATGCTCGACTTCCGACGTGCCGATGCCATGCGCAAGCGCGCCGAAGGCGCCGTGCGTCGAGGTGTGGCTGTCGCCGCAGACGATGGTGGTGCCGGGCAGGGTAAAGCCTTGCTCGGGACCGATGATGTGCACGATGCCCTGGCGCGCGTCGAGTTCGTGAAAATATTCGACGCCGAAATCGGCGGCGTTCCTGGCGAGCGTCTCGACCTGAATGCGGCTTTCCTCGTCATCGATGCCGTGCGAGCGGTCGGTCGTCGGCACGTTGTGATCGACGACGGCGAGCGTCTTTTCCGGCGCCCGTACTTTGCGGCCGGAAAGGCGCAGGCCCTCGAACGCCTGCGGGCTCGTCACTTCGTGCACGAGATGGCGGTCGATATAGAGCAGGCACGTGCCGTCGGGCTGCGTATCGACGACGTGGTCGTCCCAGATTTTGTCGTAGAGGGTGCGGGGCTGCATTGTTGTTCGTGCTTCAAGGGAATTGGCGTGCCGGTTCTTTAATGCGTTGACGCTTGCCGCGAAAGGGCGCAATTCCGGCCAAGCCTTGGGCGATGCGATGAGCGCAAACCTCGATCCGCTTATTCTCGATTTCCTCGAGTGGCTCGCGCCCAAGCCGCGGCCCTATGCCGAGGTGATGGACGCCTGGCGCACGTCCTGCCCGCGGCTGACGGTTTGGGAGGATTCGCTCGATCGCGGCTTTGTCGCTCGGGTCTCCGCCAACGGAGCCGGCCGGGTGATCGCACTTACCGACGTTGGTCGCGATTTCCTGGCCAGCTACAGAAGAATGGCGCCGAGCGGGTTGCGCGGGGCGCCAAGTCGGGAGGAAGTCCTGGAAGACGAGCGGCGCTGAAACGCGCCGTCGCCGCTACTTGCTTTCGTCGGTGAAGTCGGGTGCCGACTGAGCGGCCGGCGCCGGAACTGTCGCCGTCGGGGCTGTATCGATCTTCTTCACCGCCGGACCAATGTCAGGCGTCGCCTGCGGGGCGGGCGCTTTCGCTTGCACCGCGGCCGGCGCCGGCGCGGCGGGTGGGCTCACCGGTGCGGCGTCCGGCGCGAGCGACGTCGCCGGGCTGCCCGCCGGAGCTTTAGCCTCGGCGGAGGTTCCTGCCGCGCCAGGCTCCCGGGTCGCGGCCGGGGCCGGGCTGGTCACCTTCTCGGCCTCGGAAGGCGCCTTCGGCGCGACCGGCGTAGCGGCCGGCTTGGCGGGATTGTGAGCTGCGGTCTGCTTCGGCTTCGCTGCTTTCGGCTTGGCTAAAGGGTGTACCGGCTCGAGACCGGGCTGTGCGCCACCCATGGCTTGGCCGCCGGGGCGAAGGCCGGAAGCCGGACCGGGCTGATTTGGCGCCAGCGCCGCCTGCGCCTGCGGCACCCGCGGCTCGCCGCTGCCGACGAGGCCGGGTGGCCGCGGTGGGCCGGCAAGGCGGCTGCGCAAGATTTCGCCGTCATATGCATCGAGGACGAAGTGCCTATGCTCGCCGCGGGCATCGACGCCGTCGGCGATGATGACATCCCCTTGCCGGCGGGGCGTTCCGCTGAGCGCATAGCCTTCGGAGGCGACAATGCCCGCAACGCGACGCGGTGGAATCGGCGCGGCATAGGGGGCAGGCTCCGATCGCCAGCCGCCCCACCATCCGCCCCAAAACTGCGCCTGAGCCGGTGCCCCCGCGCTCAGGATTGCAAGGCCGCCGGCCAGACCGCAGACGGTCAAAAGCCGGCCTCTATTTCCCTCCGCCGCCATGGAAACTCCTTGGATTCGGCCCCCGCTCGAAGCGCCAGAAGTCGGCAACGAATAGGGCTTCCGTTGGACCAAACGGTCACGCCGCCATGGCACTCTCGGCGACGATTGCCACAAAGCGATCGATGTCGGCCGGCTTCGTCGCGAACGAGCAGATGAGGCGCACGAAGACCTCGTTGTCGCGCGGCGCCTGCTCAGGGAGTAACGAGCGCGCGCCCCAATCATAGTAGCGCGCGCCGGCTGCCTTCAGCGCCGCATCGGCGCGCCTCGGCAGGATCGCGAACAGCTCGTTGACCTGCCGCGGCCAGGGCAGGCGGACGCCCGGCGCGCGCCGGAGCCCCTCCTCTAGCCGCGCGGCCGACGCATTGGCGTGGCGCGCGAGATCGAGCCAGTGATCATCCTTCAGGTATGCGCACATCTGCACGCCGAGGAAGCGGCCTTTCGACAGCGTGTGGCCGCCGCGCTTGCGCCGATAGGCGAAATCCGCGCCCCGGCCGCTATCGAAGAAGATCACCGCCTCGCAGGCCAACGCACCGTTCTTAGTCGCGCCGAAGGAGAGGACATCCACCCCGGCTTCCCAGGTCATCTCGGCCGGCGTGCAATCGAGCGCGACGAGCGCGTTGGCGAACCGCGCCCCGTCCATGTGCACCGCCACGCCCGCCGCGTGCGCGATCGACGCGAGCTCGGCGATTTCCGCGCAGGTATAGATCGTGCCGCATTCCGTCGCCTGCGACAGGCAAAGCGCGGCGGGCTGCACCTGTTTGACGACCCCGCGCGGGAAACGAGCGAGGGTCTCGCGCAGCGCCGCCGGCGTGATCTTGCCGATCTCGCCGGCAATGCCCACCAACTTGGCGCCGCCGGAAGACATTTCCGGCGCACCGCATTCATCGTCGATGATGTGCCCGTGCTCGTGGCAGAACACCGCGCCCCAGGGCGGCGTTAAGGCGCCGAGCGCCAGCGCATTTGCGCTGGTGCCGGTCGCGACAAGGAAGCTCGCGACATCCCGTTCGAACACCGCGCTCAACGCGCCCTCGGCCTCCGCGGTGTGGCGGTCGGCGCCATAGGCCGGACAGAGCTCGTTGTTCGTCGCGAGCAATGCCTCAAGGATGGGGCGGCTCGCGCCGGCCGCATTGTCGCTGGCAAAATCCATGAGGCTATTCCCGCTATGCCGCTAATGCCTGGCTCGGCTGTCGCTCTATGCTATAGTCGGACGCTGGCAAAGGCGCTCCTGCAGGGAACCGTCAAGCATGCTGACGAAGCAAGCGAGGGCGGTGCGGCATGGGGACCGGCTGGTTGCCGGCACGCCTTGATCGACTCATGACCGAACTTCTGTCCTACGTCCTTGAGACCGCGAGCCGCTTACCGGAGAAGCGCCGGGATGATTTGACACGCGCTTTCCTCAAGCTGCTTGAAGCAGAGCTGGATGCGGAGC
Organism: Methylobacteriaceae bacterium; assembly: GCA_019244955.1. Lineage (GTDB taxonomy): Bacteria > Pseudomonadota > Alphaproteobacteria > Rhizobiales > Beijerinckiaceae > JAFASC01. The sequence goes on along the minus strand of JAFASC010000131.1, from coordinate 14,180 downwards.
CGATCGACCCCGAGGACGTTGAGGCAATTCGCGAAGGTTTGGAGCAAGCACGCCGGGGCGAATACGCCAGCGACGAGGCGATCGAGGCCGCCTACCGTCGCTTTGACGGATGGGGATCAGGTATCGGCCACGGGCCGAGCGGGACCTCATAGATATTGCCGATTATCTCCTCGCCCGTAATCCGCCGGCGGCGCGTAGCGTACGCGATGCAATCCTCCACACGATCGACCTCGTCGCGGATTTTCCGGAGCTCGGGGTGCGAGTTGATGAGGGGGTGCGGAGAATCGTTGTCGGGCGCTACGGGTACCGCATCTACTATGAGGTGGACGAGGCGAAGCGCGAGATCGTCGTGACCACGATCCGGCATTCTCGCCGACAGCCGCTCTGAGGGCTGCGATCCGTCGAAAATTCACCTCCGCCGGCTCCAAACTTGCTTGTCTTCCGGCCCCTAAACTGGCAGGTTCGCGCGGAAGATAGGACAGACTTGCTGACCCATCGGTTGCCGCCGAATAATGGGCGGCGCTTGCGGTTTGCCCGCTCGGTCCATCATCTTCTTGGATAGTATTGCGCGACCGCATGCCCGGAGCAGGCAGATGGAACACGAGCGCCTAGATCGGAGCCAAGGTCCCTCGAGCGAGGCAGCCGTCGGTGCCCTTGCCCGCATCGATGCGACTGACCCGGCGCTGCCGCAGGCGCAGGGCCTCTATGATCCGCGCCACGAGCACGATTCCTGCGGCGTCGGCTTCATCGCCGACATGAAGAACCGCAAGTCGCATGAGATCGTCACCAAAGGACTGCAGATCCTTCTCAATCTCGACCACCGCGGTGCGGTCGGGGCCGACCCCAAGCTCGGCGACGGCTGCGGCATTCTCGTGCAAATCCCGCATCGCTTCTTTTGCGAGGAGATGGCCAAGGCCGGCGTGACCCTGCCCGAGCCGCGTCATTACGGCATCGGCCAGTTCTTCATGCCGCGCGACGAAGCCGCCCGGAGCGAAATCCGGACAATCGTCGAGCGCGTCGTCGAAGAAGAGGGGCTGACCCTGCTCGGCTGGCGCGACGTTCCCGTCGACAATTCCGATCTCGGCGAGGCCGTCAAGGCAGTCGAGCCGGTCCACAACCAGGTGTTCCTCGGCCGCGGCCCCGGCGTCCTCGACGAAGACGATTTCGAGCGCCGCCTCTACGTCGCGCGCAAGGTTGTTTCGAATGCAATCTACGCCGCCGGCAATCCTGCGATGGCCGAGTATTATCCGGTGTCGATGTCGTGCCGCACCATCGTCTACAAAGGCATGGTCTTGGTGCGTCAGCTCGGGAGTTATTTCCTCGATCTCCTGGACGAGCGCTTCGAAAGCGCGCTCGCGCTCGTGCATCAGCGGTTTGCGACCAACACTTTCCCCTCATGGCGGCTGGCGCATCCCTACCGGATGGTCGCGCATAACGGCGAGATCAACACGCTGCGCGGTAACGTCAATTGGATGGCGGCGCGGCAGGCCTCGGTCGAGTCGAAGCTCTTCGGCAACAACATCTCCAAGCTTTGGCCGATCTCTTATGAGGGGCAGTCGGACACCGCGTGTTTCGACAACGCGCTCGAATTTCTGGTGCAGGGCGGATACTCGCTGACGCACGCGATGATGATGCTGATCCCGGAAGCCTGGGCCGGCAATCCGCTGATGAGCGAGGACCGCAAGGCCTTTTACGAGTATCACGCCGCTTTGATGGAGCCGTGGGACGGACCGGCGGCGGTCGCGTTCACCGATGGGCGGCAGATCGGCGCCACTCTCGACCGCAACGGCCTGCGTCCGGCACGTTATCTCGTCACCGAAGATGGACTTGTCGTGCTCGCGTCTGAAATGGGCGTGCTGCCCATTCCCGAAGAGTCGATCGTGCAGAAGTGGCGCCTGCAGCCGGGCAAGATGCTGCTCGTCGATCTCGAAGAGGGCCGCATCGTCGCCGATGACGAGATCAAGGCGAGCCTGTCGGCATCGCATCCTTATCCGGAATGGCTCGAGCGCACGCAGATCGTGCTCGAAGATTTGCGGCCGGTCGAGCCGCGCTCGACACGCACGGACGTAACACTGCTCGATCGCCAGCAGGCCTTCGGCTACACGCAGGAAGACCTCGCGCTGTTGATGTCGCCAATGGCCGTCACCGGCCAGGAGGCGGTCGGCTCGATGGGAACGGACACGCCGATTTCGGCGCTCTCCGAGCATCCGAAGATGCTCTACACGTACTTCAAGCAGAACTTCGCGCAGGTGACGAACCCGCCGATCGATCCGATCCGCGAAGAGCTGGTCATGAGCCTCGTCTCGTTTATCGGACCGCGGCCGAATATTTTCGATCTCGAAGGCGCGTCACGGCGCAAGCGCCTCGAAGTTCGCCAGCCGATCCTGACCAACGCCGATCTCGAAAAGATACGCTCGATCGGCCATCTCGAAGACGCCTTCGACACGAAGACGCTCGACATCACCTACGCCGCCGAGAAGGGCGCGGCAGGCATGCGCGGCGCGCTGACGCGCCTCTGCCAGCGGGCCGAGGACGCGGTGCGCGGCCGCTACAACATCATCATCGTGTCGGACCGGCAGCTAGGCCCCGATCGCATTGCTATTCCGGCGCTGCTCGCCACGGCAGCCGTGCATCATCATCTGATCCGCAAGGGGTTGCGCACTTCCGTCGGCCTTGTCGTCGAGACTGGCGAAGCGCGCGAAGTGCATCATTTCGCGTTGCTCGCAGGCTATGGCGCCGAGGCGATCAACCCTTATCTCGCCTTCGAGACGATCGCCGCCATCCAGGGCGAGTTCCCCGAAGAGGTCGACGAGTACGAAGCGCAGAAGCGCTTCATCAAGTCGATAGATAAGGGCCTGTTGAAGGTCATGTCCAAGATGGGCATCTCGACCTATCAGTCCTATTGCGGCGCGCAGATTTTCGATGCGGTCGGGCTTGCGCAGGGTTTCGTCGACGAGTTCTTCACCGGCACCCACACGATGATCGAAGGCGTCGGTCTCGACGAGATCGCCGAGGAAACGGTGCGTCGCCATCGCGCCGCGTTCAGCGATGCGCCGGTCTACAAGACGATGCTCGATGTCGGCGGCGATTACGCCTACCGCGTCCGGGGCGAGGCACATTCCTGGACGCCGCAATCGGTGTCTCTGCTGCAGCATGCGGTCCGCGGCAATGCGCAGGAAAAGTATCGCGCTTACGCCGAACTCCTGAACGAGCAGGACGAGAAGCTGCTCACAATCCGCGGTCTGTTCCGCATCCGCGGGGCGGAAGAAGACGGCCGCGCGCCGGTGCCGATCGAGGAGGTCGAACCTGCGGCAAACATCGTGAAGCGGTTCTCGACCGGCGCGATGTCGTTCGGTTCGATCTCGCGCGAGGCGCACACGACGTTGGCGATCGCGATGAACCGCATCGGCGGCAGGTCGAACACGGGCGAAGGCGGTGAGGAATCCGACCGCTACAAGCCGCTGCCGAACGGCGATTCCATGCGCTCGGCGATCAAGCAGGTCGCGTCAGGTCGTTTCGGCGCCACGACCGAGTATCTCGTCAACTCCGACATGATGCAGATCAAGATGGCGCAGGGCGCCAAGCCCGGCGAAGGCGGCCAGCTGCCCGGCCACAAGGTCGATGCGGTGATCGCCAAGGTGCGTCATTCGACGCAGGGCGTCGGCTTGATCTCGCCGCCGCCGCATCACGACATCTATTCGATTGAAGATCTGGCGCAGCTGATATTCGATCTGAAGAACGTCAATCCGCGCGCGCTTGTGTCGGTAAAGCTCGTGTCCGAAATCGGTGTCGGCACGGTTGCCGCCGGCGTGTCCAAGGGCCGCGCCGACCACGTGACGATTTCCGGATTTGAGGGCGGTACCGGCGCCTCGCCGCTGACGTCGATCAAGCATGCGGGATCGCCGTGGGAAATCGGGCTTGCCGAGACGCATCAGACGCTGGTGCTCAATCGCTTGCGCTCGCGCATCGCCGTGCAGGTCGATGGCGGCATCCGCACCGGCCGCGACGTCGTCGTCGGCGCGCTGCTCGGCGCCGACGAATTCGGTTTCGCCACCGCGCCGCTGATTGCCGCCGGTTGCATCATGATGCGCAAGTGTCATCTGAACACCTGCCCGGTTGGTGTCGCCACGCAGGACCCGGTCCTGCGCAAGCGCTTCGTCGGCCAGCCCGAGCACGTGATCAATTTCTTCTTCTTCGTCGCCGAGGAAGTGCGCGAGATCATGGCCTCGCTCGGCTACCGCACGTTCGACGAAATGGTCGGGCAGATGCAGATGCTCGACCGCGAGCAGGTGATCGACCACTGGAAGGCCAAGGGGCTCGATTTCTCGCGGCTTTTCCACAAGCCGCAGGCAGGCGATCCGACCGCGATCTATCATAGCGGCGGTCAGGATCACGGGCTCGACAAGGCGCTCGACCGCGGCTTCATCGAGAAGGCGCGTCCGGCGCTCGATCGCGGTGCGCCGGTGCGCATCGAAACGGATGTGCGCAACGTCAATCGCGCCATCGGCGCGATGCTGTCGGGCGAAGTCGCGCGCCTCTACGGACATGCCGGTCTGCCCGACGACACGATCCACATCCGCGCCACCGGCACGGCCGGGCAGAGTTTCGGCGCCTGGCTCGCGCACGGCGTGACGCTCGAACTCGAGGGCGACGCCAACGACTATGTCGGCAAGGGACTCTCGGGCGGACGCATCGTGATCTATCCGCCGCGTCAGGCCGCGAAGATCAGGCCCGAGGAGTCGATCCTCGTCGGCAACACCGTGCTCTACGGCGCGATTTCCGGCGAATGCTATTTCCGCGGCGTCGCCGGCGAGCGCTTCGCCGTGCGCAATTCCGGCGCGATCGCGGTCGTCGAAGGCACCGGCGATCATGGCTGCGAATATATGACCGGCGGCATCGTTGTCGTGATCGGCAAGACCGGGCGCAATTTCGCCGCCGGCATGTCGGGCGGCATCGCCTATGTGCTCGACGAGGATGGCACGTTCGAGCAACGCTGCAATATGTCGATGATCGACCTCGAGCCGCTGGCCGAGGAAGAGGAGTTGATGCAGAAGAGCTACCACCAGGGCGGCGATCTCGCGCATCACGGTCGCGTGGACGTGATGAGCGATATGACACGTTTCGACGCCGAGCGTCTGCATCAGCTCATCACCAATCATTGGCGCTACACGAGTTCGGCGCGGGCGCGCGACATCCTCGACCGCTGGGACGAGATGAAGGGCAAGTTCCGCAAGGTGATGCCGGTCGAGTACCGGCGCGCGCTGCAGGAGCTGATATCGCAGGCCGAGACGCCCGCGCCGCTTGCTGCGGCGGGGGAGTGAATCCAAGCAGGACCGCATACGCGGCGTCGGCGCAAGGCTCCTCTTGCGCTGAACTTTAGATCATCGGTTTGGTGGGCGGTATAGTTGAATGGGTAAGGTAACGGGCTTCCTCGAAATCGATCGGCGCGACCGGCGTTATGCGCCGGCGTCCGATCGCGTTCGCCATTATCGGGAGTTCGTCATCCCGCTTTCCGAGGAGGCCTCGCGCGACCAGGCGGCGCGCTGCATGAATTGCGGCATTCCCTATTGTCACAACGGCTGCCCGGTGAACAACCAGATCCCGGACTGGAACGATCTCGTCTATCGCGGCGACTGGCACGAGGCGATTCGCAATCTGCATTCGACCAACAATTTTCCGGAAATCACAGGGCGTATCTGTCCGGCGCCGTGCGAGGCCGCGTGCACGCTGAACCTCACCGATCAGCCGGTGACGATCAAGACTATCGAGTGCCAGATTGCCGACCGCGCGTTTGCTGAAGGCTGGGTCGAACCGGAACTGCCGAAGCGTCAGACCGGCAAGAAAGTTGCCGTCGTTGGATCGGGCCCGGCGGGGCTTGCCTGCGCGCAGCAGCTCGCGCGCGCCGGACACGACGTGCACGTCTTCGAAAAGCATGCAAAGCCCGGCGGCTTGCTGCGCTATGGCATCCCCGATTTCAAGATGGAAAAAATCCACGTCGAGCGCCGCGTCGAGCAAATGGAAGCCGAAGGCGTCAGCTTCCATTGCAACGTCAATGTCGGCATCGATCTCGAGGCGAAGAAACTCGTCGACGGCTACGACGCCGTCGTGCTTGCCGGCGGCGCCGAGAAGCCGCGCGACCTGCCGATCCCCGGCCGCGATCTCGGCGGCGTGCATTTCGCCATGGATTTCCTGCCGCAGCAGAATCGCCGCGTCTCGCATGAGCCGCTTTTGTCGAACGACCCGATCCTTGCTTCCGGCAAGCACGTCATCGTCATCGGCGGCGGCGACACCGGCTCCGATTGCATCGGCACCTCGGTGCGCCAGGGTGCGCTGTCGGTGACGCAGCTCGAAATCATGCCGCAGCCGCCGGAAAAGGAGAACAAGCTCCTCACCTGGCCGGACTGGCCGCTGAAACTGCGCACGTCATCGTCGCATGAGGAAGGTGCACTGCGCGATTTCGCCGTCCTGACGCGCGAACTCGTCGGTGAGAATGGTCTCGTGAAAAAGCTCAGATGCGTGAAGGTCGACGGCAAGATGCAGCCGATCCCGGGCAGCGAGTTCGAGCTGAAAGCCGATCTTGTCTTGTTGGCGATGGGCTTCGTCTCGCCGATCCATGACGGCATGATCGAACAGCTCGGCGTCTCGCTCGATCAGCGCGGCAATGTCGCGGCCGACACCCGCGCCTATAAAAGCTCCCTCGACAAGGTGTTTGCCTGCGGCGACATGCGGCGCGGCCAATCGCTGGTCGTCTGGGCGATCCGCGAGGGACGGCAGGCGGCGCATTCCGTCGACAAGCACCTCATGGGTGCGAGCGACCTTCCACGCTGATACGGAAATCCTGCTCTGCCGCAGGCTCGCTTGCGGCGATCTCCCGACGTGACATGCTCGGGGCGAGATACGGGAGGATGGAATGCGCGCTCTGGCGTTGGCGGTGGTATTGCCATTGGCGGCAGGTGCTGCGTTGGCGCAGGAGCAGGCGGCTGTGCCCGAACTGACGAAAGAGCTGAAGGCCAACGCCCCTCACCATGGGAGGTGCGGGTGCGCTGGCGCGACGGCCAGCTTCTCGCCAGCATCACGCCGTGGCCTTACCAGGAGGCGTTCAAGCTCTGGTACGACCAGACGCGACTGGCCGAGACGCTGCGCGATCTCTGTCCGAAAGGCGACGCCCCCGTCTGGTCGTTGATGAAACCCGACGAAGACATCCTTCTGGAGCCGACCGTCGGCGGCAAGAGCGGCGTCGAGGCGCGGGTGAGCTGCCGCAAGGTTCTGCAGCCGTCGTAAGCGCGCACATGGCCGAGTCGCAGGATTGGTCGCGCCTTTTCGCGCCCTCGCTCGCCGAATTCGAGCGCCTGGCAGAGGCTGCTTACGCCGAGCTGCCGCAAGATTTTCGCGCGCTCTGCGAGGAGCTGGTCATCCGCATCGAGGATTTCGCCGACGACGAAGTCCTCGACCATCTCGGCGCCGCAAGCGAATTCGACGTGCTCGGCCTATTCCGCGGCCGCGGCCTGGCACAGGGCGAGGCGTTCGCCGTCTCCGGCCAGTTCCCCAATATGGTCTGGCTCTATCGGCGCCCGATTCTCGACTACTGGGCCGAACACGAAGAGACGCTCGGCGCGATCGTCACCCACGTGCTCATCCACGAGATCGGCCACCATTTCGGCCTCTCCGACGCGGACATGATGCGGATCGAGCGCGGCGCGGCTTAGTCTTTGCGCGCCTCGCGATCGGTGCCAAACTGCCGGGATGAGCACCGCCAATTCTGACGCGCTTTCCCGCGCGCTGCCGCTGATCGAGCGGCTCGTCGGCTTCGATACCGAAAGCTCCAAATCGAACCTGCCGCTGATCGAATTTGTCGAAAACTATCTCGGCGAGTTCAACGTACCCTTTGTGCGCGTGCCGAACGCGGACGGCAATAAAGCCGCGCTCTTCGCGACGGTTGGGCCGATGCATGACGGCGGCATCGTGCTCTCCGGACATAGCGATGTCGTGCCGGTTGCCGGGCAATCCTGGTCGAGCGATCCGTTCGTCATGCGGCGCGACGGCACGCGGCTTTACGGCCGCGGCACGTGCGACATGAAGGGTTTCGATGCGATCTGCCTCGCCATGGTGCCGGAGTTTTTGCGCGCCGGTCTAAACCGGCCCGTGCATCTCCTCTTCTCCTATGACGAAGAGGTGACCTGCGAGGGACCCCTCGACACGATCCGCCGCTTCGGCGCCGATCTGCCGCGGCCGGGCGCCGTCATCGTCGGCGAGCCCACGAATATGCAAGTCGCCGACACGCACAAAAGTGTGTCGACCTATCATACGCATGTGCGCGGCCATGAGGCGCATTCGTCAAAGCCATTTCTTGGTGTCTCGGCGGTGCATGTAGCTTGCGAACTTGTCGCCGAACTCACGCGGATCGGCGAGGATTTCGCGCGCGCCGGCGATCCCTCGGGCCGGTTCGAGCCGGCTTATTCGACCGTGCACGTCGGTACCATCGCCGGCGGGACCGCGCGAAATATCTTGGCCAAGGACTGCAAGTTCCACTGGGAATTTCGGGGTCTTCCCGGCGTGCCCTTGCGCGCCGCGCTGGAGCGCTTCGAGGCGCATGTCGAAACCGTGCGCGCCACTCGGCTCAAGGATTTTCCGGACACGTTCATCGCAACAAAGATCGAAGTCGAAGTGCCGGGCCTGGCGAGCGATCCAGGGTCGGCGGCCGAAACCTTGGCGCTGCGGCTGACGCGTTCCAACAAGACCATCGCGGTGCCGTTTGCGACCGAGGGCGGACAATTTCAGAGCGCCGGCATTCCGACCATCGTTTGCGGACCCGGCAATGTGAACCAGGCGCATCAGCCCGATGAATTCATCGAGATCGCCGAGGTCGAGAAATGCATCGGCTTTTTACGCGCGCTGGCACAGACGCTGAGCTGATACGCGCTAGCCATATACGTGACAAAGGCGCGCGGCATCGCCGCCGCACGCAAAGCAGCGTACGAGAAAAGAGAAGCGAAGAGGACACGGGGACTTAGGGTCGCCGATACCTGAAGCTTCATTGAAGAGAGCCGGTTTCCCGGGTCCCCGTGTCGGCGTCTTTAAGGTCCTCGCGTCCCGCGCTTACACGGGAGAGCTTGCGCTCTCCCATCCCCAGGGGCGAACACCCCGGACCGGTCGTAGTGCCGGACGGGCGGGCCACTCGCCGCCGCCTTCTTGCGAAAGCACCGGCATTTGCGAGGCCTCCCGGGACCGGGGTGGCGTTCACCTCGGGCGCGGGCGCCGATCCCCGCCGCGTTTGCAGACCGCTCTAGAAACGCCCTCTTCGAGGACGGGGACGGCGGCTACATAGGATTAATGTCGGCGCTTGTCAAGGATTATTTTCCATGAGCTTGCGATGCGGAGGCGTCCGCCTCGATAAACGTGGAGTTCGCCACGCCGGCTTCCAGCGTTCGGGCCCGTGCGATCTTCAGGAAGGCCGCATCCATGTCGATTGCAGTGACATGGCGAGTGATCTGCGCGATCGGCAGAGTGAACCGGCCATCGCCGCAGCAGAGGTCTACGGCAGTGATTCCACCCGGTACCCCAACGCCTGCAAGCACCTTCTCCGGTTTCGGCCGAAGTGCCCCCCACCAGCCGGCATCCGGCATTCCGGTGCCCCGGAAGAACCCCGGTGTGTTCATCCTCGCTTGTTATAGGTGCCGGATGAGTCCTGCAACCGCGCCGATGAACAGCAACAGGCACGCGGTGGATTGAATGAAAAATCCCGGCAATCGCTTCTCGACAGCCGTTCTGTAGCCGATGAAATATACAACACGGCCGCCAATCCAGATGAGCCCCAAGACGGCAGCGACGATATCATTGAAGTAGATCGCACAAAGCCATAGTGGAACTAGGAAGGTTGGCATCCATTCAAGCGTGTTCACGTGCACACGAAAGATGCGCTCGAAGTCGACGTTGCCCGTAATTGCGGGGTGTTTGACATTGAACTTGCCTCGCGCGACCGCAACGCGCGTGGCAAGAAAGAAATAAAAGGCGATTGCGAGCAGCGTTACAATGGCAGTGTAATACGGCAAGTCAGAGCCCTCGTTCCGAACCGTTCCTTGTCGAGAAATCTATCTTGCGTTCGTTGTTCGGACAAACCGCATGCGAGGGCCCGCTCTTGTCCTCCGATCCTCATTTCAGGAGCTCCGATACAACCGGCCGCGGGCGCGGTTCCCCGCCGCGTTCAAGCACGCTCACGATCGCCGTCCTGGGGAAAGCGGAGTATGTAGGACCATATTCCGCCAACTCAATAGTTTTCGTCATCACCAGCGGCTTGTCACTTGGCGACAAGCACCTTGCGGCACTCGGCAGGCAGGCCCGCCATGGTCATGCCCGGCCGCGGTTTGGCGTTGGGATCGCGCTTCGGATGCAGCACGGAAGGCCGGAACCAATAGGCGAGCGAGGCCTGATCGCAGCCTTCCCCGCCGGGAACCGGCGCCTGATCCTCGCAGCTGCTGTCGCCCTTCGGGCAATGTATGCGGACGTGGAAATGATAATTGTGCCCGTACATCGGGCGCACCTTCTCGAGCCATGAACGATCGCCCTTTGCCTCGCGGCAGATCGCCTTCTTGATCGCGGCATTGACGAAAATGCGCTGCACGGCGGGGTCCTCCGCCGCGGCCTTGATCGCCTCCATATGCTTCGGCGTCCAATCCTTGTTCACGTCGAGCCCGTCGTCGCGCACGACGTTCGTCGCCGACATTTCCTCGCGCTCTTGGCGCGACAGCTTCCGGTCGGGCATCGGCGTCAGCCAGATGTCGGCATCCAATCCGACCTGGTGCGAGGCATGGCCGGTCAGCATCGGGCCACCGCGCGGCTGCGATATGTCGCCGACGAGAATGCCATGCCAGCCGTTTACTTTCGGGATTTTCCTGGCGAACCGCTCGAGGAAAGCGATCAGCGCGGGGTGACCCCAATTGCGGTTGCGCGAGAGGCGCATGACCTGCCAGGCCTCGCCGTCGACCGGGAGCGCCTTGGCGCCGGCGAGGCAGCCATGCGCGTAAAAGCCGATGGAGCGGGCCTCGAGATTGGCCGGCGCGGTTTTGCGGCCGAAGAGTTCCTTCGCCGGCGTCGCCGGATCCTCGGGATGGGCGAGCGGCGGCAGCGGTTTCGGGTCCAGCGTACCCTTGTCCTGCGCCATGACCGGCGCGGCAAAACAAAGCAGCAGGGCGAAGGCAAAAGCGGGCGGGCGCATGGGTCCGTTAGGGCACGCAGAAGCGATGACAAGTGGCAGCGACAGGCCGCATCGATTCGTCTTTCCTGTCAACCTTTACATCGGTTGCACTGTTGCACTCCCGCACGGAAGTTGGAATGCTGGCTTCGATGCGGGTTGTGTTGGTTTTGCAGGCAGTTCGGGAGTTCACGATGCGTATCATTCGTCAGGCCGGTTTGGCCTTGCTTGCGTTTTTCGCACTCGGCGCCACGGCAAACGCGACGGTGCACATTCATATCGACCTGTCGAGCCAGCGGATGCACGTGACATCATCCTCGGGCAGCTACAATTGGGCGGTTTCGACCGCCCGCTCCGGATACAGCACGCCGCGCGGCAGTTACGCGCCGACGAGCCTGCAGCGCATGCACTATTCGCGCAAGTATCACATGTCGCCGATGCCCCACTCGATCTTCTTCCGAGGCGGTTACGCCATCCACGGCACCTACTCGACCGGCGCTCTCGGCCGCCCCGCCTCGCATGGCTGCGTGCGGCTCGCGCCGGGCAACGCCGCGCAACTGTTCTCGATGGTGAAGGCGGAAGGCGCGCGCATCTCGATTTCCGGCTCGCCGCCGCGCGGGGGTACAATGGTGGCGCGGGCGCAGCGCCATTCCGGCTCGTACGCCGCGCGCCGCATGCTGCAAGCCCCGATGGCCTACGCGCCCTACGGCTATGCGCCGAGCGTGCAGCAATGGCAGTATAATCCCTGGCAGCGCTAGCGCCGGTCGCATCTGGACAGGGCAGGTGGTTTAAGCGAGTAATCCCTCCCAAGCGCGCCGGCTTCAAATTGGCCGCATGGGAGGAATTGCATGACTATCACGCGTAGGAGTTTTTCGGCTGCTCTGGCGGCCGGCGTCGCCATGCCGGCGGTGCTGCGTAATGCGCTGGGCCAGAGCAACACGCTCAAAATCGGCATGGTGCTGCCGGTGACCGGGCCCGCAGCCGATTCAGGCAAGTACCAGCTGACCGGCGCCAAGATCGCGCTCGACCGCGTCAACAAAGCCGGCGGCGTCCTGTCGCGACAAGTCGAGCTCGTCACGGAGGACGACCAGACAACCAATCCCGGCGCGGTCCTGGCCTTTTCGAAGCTCGCGGCGCAGCCCGACATCGTCGCCTTCATCGGTTCCATCCGCTCGACGCAGAACCACGCGATGGCGCCTGACATCTTGAAGACGGCAAAGCCCGTGTGCTTCGGCGGCACCGATCCGCAGCTGACGAAGATGGGCAATCCCTGGCTCTTCCGCTTCCGCCCGAACGATTCGTATTCGGGTCGCGTCATCGCCGCGTACGGGGCCGAGACGCTCGGCAAGAAGAACTGGGCGATCGTGCATTCGACCGACGCGTTCGGCACCAGCGGCGGCAAGGCGTTGACCGAGGCGCTCGGCAAGTTCGGCGCCAAGGTCGCGATCGATCAGGGTTATCCGAACCAGTCGCAGGATTTCACCGCCGTCGTGCTGGCGATCAAGCAATCGGGCGCCGACGTGATCGGCTCGTACTTCACCTTCGAGAACGATCTCGGCATTTTTGCGCGGCAGCTGCGCCAGCTCGGCGTCACGGTGCCGTGGGTTGGCTCCCCCTCGATCACGACGGCAACCGCGATCAAGCTCGCCGGCCCGGCGCTGTACGGCACGTTCGGCGTTGCCGACTACGCCGAGGAATCGAGCCCGGAAGCCAAGGAATTCGCCGCGCTCTACCGCAAGGCGGCGGGCACGGAGCCGGATAATTTCGGCTCCTGGACGTATGACGCGGTCGGCGTCCTGACCGCCGCGATCAACAAGGCCGGCTCGACCGATCCCAACAAAATCCGCGACGCGATCCTCGCCACGAAGGGCTACAAAGGCGCCGAGGGCGAATACAATTTCGACCAGTACGGCGATGGCCTGCACGGCTACAACATCGTGCGCAACGAGAAGGGCAAGATCGTCTTCGACAAGCACATCGAATTCAACGACTAGCGTCGGCGATGGCCGCGATGGCGCAACACAGCCCTCCCTCCCCGCAGGGGAGGGTGGACGCGCGAAGCGCGGACGGGTGGGGACGCCCAGCTTCAGATATGTCCACCAATGTCGCACGCGCATTGCGCAAGCGACTGACGCCCCAGGAAGCACGACTGTGGTTGCGCTTACGCGCTCTTCGGCCGGCCGGGTTTCATTTCAGAAGACAGGTGCCGATCAGCAATTTCATTGTTGACTTTGCCTGCCTTAAAGCTCGCCTGATCGTTGAAGTCGATGGTGGCGGTCATACCCGCGATGGCGTAGCGCAATCGGATAAGCGGCGTGACGTAATTTTGCAGCAGCTGGACTATCGTATTCTGCGCTTTTGGAACTCCGAAGTGCAAACAAATATGGACGGAGTCATCGAAACGATCATTTTATCGGTCCGTCAGACCCCACCCGCCTCGCTGCGCTCGGCACCCTCCCCTGAGGGGAGGGAGGGCTAATGCCGCAGCCTTCGATACGTGCGGGAGACGATATTGCACGCGTGATACAGGACAGCCCTCCCTCCCCGCAGGGGAGGGTGGATGCGCGAAGCGCGGACGGGCGGGGACGCGCATGAGCCTCGTTCTCCAGCTCCTGTTCACCGGGATCGGCATCGGCGCGGTCTATGCGCTCGTTGCCCTCGGTTTCGTCCTGATCTTCCGCGCGACAAATGTCGTGAACTTCGCGCAGGGCGAATTCTCGATGGTCGCGGCGTTCCTCATGGTGGTGTGCGCCGTCGATCTCGATTTGCCGTACTGGCTCTCATTCCTGATTGCGCTCGGCGGGATGGCGCTCGTCGGCGCGATTTTCAATCTCGGCGTCTATTATCCGCTGCGCCATCGCACGTTCCTGCCGGTCATCATCTCGACGATCGGCGCCTCGATCTTCCTCGCCAACACGACGCTGGCGATCTACGGACCGCAGCCGCAGGTTCTGCCGGGCTGGTTCGAAACACCCGGCTTTCAGGTCGGACC
>JAFASC010000056.1 GCA_019244955.1 Methylobacteriaceae bacterium | reverse complement strand
ACGGCCCATCCAGCACGCGAGTCCGGCACCGATAACCGGCCCGTATACCCGGGCGGCGAATTGCTGAACCCGCGCAAACAACGTGTTGCGGTTGATGATCAGCGGCAGCGTCTGGATGATGCCTGAATCGGGATCGGCTTCCATCGCGGCGGCGAGGAGCACGATCGAGCGGCCGGTCATGAGACTGTCGGCATCGAGGACGACCATATGCTCGTACGCGCCGCCCCAACGCGTTACGAAATCGGCAATGTTGCCCGACTTGCGGCTCGTGTTCTTCGGCCGGTGACGATAGAAAATGCGGGAGCCGTCCGGCAGACGCGCCCGCAATGCGAGGAAGGCACGTTCTTCGGCGATCCAGATGTCGGGATTCGTCGTGTCCGACAAAAAGAAGAAGTCGAAATGCGCGCCGAGCCCGGAGCGCTCGACATCTTCGTACATCGCCTGCACTGCTGCAAAAACCCGGCTCGGCGCCTCGTTGTAGATCGGCATGACGACAGCGCTTCGCGCTGTAAGCGTCTCCGGCAGAGAGGCTCGATCGCGGCGGTTGATCAGGAGCCAGAGGAAGCCGACGACGCCTGCGGTGAAGGCAACGCTGATCCAGGAGAAGTTGCCGACGAAGAGGATGAGCAGCGCCCATTTCAGCGGCGTCACGCCCCCGACTTCCACGACCTTGTACATTTCGTGCGCGCCGTAGATCGTCAGCGCCAGCCCGCCGCCGAACACCGCGAGGCGAGCGACCCAGGTGCCAAAGGCAAATCGCGCGCGGGCATCGGACCTGCGTTTCCGCCGATCGAAGTGCGACAGGCTTTGTACCGGCATGTCGAGCGGCGCTTCCGCCGGCATATTAGCGACCGGACTCTCGGCGCGCAACGCTGCTGGCATGCGCATCTCGTTCATGCTGTCCACCGATATAGCCAAGTCTCACTGACCGGCTTGCCGCCGACATCCAGTAACAGGCGAATTTCGGAATAGGTTTCGCTGCCCGGATCGACGTCGAAGACGACGCGGCATAATTTGCGGTTGGGATAGAGATACATGCGGCTGATGGAAATCGAGCCGGGTGTGGTGCTGAGGATCGGCTTCAGCCCGACGGTTCGCTGCGGATCGGCGAAGAGGTCTCCACTAAAGGCGACAATGAAGCGGCGGCGCTTCGCGCCACCCGCACCGCGACCGCCGCGCGACAACGACACCGACGCCGACGCGGGCTTGGCCGGTGGCTGCCAGCACCAGAACTGCCGGTAAGCGAAAGCCGATTCCTGCACCAGCGGCTGCGAGGGTCGCCAATACGCGACCATGTTGCTGTTGACTTCCGACTCCGATGGAATCTCGACGAGCTGGACACTGCCGGCGCCCCAATCGCCAATCGGCTCGATCCAAAGCGAGGGGCGCGTTTCCCATTTCTGGTCGTCATCTTGATAAGAGTTGAAGTCGCGATCGCGCATCAGGAACCCGAAGCCTTTCGGGTTGTCGTCGATGAACGAGGAAACCTGAAGCGTTTCGCGGTTGGCGACAGGACGCCAGATCCATTCGTCGCGCCCGGTGAGCATTTGCAGGCCGTTGACCTCGCAGACGGCGGGACGCACGTCATCCGTCCGCCGCCGGTCGATCGGCCCGAACAGGTAGGCGGCGCTCATCGCGCCTAAGCCGAAATGATCGATCGCAACCCGCGGGATGAGGGTTGCTTCGGTGTCGATGATCGTCGCTTCCCCCGGGCGCAATGTGAAGCGGTAGGCGCCGCTGACGCTCTCGGAATCGAGCAGCGCATAGATCACGAGCGTGTTCGAGGCAGGCGTGGGCTTTTCGATCCATACAGCTTTGAACGCGGGAAACTCCTCGCCGCGCGGGTCGCCCGTGCGGATCGTTAGGGCGCGCGCGGTTGCGCCAAGAGTCTGGCCGCGCGCCAGCGCTCGAAAGAAGCTGGCGCCCTGAAAAATCGCCGCGTCGGCGAAGCCGCCGCCCTCCCGCGGCTGCAGCACTCGAAATCCGGAAAACCCCAGATTCGGCAGGTCTTGCGGCACTTGCAAAGCGCCGAAATCGAATTGCGAGCGGCTGTAGGTGAGCTGGCGTGGCGCGCCTCCCTCGAGCAGATAAATCTGCATAGGCGCAGAGAAGATGAAGCCCCGATGCAGCGGCTCGATGGCAAATCCGAGATTGTCGCCGGTCCAGATCACCGCGTCCGGCCGTGCCCGGATGGCGACATACTGGTCGTAGGCAAGATTGTCGAAGGGGGCTGGAAGATCGGCGGAGGCGGGCTGAAACGGCCGCTTGGCGAAAGTCCGCGCAAGATCGACGACGTTCGCGAACGTGAAGGGCGGCGCGTCCGACGGAGTCTGGGTCTGAGCGGGCGCCAACTCAGATTGCGCCGTCAAGCCGCAGGCGCCTGCTGCGAGCCCGCCTGCGGTGAGTTTCAGGAGGTCTCGGCGCTGCAACATTGGCGGTGGGAACTCAGTGGCTTACGCGGGCTTCGGCCTGCAAATGGCGGGCCGACATCACTGGCCCTGTATAGCCGAACCTTGCGTGCACCTGCGAGACGATTTTGCGGTTTTTTCGGGCGAACAGGACTCGTTTACCCTGTGCTTATTTTGGCCGCGCTTCCACCCCAGTGAAGGTGCGATTATTGCAGCCGAAACGCGCGACCCGAACAAGCGAACCCTTATGGACGCGGCCGTCTCAAAATCACGTCGGGGCCTCGCGGTGATCCTCGCCGCGGGCGAGGGGACTCGCATGCGCTCCGGAGTGCCGAAAGTCCTGCACCGGATCGCCGGCCGCACGCTGCTCGCCCACGTGCTCGAGGCCGTTCGTCAGGCCGAGATCGAAGACGTAGCCGTAGTCGTCGGTCCGGATCGGGACGATGTCGCGGCCGAAGCAGGGCGAACCTTCCCAGGTGCATCGGTGCACGTCCAGGCCGAGCGTCGCGGGACGGCGCACGCGGTGCTCGCCGCCCGGGATGCCTTGGCGCGAGGCAGCGAGGATGTCCTCGTCCTCTTTGCGGATACGCCGCTTATCGACCCGGCCACTTTGCGGCGCCTGCGTGAAGCGCTCGCGACCGGCAGCGCGGTCGTCGCGCTCGGCTTCGAGGCAAAGGATCCAACCGGCTACGGGCGCTTGGTGCGGCAGGCAGACGGCTCTCTCATAGCCATTCGCGAGCACCGGGATGCGAGTGCGGCCGAGCGGGCGCTCACTCTCTGCAATGGCGGCCTGATGGCGCTCTCCGGCCGCCAGGCGCTGGCGATCCTCGAGGCGATTGGGAATGATA
>JAFASC010000034.1 GCA_019244955.1 Methylobacteriaceae bacterium | reverse complement strand
ATCTTCGGTTTCGCCGGAGCGATGCGACATGACGGCGGTGTAGCCGGCGCGGTGCGCCATGTCGACGGCCGCCAGCGTCTCGGTCAACGTGCCGATCTGATTGACCTTGATAAGAATGGAATTGGCAACGTGTTTCTTTATGCCTTGCGATAGGCGCTCGACATTTGTGACGAAAAGATCGTCGCCGACGAGCTGGCATTTATTCCCGATCCTCTCGGTGAGAACTCTCCAGCCGTCCCAATCGTCCTCCGCCATGCCATCTTCTATCGTGACGATCGGATACGATTTGACGAGGCTCGCAAGATACTCGGCCTGGTCTTCCCTTTTGCGGGTTTTGCCCTCCCCTTCGTAGACGTAAGCGCCTTTCTTGAAAAATTCGGTCGCGGCGCAATCGAGGCCGATGGCGATGTCTTCGCCCGGCGTGTAGCCGGCACTTTCGATCGCTTTCATGATGAAATCGAGCGCGCCTTCGGCGGAGGGAAGATTGGGGGCAAACCCGCCTTCATCGCCGACATTGGTGTTTTGGCCCGCGGCTTTCAGCGCGCCCTTCAGCGTGTGGAACACTTCCGAGCCCCAGCGCACCGCCTCTTTCAGCGAGACCGCGCCAACGGGCAGGATCATGAATTCCTGGAAGTCGATCGGATTGTCGGCATGGGCGCCGCCATTGACGATATTCATCATCGGCACCGGCAAGACGCGCGCCGAGGTGCCGCCGACATAGCGATAGAGCGGCAGACCAGCGGCTTCCGAAGCGGCCTTCGCCACCGCCAACGAGACGCCGAGAATGGCGTTCGCGCCGAGCCGCGCCTTGTTCGGCGTGCCGTCGAGGCGGCGCATCGTGTCGTCGATTGCGACCTGATCCTCGGCCTCCATGCCGGAGAGCGCTTCGAGGATATCGCGGTTGACGTTGCGCAACGCCTTCTCGACGCCCTTACCGCCATAACGGCGCTTGTCACCGTCGCGCAGCTCCACGGCCTCGTGCGCGCCGGTCGAGGCGCCGGAGGGAACGGCGGCGCGCCCCATGGAGCCGTCGTCGAGAACCACATCGACTTCGACCGTCGGATTGCCGCGGCTGTCCAGGATTTCGCGGGCGACGATATCGACGATCTGGGTCATTCGGTCTCCGGAAGGGTGCCAAGCCGGCAAATCGAGGCGCCTTGTACGACGCGCCGCCGCGGCTCGGAAGCCCTCTCAGGCCTGGACGGCGACGAGGATCGCGCCCGCGGCGATCAGTCCGATGCCGGCCCAGCCGAGCCCGGAGAGGCGCTCCCCGAGGAAGGTCACACCGAAAAGCGCCACGAGCACGACGCTGAGCTTGTCGATCGGCGCGACGCGTGCCGCCTCGCCGAGCTTCAGGGCGCGGAAGTAGCACAGCCAGGAGGCGCCGGTCGCCAGCCCTGAGAGCACGAGAAAAAGGTAGGTCCGGCTTGCAACGGAACGCGGCGCCTGCCATTGGCCCGTGCCCCAGACGATGGCTGCAATGACACAGAGGATGACGCAGGTCCGAACGAGGGTCGCGAAATCGGAGCCGACATGCTCCACTCCGACCTTGGCGAAAATAGCGGTCAGCGCCGCGAAGCCCGCGGATAGAAACGCCCAGAGCTGCCAGCTGGCGAAGATGGTGTTCATTTCATAGCGTCCGGAGAAGCAAGTGCCGAAGAGCCATACCGGCCCTGAACTGCTTGGCAAGCAGGTGAAGGTGCCGACTTCACCCGACGAGGCGGAACTCGACCGCGTCAAAAATCCGCATCCGGACGTGCATTACCTCGCGCGTTTCACCGCGCCGGAATTCACCTCTTTGTGCCCGGTGACCGGACAGCCGGATTTCGCCCATCTGGTCATCGATTACGTGCCGGGGAAGTGGCTCGTCGAATCGAAGTCGCTGAAGCTTTATCTTTTCTCTTTCCGCAATCACGGCGCTTTCCACGAGGACTGCACCGTGCGCATCGGCAAGGATTTGGCCGCCTTGCTCGAGCCGGTCTGGTTGCGCATTGGCGGCTATTGGTATCCACGCGGCGGCATTCCGATTGACGTGTTCTGGCAGACCGGCGCGCCGCCCGACGGCGTTTGGGTGCCGGACCAGGGCGTGCCGCACTATCGAGGAAGGGGGTGAGACGCGCGCTTCAATTCCTCGATCAGCGCCATCGCCGCGGCGGGGGCGCGCTCCTTCGCGCCGCTGATCACGTAGACAAAGCACTCGCGCGGTATTTCCGGCGGTTTCTCGTTGCCGAGCACTGGAAGATCGTCGGGCAAGGCGCCGGAGGCCCAGCGCTTGATGCGCTGCGCCCATTTCGTGATGTCTGCCGGCGAGTATCCCTTTGGCTCCTCGGAGCGGGATTCCTGCATGCGCAAATAAATAAAGTCGCCGGTCACATCGTAGAGCTCGGCGTACTTTTCCGAATGCGCGAAGACGGTCGCGGCCCCGTATTTCCGCGCAAGCTCAACAAAGCCGGGATCGCGAAAGCTCGCGTGACGAGCCTCGATCGCGTGACGCAAGCGGCGGCCGCCGCTCTCACGGGGCAGATAAGCGAGAAATGCCTCGATCTCATCTGCATTGAAGCGCTTCGTCGGCGCGAGCTGCCACAAGATCGGTCCTAGTCTGTCGCCGAGTTCGAGCGGCCCGGTTTCGATAAAACGGTCGATCGCAGACTTCGCGTCGGATAAATCTTTGCGATTGGTCGTGACGCGATGGGCTTTCAGCGAGAAGACGAAATCATCGGGCGTTTCATCAGCCCATTTGCGGAAGGTCGCCGGCGACTGGCCGCGGTAGAACGTGCCGTTGATCTCGATCGAGGTTAGTTTTCGGCTCGCATATTCGAGCTCGCGCCCCTTCGGCAGATCGGGCGGATAGAACGTCTCGCGCCAAGGCTCGTAGGTCCAGCCACCAACGCCGACGCGAATCTCAGCCAAGCGGCGCGCTCAGTCGCGTTTCTGCAGATGCGCTTCGAGATAGCCGAGCGCCATCTGGCGGTCGGGATCGCTCGCGGCGCTGATCGCCTTCTCGTACAGTTCGACGATCCACTGATCGCCGCTGCCCGTCGCGGCGTCGCGCGCAAGGGTCAACCACATGAGGCCGCGCGCCCGCTGACGCAGAACGCCGTCGCTGCCGTTAAAAAGCATTTGTCCAAGCAGAGCCTGCGCCGGCGCATTGCCCTTCTCAGCCGCAAGGCTCAACCAGCGCGCAGCCTGGCGCGTGTCCCTCCCGACCTCGGGACGGCCGTCCAGATACAGACGCCCGAGATTATATTGCGCATTGGCGTCGCCGAAATTCGTCGCGGCGTAATGGAACAACTGAATCGCCCGTTCCGGGTTGGGTTTCACCCCGGAACTCGCAATACCGTTCAGATTGTATACGCCGAGCGCGACGAAAGCGCTGGAGATGATTGCCGTCTCGCGCCCAGCGACATCGTCTTCGTCATAGTCGGCAACGATCTGCGAGAAATAGTGATAGGCTTTCATGTCGTCGCGCGCGACCCCGTCGCCGTCCGCATACATGCGCCCGAGCTTCCAGCGCGCGAGCGGCTCGCCGCCATCGGCCGCGTATTGCAGTGCATCGACCGAGTTTTTCGTGTTGCCGGAGCGATAGGAATCGAGCCCCTCGCGCAAGGCTTGGCGCGGGTTCTTGAAGATCGGCAGCGGCTTTGTGGACATAGCCATCGCTTCGGGACCATCGAGCGCGAGCGTCGGCGCGCTGGCGACCGCCGGCGAGAGAACCAGCAAAGCGGCGAGCGCCAATCCCCTAGATATCGGCATAGACCTGGCTTTCACCTTGCGCTCCGGGGTGAGTTACCGCGCCGGATACGGCCGGGCCGACCGTTTGCGCGTACTTCCAGAGCGTACCGGAGCCGTAACCAGACTTCGGCGGAGTCCAATCTTTCTTACGCTCGGCAAGTTCCACATCGCTCAATGCGACATTTAAAATTCCGCGGATCGCATCGATCTCGATCATGTCGCCATCACGAAGAAGCGCGATCGGTCCGCCGACCGCGGCTTCGGGACCGACATGGCCGATGCAAAAGCCGCGCGTTGCGCCGGAGAACCGGCCGTCGGTGATAAGCGCGACCTTGTCGCCCATGCCCTGTCCGTAGAGCGCCGCGGTCGTCGACAGCATTTCGCGCATGCCGGGGCCTCCTTTGGGACCCTCGTAGCGAATGACCAGAACTTCACCTTCCTTGTAGGTGCGTTTCGACACAGCCTCGAACGCCGCCTCTTCGGTGTCGAAACAGCGCGCCGGTCCTTTGAACGTCAGCTTGTCCTGCGACATGCCCGCGACCTTCACGATCGCACCTTCAGGCGCGAGATTGCCCTTCAGGCCGACGACACCGCCGGTCTTGGTGATCGGATCGGAGGCGCGGCGCACCACGTCCTGCTTGTCGTTCCATTTCACCGAGGCGAGGTTTTCCGCGATCGTGCGGCCGGTGACCGTCATGCAATCGCCGTGGAGGAAACCTTCGTCGAGGAGCGTCTTCATCAAGAGCGGAATGCCGCCCGCCTCGAACATGTCCTTGGCAACGTAGCGCCCGCCAGGCTTCAGATCGGCGATGTAAGGCGTGCGCTTGAAGATTTCGGCGACATCGAAAAGGTCGAACTTGATGCCTGCTTCATGCGCCATGGCCGGCAGGTGCAGCGCCCCGTTGGTCGAGCCTCCCGTGGCGGCGACGACCGTTGCGGCATTCTCAAGCGCCTTGCGGGTGACGATGTCGCGCGGACGGAGATTTCGCGAGACGAGCTCCATCACCATCTCGCCCGCTAGCATGCAGAAACGGTCGCGGATCTCGTAGGGCGCCGGCGCGCCGGCGGAGTAAGGCAGCGCGAGGCCGATCGCCTCGGAGACGGTCGCCATCGTGTTGGCGGTGAACTGCGCACCGCAGGCGCCGGCCGACGGACAGGCGACCGTCTCGAGCTCGTCGAGATCTTCGTCCGACATCGCCCCGACCGAGTGCTGGCCGACCGCCTCGAACAGGTCCTGCACCGTCACCGGCTGGCCGCGGAACGAGCCCGGCAGGATCGAGCCGCCATAGATGAATATCGACGGCACGTTAAGGCGCAGCATCGCCATCATCATGCCGGGCAGCGACTTGTCACAGCCGGCAAGTCCGACCAGCGCATCGTAGCAATGGCCGCGCATCGTCAGCTCGACAGAATCGGCGATGACTTCGCGCGACACGAGCGAGGACTTCATGCCCTGGTGGCCCATGGCGATGCCGTCGGTCACCGTGATCGTGCAGAATTCGCGCGGTGTTCCATTGGCCGCGGCGACACCCTTCTTCACCGCCTGTGCCTGGCGCATCAGCGCGATGTTGCAAGGTGCGGCCTCGTTCCAGCAGGAAGCTACGCCGACGAGCGGTTGATGGATCTGCTCGCGGGTAAGCCCCATCGCGTAGAGATAAGAGCGATGCGGCGCGCGCTCCGGCCCCTCGGTGACGTACCGGCTCGGAAGCTTCGATTTATCGACTACGCGCGCGTCCATTCGTTCCTCGACCCAAACTCGACCTGCGACGAACGAGCCCTCGTTCGCCTTTCGCCGCTCGCGCGGCAATCCTCCACTGGCTGATAAGTGCGATCCGAACCGGCGTTCCGCTAGTGGCGGACGATCCTGCGGCGGCGCCTCACCGGCTCCTCTTTATGCTTCAAATTAGCCGGTGATTCATGGCTGAATGCAGGCACATTTTGTGACCGAGTTTTGCTTTCAAAAGAAGCAGTTGCGCTGTGTCGCGAAAGTCACAACAGGTGGGCGCGGCGGCCGCATTCGTGCCTGATCAGGCACAAAACAAAAAGCCCGGCGCTTCAGCCGAGCTTTTTTTCGCGAGCCGGGTTTGAGATCAGTAACGGGCGACGACGGGCGCCGGCACACCCCAACCGAAGCGGTAGTTCAATCCCACGCGGAGGATGTGGCCGTCATCGCGCACCGAAGCAGTCGAGAAGCCGCCGGTCGTCGGCGCGAAGTTGGTGAACGAGCCACCGATAATTGTCGAGTGCCGCCCGAGATTGTAATAGAGGTACTCTGCCTTGACCGACCAATTGTTCCAGACGGCGTATTCCACGCCGCCGCCAAGCGCATAGCCGAGGCTGGTTCTGCTCGTCGACGAACTACCGGTCAGAAAGACCGTCGGCGCGATGGGGAAACCGATCGTCCCGGTATAGGCGAGGTCCGTGCGGCCGTAGGCGAGACCGCCCGTCGCATAGACGAGCGCGGGACCGAACGCGACGCCGAGGCGGCCGCGCGCAGTTCCGAGATAATCGAGGCGGCGCGTCACCGACGCCGTGCCGAACACCGGAGCGGCGAAGTTCGCCGGCGGCGGTGCCGGATTGAACAGCGTCGCGGAGACGCTGGTCCTCTGGGGCAGGGCCTGAATATCGGCTTCGAAGCCGGCAACAAACATACCGAATTGATAATTGAATCCGGCCTGGCCGCCGCCGATGAAGCCGGTGCGCCGGCTATTTAGCGAGGTGGGATAGGCGCCGGTCGCCTGCGCGGATGCAAACCCCGACGGGAACGGCCCGAAATCCGTCGACGGCGTTAGCGCGATCAGCGAGGAGCCGCTGAAGGTGCCGCCGGCATTCACGCCGACATAGAACCCAGTCCAGGTGGAAACCGGCACCGGTGAGGTATAGGGCGCCGGCGGCGGCGCGGCCCGCGACGGGAGGTCTGCGGCGAAAGCCGACCCGGCGCAGCACGTCGTGGCAACCGCCAACAGAAGCCGCTTGTGAAGCATAGAGTCACCTGTCTTCGACTGCTCCAGTAAGCGGGACTTCGGCTTGTGACTCAATGGGATGAGGCTCTCCGCGACGGGAATTCCAGCGACAGTGACGCTTTGGTCACAGCGGCGCGGCAGCCCATCCTCCGCTAACGTTACTGGGACGCGAACGGCGCTCCGCGCGAAGCGCGGCATTTCTGTGCGATTTGGCACGCAACCGTTTGCCTACCTGTGCTGTTAGACCGGCGGGGACGGGCTCAGGGGACAGGAAGATGATCGGTCGTATACCGGGCGCGAAGCAGGCCCGCTCCGCATCGACTTTGCTTGCGCTTGTCGCAGGAATCTCGTTTGCCGGCGCTGCCGCGGCTCAAGGCGCCAATCCCTTCGCCTTTCTCTTTGGTGGTTCGCCCAATGAAGGCCGGTCTGCCTACGCACCGGCGCCGCGTTATGTGCCTGCGCCATCCTATGGTTACGGCTACCGACCGCGCTCCTACGGCTACTCGGCCCTGCCGGGATACGGGGACCCCGAGGATGACATCCGGCCGGCCGAACGCCTTCACGGCGAGTTCGAAGCCGTTCCGCATGGGCAGACACCGCAGGAAGTGATGGCGGCGATCAAGGCGGTAAAGCCCGGCAAGGGGCCGCTGGGGCCGTTCATCAACGACCCGACGCTGCGGGCGGGCGATGTCGTCGTGACGACAAAAGGCCTGATGGTCTACCGCGGCGGCGGCGGACCGACACATCGTGAAAGCGAGTTTGTCAGCGTCTCCAACGCTTCCGGCCTGATTGCCAACCGGCAGACGCTCATCTCGCTCGAAAAGGCCAGTCGGCTGACCCCGCACAAGCCGCTCGGCGTCGAGGCGAAATCGTCGCGCCGGCCGGCGCCGGAAGTGGCAAGCTCGGCGACCCCGAAACTGCGTTCGACGCGTTAGATTTCGGCGAGCCGCTCCAGCGCCGCGCGCATTTTAGCGACGCGCGCCAGCGTCTCGGCCCGGCGCTCGCGATTTTCCTCGACGACCTCTTCAGGTGCGCGCTCGAGGAAGTCGGGATTGGCGAGTTTGGCCTCAAGCTTCGAGCCCTCCTTCTCTTCGCGCACGATCTCTTTTTGCAGCCGGCCGCGTTCGGCAGCAACGTCTATGAAATCGCCAAGCGGCAGCGCGATCGCGGTCTGCCCAACAATCGCCTGCACTGCGCCAGGCGGGGCAGCCGGCGCGGCGGTAATTTCTGAGAGCCGGGCCAGGCGCCGAATGGTGTCGTTCCACTTGACTGCCCGGCCCGCAACATCCGGCGCCGCATCGAGGAGAACGAGCGGAATCTGCGCCGCGGCCGGCACGTTCAATTCGGCGCGAATCGAGCGGATTTCCGAAATCAGATCGATCATCCAACCGATCTGCGTCTCGTCTTCGGGGCTGTCGTAGCCGGCAAGATCCGGCCAGGCGGCCAGCGCAAGCACGCTCTCCGAGGCAGCCGCGCGGCGCGTCTGGTGCCACAACTCTTCGGTCAGGAACGGCATGAAGGGGTGGAGCAGCTTGAGGCAAATCTCGAGCACGAAGGCGACCGTCTCGCGTGTCTCCTGCTGTTCCTCGTCGGAGCCGCCGATGAGCAGCGGCTTCACAAGTTCAAGATACCAGTCGCAGACCACATGCCAGATGAAACGGTAGACCGCCTGCGCCGCGTCGTTGAAGCGGTACGCCTGGATCGACGCGGTCACCTCCCCGGCCGCGGACGCCGCCTGCGACAAGATCCAGCGGTTGACCTCGACCGAGTTCAACCGGAATTCATAGGCATCGAGATGCACGCATTCGTTCATCTCGGCGAAGCGGAAGGCGATCCAGAGCTTCGTCGCGAAATTGCGGTAGCCCTCGACGCGCTGCGTCGAGAGTTTCACGTCGCGTCCTTGCGCGGCGAGCGCCGCCAGCGTGAAACGCAGCGCATCGGCACCGTATTCGTCGATCAGATGCAGCGGATCGATGACGT
>JAFASC010000044.1 GCA_019244955.1 Methylobacteriaceae bacterium | reverse complement strand
TGAAACGCCGGCATGATCAGCACATTGGCCGTGTCGGAGAGCCGGCAGAACGGATACACCGCCATCAAATCCTTATTGAGCGCGATATCGGCGCCATCTCCCCGTCATATTCAAAATCGACGCGGCGCGAATCGAGAATACGCACGGCTTCATGCACGCGTGCCGTGCGCTCGCCGGGCGGATGCCCGAAGGTGGAGAAGGCCAGCATTGCGACGCGCGGCTCGTATCCGAGCCGGCGCGCGACACCTGCCGCTTCGATCGCGATGTCGGCAATGTCTTGCGCCTCGGGCATTTCGGTGATCGCCGTATCTGCCACCACGACCGGCTTGCCGCGCGAGAGAACGAGCGACACGCCGATGACGCGATGTCCGGGCTTCGGATCGATGACGCGGCGCACTTCCTCGAGCGCGATCGAGAAATTCCGCGTGACACCGGTGACCAGCGCGTCGGCATCGCCCTGCGCCACCATCGCGGCGGCGAACGTATTGCGGTCCTGATTGATCAAGCGCTGGCAATCGCGGAACAGATAACCCTGCCGCTGCAGCCGTTCGTAGAGAAATTGCGCATAGACGGCGTTGCGGTGCGACAGCCGGGCATTGTGGATTTCGAGATTCTTGTCATCGAGCTCAAGCCCGACGCGGGCGGCCGTCTGCTTGATACGTTCCTCGCGACCGACAAGAATGGCACGCCCGAATTCCTGGTTGACGAAAGAAACCGCTGCCCGGATGACCTGCTCTTCCTCACCTTCCGCGAACACGACCCGCTTCGGATAGCGCCGCACGCGCTCGACGATTGTCATCAGCGCGCCGGCCACGGGATCGCGGCGCGCCGAGAGGTGCGCGCCGTATTCCTTCATGTCGACGATCGGCTTTCGCGCCACTCCCGTCTCCATTGCCGCCTTGGCAACGGCAGCGGGGACGACGGAGATAAGCCGCGGATCGAACGGCGCCGGGATGAGATATTCGCGACCGAACCGCGGGCGCGCCCCTTGATAGGCGGCGGCGACATCGTCCGGCACGTCCTCGCGCGCGAGCTCGGCAAGCGCATTCGCCGCCGCGACCTTCATTTCCATGTTGATCGTCGTCGCGCGCACATCCAGCGCGCCGCGAAAAATGTATGGGAAACCCAGGACGTTGTTGATCTGGTTCGGATAATCGGAGCGCCCGGTCGCGACGATCGCATCGTCGCGCACGGCATGCGCCTCTTCCGGCGTGATTTCCGGATCGGGATTGGCCATCGCGAAGATGATCGGATTCGACGCCATCGACCTCACCATGTCCGGCGTCAGCGCGCCTTTGGCCGAAAGGCCGAAGAAAATGTCGGCGCCCTGCATCGCATCGGCGAGGGAGCGCTTGTCGGTTTCCACCGCATGCGCGCTCTTCCACTGGTTCATGCCGCTGGTGCGGCCGCGATAGATCACGCCCTTGGTGTCGCAGAGCAGGATGTTTTCCGGCGTGAAGCCCATGAATTTCAGGAGATCGAGGCAGGCAATGCCTGCCGCGCCCGCACCGTTGCAGACGAGCCGCGTGCTCTTGGGGTCGCGGTCGGTCAACTTCATCGCGTTGATCATGCCGGCGATCGCTATGATCGCAGTGCCGTGCTGATCGTCATGGAAGACCGGAATGTCCATCAATTCGCGCAGGCGCTCCTCGATGATGAAACATTCCGGCGCCTTTATATCTTCAAGATTGATGCCCCCGAATGTCGGACCCAAAAACTTCACTGCATCGACGAATTCCTGCGGGTCCTCGGTTGCGACTTCAAGATCGATCGAATCGATATCGGCGAAGCGCTTGAACAGCACCGCCTTGCCCTCCATGACGGGCTTCGCCGCCAGCGCGCCGAGATTGCCGAGGCCCAAAATGGCCGTGCCGTTGGTGATGACGGCAACCATGTTGCCTTTGACCGTGTAGTCGAAGGCGCGCGAGGGGTCCTCGGAGATGGCGAGCACCGGCACCGCGACGCCCGGCGAATAAGCAAGCGACAGATCCCGCTGCGTCGCCATCGGCTTCGTCGCCTGGATCGCGAGCTTGCCCGGCCGGCCCTGGGAATGGAACTGCAGCGCCTCCTGGTCGGTAAAGGTCGGCCGTTTCGGGCGACTTTGAGCTTCCTCGGCCATTTCTTGCTTGTGTCCGCGTTTTTCGAAGGGCGGGACCTTAGCCACGCCGGGAGCGGAATCACAAGGCGAAACGGCAGGCGAGGAGCGCCCTGCGAGCTAATGCGTGACGGCGGCCCTGGTGTCATGCGCGCAGGCTGAGGAGCGAGCGGTCTTGCCCCAGCGCTGCGGCGGGACTTTGCAATTGTCGACACGTTGCTCGTCGCTGGCTTTGTCGCCGAGCCGCTCCTTGCCGGTCTTCACGGCCGATTGCGCTGATGCTGCGGCGACGTGGAACCCTGCGACAAGCAGAAACGCAGCGCATGTCGCGAGAGATATGCTGGATTTCATCCGGACACTCGTTTTCGGCCACGGATTGACGTGATATCACGCGCCCCAGACGCTGGCACTCCGTCTCTTGCTTGCGAATTCCGGCCCCGCTGCAACGCCGGCAGTCCAGCAATCGGAGCGATCTGCCGTCACGGTTCTTCTTTCTTCGGATCGCCACCCTTTCTGATGTACAATCGGGCGCAGCTCATGCGCCGATTGGTCCTCATCTTCTATGACGCCTACCTCCGCTTTGCGGAGGACGACGGCTGGGCAATCGCCAGCCATATCGCGCTGACGATCCTCACCTCGCTCTTCCCGTTCCTGATTTTCGTTACCGCGCTCGCCGGCTTCTTCGGCACTGTGGGGCTGGCGGACGAAGCTGCACGCCTGATCTTCGATGCCATGCCTTCGGGCGTCGCCGGGCCGCTCGCGACCGAGGTGCACAACGTGCTCACACATTCCCATGCCGGATTGCTGACGGTGGGCGCGGTGTTGGCGATCTATTTCGCTTCGAGCGGCATCGAGGCGCTCCGCGTCGGCCTCAACCGCGCCTATGACATGCGCGACCCGCGTCCATGGTATGTGCTGCGCGCAGAATCGATCCTGTACGTTCTTGTCGGCGCCCTCGGCTTGCTGGCGCTTGCCGTGTTCATTGTGCTGGCGCCGCTCGCCTGGCGCATCATCGTGAGGATTGCGCCGGACCTGCAGGACATCGAGCCGATCTTCACTTTCGGCCGCTATGGCATTGCCATTGTCGTGCTGTTTGCCGACCTCATCATCCTGCACAAGCTGCTGGCGGCCGGGCGGCGCAAGTTCAAGGAGATCTGGCCGGGCGTTTTTTTGACAATGGGGCTCTGGCTCGTATTCGGCATGGCCTTCGGCAGTTATCTCACCGAATTTACGCGCAACTATGTATCGACCTATGCGGGGCTCGCCTCGGTGATGATCGCGGTCGTATTTCTCTACACGATCGGCGCTATTTTCATTTATGGCGGCGAACTCAATGCGGCGATGATGCGCGCCCGCGCCGCGCGCGGCAGCGGCGAACGCGCGCCAAAGGGAATCACGCCGACGGCCGCCGATGCAGTGGCGGCAGCCGAGGCTGCAAGCTCGAAGAAGGCGTCATGATCAGCCGCGGAGGAAATCGAAATCGCAGCCTTGGTCCGCCTGCAGCACGGTGTCGTGATAGAGTTTGGCGTAGCCCCGCTTCGGCGCAGTGCGCGCGGCACGTTTGCGCTCATCTTCGGCGCGGCGGCGCGCCAGCTCCGCCTCGTCGAGCAAGAGATCGATGCATTTTTGCGCGACACTGAGTCGAATGCGATCGCCGTTTTGTACGAGCGCCAGTGGGCCGCCCTGGGCCGCCTCCGGCGTGACATGCAGGACAATCGTGCCGAACGCGGTGCCGCTCATCCGCGCGTCGGAAATGCGCACCATGTCTTTCACGCCGGCGCGCGCCAGCTTACCGGGAATAGGCAGATAGCCGGCCTCGGGCATGCCCGACGGGCTCGTCGGGCCGGCATTCTGCAGCACGAGGAAGTCGTCCGGCGTGACGTCGAGATCGGGGTCGTCCATCCGCGCGGCGAGGTCTTCAAGCGAGGTGAACACGACAGCGCGGCCCTCCTTCTCGAACAGCGAATGGTCCGCTGCCGAGCGTTTCAGGATCGCGCCGCGCGGCGCGAGCGAACCGAAGAGCGCGATGAGGCCGCCTTTGTCCTCCAGCGGCGCGCTCGCCGGCCGCACGACATCGCGATCGACGAAGAGGTTCGTCTCCGCCTCGATCCGATCGCCGAGCGTCTCGCCGCTCACATCGATGCAATCCAAATTCAAAACGGGCTTCAACTCGCGCAGGATCGCGCCGACGCCGCCGCCCGCATAAAAATCTTCCATATAATGCGGCCCGGTCGGCTTGAGGTTGACGAGCACCGGCGTCGTCTCGCTGAGCTCGTTCAAGCGCGTGAGCGGAATGCGAATGCCGAGCCGCCCGGCGATCGCGGTGAGGTGAATGATTGCGTTGGTCGAGCCGCCGAGCGCCAACAGCACGCGGAGCGCATTTTCGACCGACTTTTCCGTGATGATCTCGCTCGGCCGACGGGGTTTTCGCGCAAGCTCCGCCGCCAGCGCCCCGGTCGCCTCGCCGGCGCGCAGCCGGTCCGCATGCACAGCCGGGATGGCGGCCGTCCCGGGCAGCGACATCCCAAGGGCCTCGGCGATGCAAGCCATTGTCGAGGCAGTACCCATCACGGCGCAGGTGCCGGCCGTCACGGCCAGATTGTTCTCGATTTCGCCGATCTCCTCGGAGGACACATCCCCCGCCCGGTACTTCGCCCAGAAGCGCCGACAGTCGGTGCAGGCGCCGAGCCGCTCGCCGCGATAGCGCCCGGTCATCATCGGTCCCGCCACCAGCTGCACTGCAGGCAGGTCGGCCGAGGCGGCGCCCATGAGCTGCGCCGGCACGGTCTTGTCGCAGCCGCCCATCAGCACGACCGCGTCCATCGGTTGGGCGCGGATCATCTCCTCGGTGTCCATCGACATGAGGTTGCGGAACATCAGGCTCGTCGGATTGAGGAACACCTCGCCGAGCGAGATCGTCGGGAATTCGATCGGCAGCCCGCCCGCCGCGGTGACGCCGCGCTTCACCGCCGCGAGCAGCTCGGGAAAGGCGCGGTGGCAATTGTTGAAGCCGCTGCCGGAGTAGGCGATGCCGACGACCGGCCGCGCCAGCGCCGCGCTGGAATAGCCCATCGAGCGGGCGAAGGAGCGGCGAAGGTAGAGCGAGAAGGCGCTGTCTCCGTAATTGGTCAGGCCGCGGGCAAGGCCGATTGGTTTTTCTGTCATGGTCACACGGGATTGGGCTGGGGTATGCTGGCCGGACAATCAGGTCCGGGCGACGAGAATGCAACGGGACCAGTAGGAGTCGCGATGTATGCACCCCAGGGCGTAAAACTCAGCCCGAAAATGCCGGTGCCAGACACGATGCGCGCCTGGGTGCTTGGCGAACCGGGCGAGCTGAAGCTCGTCGAAAAACCGGTGCCGGTGCCGAAGCGCGCCGAAGTGTTGGTGCGCATCGATGCGGTGGCGATCTGCGCGACCGATCTCGAAGTGATCGCGCACGGCCCGCCGGCGAAGGTGCAGGGCGGATTGCCCTTCAACAAAAACTGGACGCCCGGGCACGAATATATGGGGACCGTCGCCGCGCTCGGCCCTGGTGTCGACGAGTACGCGATCGGCGAGCGCGTCACCGTCGAAATCCATGCCGGCTGCAGGCAGTGCAAGCGCTGCCGACAGGGCATGTACACGTCGTGCCTGAATTACGGCTTGAATTACGGCGACGTGGACAAAGGCCATCGCGCCAACGGCTTCACCACCGACGGCGGCTTTGGCGAATACGCGATCAATAACATCAACACGCTCGTCCACGTACCAGACGACATGTCGGACGAGGAGGCGACGCTCGTCGTCACCGCCGGTACGGCTATGTATGGCTTGACCGAGCTCGGCGGGCTCGTTGCCGGCGAGAGCATCGTCGTCACAGGGCCGGGGCCGATCGGTCTGCTTGGCGTCGCCGTCGCCAAGGCGCTTGGGGCTGAGCCCGTGATCCTCACCGGCACGCGCGACAATCGCCTGCAAATCGGCCGTGAGCTCGGCGCCGATCACGTCATCAACGTGCGCAGGCAGGATGCGGTGGAGGCCGTGCAACGCATCATGAACGGGCGCGGCGTCGACTACGTGCTCGAATGCGCCGGCGCGCCGAACGCGATCGACGAGGCCGCGCGCATGGTCAATCGGGGCGGCAAGATTTGCCTAGCGGCATTCCCGCACGAGCCGGTGCCGATCGACGTGGCGGCGCTCGTCACCAATAACATCTATCTCTATGGCATTCGCGGCGAGGGCAAGAGCGCGACGCACCGCGCCGCCGCCTTTATGGCGCAGAAGCGGTTCGACGCGACGAAAATCCACACGCATACATTCGGCCTCGATGATCTGCCGACTGCGTTGCGCTACGCGCGCGACCGCGTCGACGATGCGATCAAGGTGGTGGTGAAACGCCGCACCGAAGCGGTGCAGCAAGCGGCGGCGGAGTAGCGGGTTCGCCGGTGCTTTCCCACATCCCCGGACGCATGTAGCGAAGCGGGATGCGATCCGGGGTCCAGGGGCCAGAGCAGATGCGTTTTCCCCTGGGTTCCGGATTGCGCTTCGCGCGTCCGGGAATGTGGCCAATTACAAAGGTAGAGAATGCAGTCCTTCGACATCGTCATCCGCAACGGCACTGTCGTGACCGCGACCGACACGATGCGTGCCGACGTCGCGATCAGCGGCGCCGGCATCACCGCGATCGGCCGCGACCTCGCGCCGGGCAAACGCGACATTGATGCCTCGGGTAAATTCGTCATGCCGGGCGGCATCGACGCGCACGCACATATCGAGCAATTGTCGGCCTCGGGGCTCATCAATTCCGACACTTTCGAGAGCGCGACCAAATCGGCCGCACTCGGCGGCACGACCACGGTGCTCTGCTTTGCCGCGCAGCATTACGGCATGGGTCTGACCAAGGTTGTCGAGGATTACCACGCGTTGGCGCGGCGCGGGGCGATCATCGATTACGGCTTCCACATGATACTCGCCGATCCTCGTGAGGACGTTTTGCGGGACGAGCTACCGCCGCTGATCAAGGCAGGCCATTCCTCGATCAAAGTGTTCATGACCTACGACCGCCTGCGCGTCGACGACGTGCAATTGCTCGACGTGCTGATGGCGACGCGCGAGAACAAGGCCCTCGTGCTCGTCCATGCCGAGAATCATGGCATGATCACTTGGCTCTCGAAGCG
>JAFASC010000228.1 GCA_019244955.1 Methylobacteriaceae bacterium | reverse complement strand
TTCTGAGCAGCCAAGACGATCGTGTAGCAGATTATATAGAGCGAGAAAGATACCGCTGCGTATTTTATAGAACGAAAGCCGCTTACAACGAGATTCACGACGTGGAAAAAGAGCGTCCAGCTTTTCTGTTTATACACGAAGTATGGGAAGCGAGCCAGAATCAAAATAAACGGATAAGCAATGACATAGCCGGCGAATAGAAGAAGCGCTCCCTTTCTTGTGAAAAGCGCAAAAATCAAGATCCCAGCAAGAAAAACAACGAACTTAAAATTCACTAGCCACGCATAGTCGGGAGCGAGATGCATGACCAGATAGTTGTCTAGGTCAAAAACGAACAGGTTAACGATCGCATATAGCCAAACTGTAAGCGCAATGATTTCGCGAAAAACGCAAAAAATGCGAAAAGGTAGGACTGGCTTGTGAACGCTTGCCGTCGCTTTATGCGGTGTGACCTTCGGGGGAAGCAGTTCATTTGCCATTTCGGCGTTCTATCATAGAATTTCTGCTACCGCCTTGGCGACGGCTGTGGATTTGGAGTTTTGCCGAGGACTTCTGCATGTTTTCCGCGGGAGGTTTGCAAGGTTGGAAAACCCGCAGTCGGCGTCAACTTGTTGGCCAACATACCGGACACTTGACAAGTTCTGAAAATAATCCTACATACGTGGTCGTTCTCGCCCACCGAAAGGGCATTGCCGTTTCGGTTTGCGGCGATGCGGGCGGGAAGCGGCGCCTGCGGTGCGGGTTAAACCGACCTCGCATCTCGGGAGGCTTTCGCAAACGGCGGCGCGCGTCTGAAAAAGGGCGCCAACCGTCGAGTGACCCGCCCGTCCGGCACTACGACCGGTCTGGGGTGTTCGCCCCTGGGGATGGAGAGCGTGAGCTCTCCGTGTAAGCGCGGGACGCGACAAGTCAGAAATCGCCGCACATGGGGCGCCGGTCATCGGCTCTCTTTACATCAAGCTTGAGGAAAACGGTGCCGGTGCCCCGTGTCCTTTTGTTTCTCTTCTTTGGCGCCAGCGTGCGCAACAAGAATGACGCACGCCTCCTTCTCCCCTTGCGGGAGAAGGTGTCGTTGCGAAGCAACGACGGATGAGGGGGTCTGCGCGCACCGCGCCTCAGTGATGCGCAAGGCAACACGCCCCCTCACCCGACCTGCTTCGCAGGCCACCCTCTCCCACGAGGGGAGAGGGGACACTAACGACCAGCGTTTCTTTCTCGTGCTAGCCAGCGACTCGCTCCGCGCGTCGCTTTATACGCGGGCATCTTATGGCTTAAAGGTTTTTATCCCTTTACAAACGACTTTATTCCTGCTTCCTTGAATTGCCCCTCAGGAGCAGATGCATGCCGAAAGATTGCTTATCCTCCCCTGCCCTTTCCTTCGCAACAAAGCTGCCGAAGCGCTCGCATGCGGCGCTCTGCGGCGCCGCGGCCGCCGCGTCACTGGCGATTACGCAACACGAAATCGCGGCACGCCGCGGTAGGCAGCGAGTCGCTCGCGCGCGGCAGATCGCCATCTATCTCGCCCATGTCGGCTTCGGTCTGAACTATACGCATCTCGGCTAAGCGTTCGGCCGCGATCGCACGACGATCCGCCACGCCTGCTTCCGCATCGAAGATGCGCGCGACGATTGCTCGCTCGATCGCGCTCTCGACATTCTCGAAGGCGCGCTGCGGCTCTACGCGCAACGCGTCGTCTCGGGAGATGCGCAATGAGTGCGCGGCACACGAAAACCCGGGGCGCCGCGCCCGACGTCGAGCGCCAGGCCGAGCGCCTGCTCCGCGCGCTCGCCGAACCCGGCGCCTCCGCCAAACCGACCGACATTCCGCGTCCCGATCTCCTCGCCATCACCGCCAGGCGCAAAGGCGTCAGCCTCGCGGCGGCGCATTTTCCCGCCGCCGCCGGCGCCACTCTCGTTGCGCAGGACCTGGCGCGCTGGAGCCAAGCAGCCGGCCGGCCGGTGCTTGAAATCACCGAGAGCGGCCGCGCGACACTCCGGCGCGATGCGGCGCCGGCGCCGGAGCAATTCCAGGCCCAGCATCGCGAAGTAGAGGAAACGCTGCTCGAGCCGCACGGACCGGTGAAGCGCAACGAGGCGGAGAGCCCGCTCGCCTGGCTGGCGCGGCGCAAGGACCGCGACGGGCGCGCCATGCTCGATCCCGCCTCGTTCGCCGCAGGCGAGCGCTTCCGCAACGATTTCACG
This sequence comes from Methylobacteriaceae bacterium, assembly GCA_019244955.1. Taxonomy (GTDB): domain Bacteria; phylum Pseudomonadota; class Alphaproteobacteria; order Rhizobiales; family Beijerinckiaceae; genus JAFASC01. The sequence continues at coordinate 2,213 of JAFASC010000228.1, read as the reverse complement.
ATTGCCGGCCTGCAGCCGCGCGTCACCTCCGAGTGGTCGAATCCGGTCAGCGGCGCCGCGCTCGGCGATCGCGGCATGCATATCAGCGACGTCATGGTCGCGGCGCGTCAGCGGCTCGATGCCGCGCTCGATGCGCTCGGCCCGGAGCTCGGCTCGCTCATCATCGACGTCTGCGGGTTTCTAAAGGGCCTCGAGACGGTCGAGGCGGAGCATGGCTGGCCGGCCCGCTCGGCCAAGGTCGTGCTTGGCATCGCGCTGGCGCGGCTTGCGACGCATTACGGGCTCGCCACGGAAGCACGTGGGCCGGCGCGAGCGAAAAAACTTTTGCACTGGGGCAGCGATGACTACCGGCCGAAAATCGCGGCTGACGGCTAGTTCAGGCGACGCGCTGCGCCGCCTCGGCGGCGCGTGCCTCAGCCTTGATGCGCTCGACCATCGAGCGCAGCCCGTTCGAGCGCTGCGGCGTCAGATGCTGGGAGAAGCCGAGACGCTCGAACAGCGGCGCCGCGTCGGTCGCGACGATCTCCTTCGCCGGCCGGTCGGAATACAGCGCCAGGGTCAAGGCGACGAGCCCGCGCACGATATGCGCATCGCTGTCGCCGCGGAAATGCAGGATCGGCTCGCCATCCTCCTCGCCGGTGATCCTGGTCTCGAGCCAGACCTGGCTGGCGCAGCCCTGCACCTTGTTCACGGCGTTATGCGCCTCGTCGGGCAAGGGTTCGAGCGTGCGGCCGAGCTCGATCAGGTAGCGATAACGATCTTCCCAGTCGTCCAAAAATTCGAAGTTTTCGAGGATCTCGTCGATCTGCATGGTCCTTATATGGACCTGGGCGGCGGGTTCAGGAAGCCGGGTCAGGAAGCCGGGCGGATGCGCTTCGGTTCGATCCGCGCGGCCGCTTCGAACAGCGCCTGCACCCTCTTGGCTTCCTCGGCGCAGGCCTGCGGCGCCGAGAGGCACCGCTCGGCCGAGATGTCGAGGCGACCGCTCGCCGACCGGATCAGGCTCGCAGCCGCATCGGCAAGCAGCTTCTGCGATTGCAGGTGGGCATCCTGCGGCCACGGCAGCGACGTGAACACCAGTGTCAGCCAGAAAGCGCAGCGAATGAAGAACATGAGCGCGTGCTCAACTCCGATCGTTCGAATTGTAAGCAAATGCGCTTTGATGCCGCTTCAAGATCGATTGCGGAACTCGACACGTTTGATTCACCCCCCGTTTACGATCCGGCGATGCCCGCAAAGGCAACTTTCGCGAAACCATGCTGCGTGCCCGCGGCGACAAAGGCGCCTGTTTGCCTGCCCATTTAGGGTTCACTTAAGGCGCCGCTGAGAGGGTGAAATTCGTGAGCGTGCGTGTCGCTCCGGGAGAGTTCGGTGACCGTATTGTCGAGTCTTGCCGCCCGCGTGAGTGCGCTCGTGCACTCGAGCGCGGCTGCAGACGATCTTCACCGGACGAGCCACGAGGGCTTCCTCTTCGTGCATCTCGCAGTCTCGTGCTGTGCGCTTCTCGCCGCGCCCTTGTTCCTGGCTTTTTGCGGCGTGCCGCAGCCCTGGCAAACATTGGCATTCGTTTTCCTTCAGGCACCATTGGCAGCCAGCTTCCTGCTCAGCCGCACCGGTCGTTTGCGAGATGCGCAGATCATTGTGATCCTCGCCGTGCTCGGACTAGCGATAACGCTCGATTTCGGCATCCCCGGCCTCGACCCCGCGGGACTGGCACTTTACACGCTGGTGCCGCTGGTTGCCGCGTTCACGCTGGACGTGGCGCTGATCATCCCCGCCGGTTTCTCGGCAGCGGCGGCGTTCCTGGTGCTCGGACTTGTTCAGCCCGCGCCCGAGCACGCCGCCACCGTCTCGTTGGCGGCCGGCTCGCTGATTATCCTTCCATCTATTCTCTACGTGACCGCCCTCGCGATAAGCGCGGTTCGCACACACAAGATGCGAACGCGGATTGAACGGGTGGGCGCAACCCGGCATGAAATGCTGTCGCGCACGCTCGGCGACTTGGTGCTGCGCCATGACCGCGCCGGCAGCGTTCTCTCGGCGAGCGACGAAGCACGCAGTCTGTTCTCGCTAGCGCCGCAAGATCTTATCGGCCGTGGGTTCTTCGACCGCATCCACGTCGCGGATCGTCCGCTTTTCCTCAAAACCATTGCCGATGCGCTTGCCGGCGAGCACACCGCAAGCGCTTGCCTGCGGCTCCGCACCGGCCAAGT